>JAFYGX010000045.1 GCA_017543025.1 Solobacterium sp.
CCGTTTGATCCGGATCAGGTCCTTACCAGGGAATGGACCGCCTATACATTGATGAATCTTTCAGACCGCGATGTACGCGGTGATTCCAATGTCCGGATCCGAGATCTGAATGCTTCTGCATTTCCGAAACATGTATCTGCTGCTGTGGCGGAAGGGCTGTTCTCACTGGATGAAAATGAGCGGTTTTGTCCGAAAACAGCAATCGACCGGAATGAGGCACTGAACTGCCTCGGAATGATCACAGACCGGATCAATTATGAGCCGGATATCGGAAGTACGGCAGACTATGATTTTTCCGATGACATTGAATTTACCGAGGAAACACCGTTGGAAACCGATGAGGAACACATGACTGCGCTGTTTGAAAGAAACGCAGATATCCGCCCGGGACAGTACTGTACGGCAGAAAACAGTGAAGAAACAGAGGCCGTGTACCGCATTCGTGACGTTGCTGAAGATGAAGATGGAATTCATGCTGAAATTGAACCGGCAAAAGCCGAAGATGTATTTGAATCGATCGACGCTGAGAATTCCTTTGTGGTGGATTTTACAACAGCTGAGATTATTGATGCGCTTGATGGAACCATAATACAGGCAGCTTCGGATAATTCAGCGGATACCGCGGATCCGGCTTCGCTTGAAACCCTGGGGTATGTCAAAACACATGAAATCAACGGATACAGGATCTCGTATTCTGTTACTGCCACCGGAATCAAAGCCGAAGTGACAAAGAAGACTCCGCATGGTCTTAATGTGACCGGCAATCTTATGATTTCATCCGTAAAGCCATCTTATCGCTGGAAGACGGAGAACGGAGAGATTCGTGACGGCTTTTTCAAAATGGAGTTTCAGTCATCCGAAAATCTTGGCGCGCAGGCGGAGTCATACAAACAACTGTATGGTGACTTCTCGCGTGTTGATCCGAAAAACTTTCTCGGAACAATCCGGAATCTGTTTCAGGAGAAGAATGAAGCTGCGGAAATCACGCTCCCGCTTGCCAAAATAACCGTTCCGGTTCCGGCTTCTCCGGTACTGACAGTTTCAATGCAGCTGCAGCTTACGATCCGTGCAACCGGAAAGGCTCAGCTTACGCTTACACAGGACAACTGCATTGGTATGGAAATAAGGGACGGACATATGCGGCAGATCAGCGACTGTGATCTGAAGGCGAATGCATCTCTTTACGCAAACACTTCAATTCTGGGCGGCGTATCTGCAGATATGAAACTGGCCGGTATGCCGCTGGCGGATATTACGACTGAAGCCGGAGCTACTGCGAAAGCGGATGCAGTGATACACCTTTACGATTCCGAACAGAATCACACGGTAATGAAGGCGAATGACATTCCCTCCGACCTGATCGATGATCTTGCGGACGGGAATGAAAACGTGCTGACCTGTGCTGATATAACAGCGTATAAAACAATCGATATCAGGCTCAATTCACCGAACACACTCGCCGGAAGAGCGGGACTGTCAAGAACGATTGTTCTGGCAGATGAAAACAACGGCGCCATTATTCCCGGTATCAACGGACATATGGAGAACGGTCATTATGTCAGCAAATGCACCAGAAAAGACCGTGAGAAGGCAAAGGAGGAAGGACCCGTGGTCGAAAGTGATCAGATCCGTATTCAGACCTATTCACTGATTGCAGATCCCGGGGAAACAAAAGAAATCCGGATTACAGCGCTGCCGCAAGGCTATTCCGCTGAAGATCTTGTTTTTACATCCGATTCTCCGTCTGTGGCATCCGTGTCGGGGAACCGGGTCACGGCACAATCCGAAGGGGCAGCGATTATCCGGATCAGTACTGCGGACGGCAAGTATACTGTCAGCTGCTCAATCCTTGTCAGGCATAAAGCATGATCTGCTGGATAACAGAACCGGACCGCCGAGAGGCGGTCCTCATTCATGATAAAAAATGCTGTTTCGAACTGTTCAATCAGGAATTTGTCATTTACCGGGACGGGAGCCGGTATCTGCTTCGGGTCCCTTACGGGACAATACTTGCAGAAAATCCGGTAATCGAACATCAGGCAGTGACTGTAATTAAAGATCCGGGAACGGGGAAAACAGCACATATTTACTGGTCGATTTATGAAAGCGGATATGAGACGTTTCGCAGAACATCATGGGGAAACGGTCAGATCACGGTCGGAAGTTCCATAGATGATGATATTTATATTCAGGATACAAATATCATGCCCGGACAGTTCGTAATATCTGCAGCGGAACACCGGATCATGGATCGGTACGGAAGCGGTATTGCCGATATCTCCGGTTCTGCAGTTTCAGACAATCCGTTCCGTAATGGGGACCGTTTCCGCGTACTGAATGTGCAGATCATGCTGTTTGATCAATTTGTTGCGGTTTCGTCCGCTGCGAATACGTATTGTTCGCTGC
>JAFYGX010000046.1 GCA_017543025.1 Solobacterium sp.
CAGTTTTTTTCGGGGCTGTGACGGAACTTTATACGGCAGAAAATCCAGTATCATCGCTGTCCAGCATGCATAGCCGCACCATCCGCGGCCAAAGATCAGCGGGCCGAAAATCTTTGCGACCGCATAGTGGATCGTAGCCGCCTCAAAGACACCGGTAAACAGATAGTACCAGAACCCCTCGATCTGCATGTTTTCCCCGCAGATCAGGCCAAGATATATCAGCATGTACAGCCCGACAAGCAGCTGAACGACACGTCTGGCATGTTCATATTTCCGGATATATAAAAACATACCCAGCGCGATCGAACATCCGATGTAACTGAAATTGAACAGATAGAAAATATTATTTTTCGTAAGCCATAATGTGACAGCCACTGTCTCAAAGACCGCCAGCATGATTATCGGCGCAATATATTTCTTCATCGCACGTTTCCTTACAAATCATAATTATCGTTCCAGAATCATCCGGACCGCAGCGACCGGTGCTCCAAGTTCCATCATCTCTTCCCGTCCGTCAAAGCAGAACCCAAAATATGCATAGAACGCAATCGCCCTTCTGTTATCCTTTAATACCCAGACTGCGGTTTTCGGATAATCTGCCAGCAGCGCAAGAGCCGCATTCATCAGCTGCGTACCGGCTCCCTTTCCGTAATACTCCGCAAGAACATATAACGCATAGACCTCTCCCGCATGTTCAAGTTCCTCATTCCGGTACTTTCCATAACCGGCAAATCCGACCACGCGGTCACCGTCTTTTGCGACGAGTATATTGTCTCTCCAGCGATAAGCAGTCCGCTCACATTGTTCCAGCGTCATTCCGGCAAGGTATCGGGAATCCACGATGCCCTGATAGGCTTCCTGCCATGATTTCCAATGAACAAACGCCTTCCCTTTGATCTCGTCTTCAGTTTCCATTTTTTTGATAATAAACGTCATTGTGATTTCCCTGCAGTGTCTCCTTAAAATCCTCTGTAAAAAAGCGATGCCGGCAGGAGATACAGATACGGTGCTGTAACTACCGCAAGCGCAAGTGCTGTCTTCCTGATCTGGTTCTCCGTCAGATCTTCTTTCTTCAGGATATTCCGGTCAAGAAAATAAATGCAGAACCCTGAAACAGCAATCGCTGCCAGAATGATCAGGATACTGAATATATTTGAAAACGGATTCCAGCCGAGTCCCTGCTCAATCGGCCGGAACGGTTCTCCCAGTGCCGAAAACAGATACAGTGCACCCAGCAGAATCAGTGATCCGGCGAAATCGGACACAAATCCCGCAATGCAGATCTTCCATGAGAGCCGCATGGATCTTGAGCCATAATCCGTATCTCCCAGATTCTTCAGCGCGAATCTTGTCACAAGCCAGTCGACCAGCCAGTTTGCAGGAATGACCAGAAACCACAGCCAGCTCGGAAACCAGATCAGCAGCCATATCGGAAGTATTATGTTGTACAGTCGATAATCTCATTTCATTCGTTTTCCTCTTCCGCCGATTTGCGCTGCCGACAGTAAGTCAGTTTGTCATACTTCCTGCCGTTCACTTCAATCGCATCAGGTTCAGCAGCAGTCTGTACCATTCCGGCTTTCTGCATTGCTTTCATGGAGCCGGTGTTGTCCGACGCGCACCATGCGGTGACTGTCCGGATCCCTTCCTGTTCCGTCAGATAGTTCAGTATTTCTGTCAGTGCCTCCGTCGCAAATCCGTTGCCCCATTGTGACCGGTCAATGCTCATTCCGACTTCGATCCGGCTGTTCTCCGGATCATAATCATACGCCCCGATCGTCCCGATGAGCTTTCCCTGGTACTCGATTGCCCAGCCGTAAAAAGTCGGATCGCTGTAATTGTGTATAAAGCCGCTGACTGTTTCCGCAGCCATTTTCCTGGTTGCGTATGGATTCCATCCGGAGTATTCATACATTTTCGGATCAGAACCGAACCGTTCAAACAACACTTCTGCATCTTCCGGACGATGTCTGCGCATTACCAGCCGCTTTGTTCTGATTTCCGCTGTTCCGTTCATCTGTATACCTCTTATGCGCAGACTTTACTCCGCTTATTTCTTTTCAATAAAAATCTTCTTCCCCGGTGCATCGGGTTCAAACCTGTCTGACGCGGCCCGGACGATTGCCGTCCCGTACGGAGCAGTAATGAATTCATTCAGTGCAGGATCATACAGCAGCGCGGAATTGACAGCCCAGAGTTCCAGATTCTTCGGATCATTCACAAATTCATCCGATTCATCGCCGACACAGAAATACCATCCGCTGTCACTCTCCCGGGTGGGTTCATCACGCTGACCGTATCCGATCTTCCATCCGCCTTCACGCACTTTTTTGGACACAATCACTGTCTTTGATAACAGTTTCCTCCGCTCGATCATCGGCTGATGCGCTTCCTTCAGCGACAGGAAACGTTCAACAGCATCTTTCTCCGGCTTTCCGTCCGCTTCAAGGATACGGATGTCCGCATCCCATACCCTCCTGTCATCTGCATTACCGGTCAGATTTACCGCAAGGTTCAGCAGTTCTTCTTCCGTCGCCTCAATCTGTTCCTCAAAACTGACAGGTTCCGCATGGCCTCTGTCTCCGTAAACATATATCGTCAGCCCTCCATCGTTATGAAGCGTTGCCTTCACTGCGCCAAGGTTTTCCCTATCATTGTAAAAGATGAAGAAATTCGGAAGGTGTTCGTTTACGTACCAGTCAAATGCAGTGCCGTTTTTTCCGTTCATGTAAAAAACCGCACCGTCTTTTTCCAGATCCTCCGGTCCTAAACCGGGCATTTCCTTCCGAAGACTTTCACGCATGTAATGTTCAGCCTGTTCAAATATCTTATTCATATCCGTCTTCCCTTTTATGAATCATCTGTTTTGCCATGTGCTTCATCTGTCCTGATAATACTGCGTATAAGTACCCGATTACCTCTTTGTTTGCCTGAACATGTTCCGCAGCTGTTTGCTTTCAGCAGAGAACTTTCCATATTGATCCAGGATATCGGGAATCCCTGAGAGAACGATCTTTGAATAATAATAAAAGCTGAAGAAGAGTTCATCCGGAACTGCATCGGGATCTCCATACACCTTCTGCAGATCTTCTTCCGGATCATCTTCAGATAAAAGATATTTGTCATCCAGCAAATCCGAAAAACGGCTCAGCGGTTCCGCATGTTCCATCGCCTCGGCATCATTGCATACATCGGTGTAATACATAAACTGACCGATCAGCTTCTCCGCGATATCATCTGCAGATTCCTGCAGAAGTCTCTTCAGAATTCTGACAAGAAACACTAGAACAAACGGAGCCGGTGGAAACATCGTGCTCTGATGTTCAAAGTCCGATAGCTGATTAAATGTTTTGTTCCACTCTTCGATATCGAAGGTCTGTTCCAGTACAGCCAGCAGCTCGCTGTAATGGTCTGCTGTACCGTAGGCAGTAAACATCCTGTTCCAGGGAATGCGTTCACTGTTCAGACCGTCAATATACGTCTTTGTTTCAATATCCATTTCCGCACCCATCTTCTGATTTTTGTTGTTGTCAAATTGTCACAGATACATTCCGCATTCAGCTTGCGTCAACATATAACCGGTTTTTTCCGCAGTGCAGACAGCGAAATAGATAACCGGTCAGATCACCGTCTTTACGAAGATACTCGTTCACAACCTCCAGCGGATAGGAGGGTTCCTGCAGCGCGTAGTCTTTCAGCACTTCTTCTTTGATGCCGAGTTTTTCCAGCTCCTCGACTCCCACCGGACCGAGATAGGCGCAGTAATCATCACAGCAGGCCAGCCAGTTCTCCCCCTGCCAGGCCATGTATCCCGG
>JAFYGX010000047.1 GCA_017543025.1 Solobacterium sp.
GGCACGGATCGCACCAGGTTCTCCAGATATTGACCATGGTGTAATCGCTTTTCGCAAACAGGTCATCACTGCGGACCGGATTGCCGTCGAGATCCTGTGCGGTGAAGGAAATTTTCGTGCCGGGTTCCGGATAGCTGACTGCAGACTTCGGCTGTTTCAGCTCGAAGTATTCCGAGTGTTTCTTGATGTCGTCGGAAAGATCGAGATATTCCTGCCTGAGATCCGGCTGAAAGGAATCCAAGGTTGCTTTGACCTTCGGGTTGTCGAAGTTGAGCCCGAGGTGATAATACCGGTATCCGTTCTTCTCGCCGATCTCGGAAGGGGTCCCGTAAACGTCGATGACATTGCCGAGCAGATCTGCCGCAACATCGTCACAGGTACGGCTGTTGTTTACGCCGATGATGGCGAATACCGGCAGAACCGTGGTATAGAAGGAATTGAGTTTCTCCTGGGTAGCCTCATCAACGGTATCCAGCGAATCGGTCTCCCGAAGCAGATTCTGGTATTCATCCATTTCTTCATGGGTTCTTGCGAGATACTGAAGAAGACCGAAGACCACGCCGGAGCCAACCTCCTTTTCTCCGATATCCGAAGGCGAAAGAAGGAAGCCTTTCAGGGAATGAATATCCTGTGGCAGTGTCAGGCTTATGCCGGTTGCGGGCATGTCCACCGTATGAAGTTCGTTTTTCTCTTCCGGCGCAGCGGTCTCTGTGCCTGTGCTTACTTCCGCAGCTGCTGTCGTCTCCGGCTGCGGAGAAGCAGCCGGGGCGGCCTTGCCACAGGCGGAAATCAGGGCTGCCGCAACTAAAGCGGCGAGTGATTTTTTCATAGATTCCTCCAATCCATGCATAACTGCAGTACAGAATTCCTTCAAATAGTATACGTTTCCCGGGCAGATTTCCATGTTTTTGATCATTGTTCCACGTTGTGCAAAAAGACAGGATTACGATTTACAGGGTTCAAGTATCGCTGAGCGATCCTTTCGCATGGGAAGCGTCAGCGTGGAGTAACCGGGTGCTTCCGAATTGAAGAAGGAGCCGGAGAATTCGCGGCCATATGGTCTTATCTTTCTTCAGCACATAAGCATAGGGTTTCATATTGATTCAATCTATCAGGCATTCAGCGGTAACGCAATGGAAGGACTGTTTTCAGGGAAGAAAGTCTGAGGTTCCGCCTTTTTGACAGCAGTACTTAAATCACATAGATTTCCTGCAGAAAAATCAGGCGACCGGACAGTTACCATCACGTTAAATTAACTTCAGATCAAGGGCAAATCCCATCACAGATTTTGTTTTTCCTGTTTTGAATCATCTGTGATTTTGTGCTTCAGAACAAACAAATTATCATCAACGATATGCATGCAGGAATGTACAATAAGACCATATTCAGCAAAAAGACCCCGGTACTCAAACGGGAGTGTCTCACAATTATAACGGGTATTACCTTTGAACGCTGCAGTCAGCGAAGAGCAGAAACATCTGATCAGCCTTGGCTGGGTTGATGAAGGTATCGGCTTCTGCGCCTGCAAATAAGCAAACATACAGAGGTGGTTCTCAAGAGGGAATCACCTTATTTACTGCGTGTATCTGATTGTATTTCTGCATAGGCTGACAGCTGCAGGTACCCGGAAACAGGATCACACAATGAATTGATATTCTTGTGCTTTTGTCTGAGAAAGGAAGCGTATAATAGGTTCATACAGAGCGATCGGCGAAACAGATCATTGAGCTTTCGAATCATTCAGAGGGCAGGAGTTTCGCAGAAATCGCAGGGAAAGGGGACATCATGAATCGGAATCGAAACAAACCATTTTATCTGTTTTTCCTGTTCCTTCTCTGTTTTTCACTGTTTACGCAAACCGCATTAACAGCGACGTTTGCGGAAGAAACACCCGAAACAGCAGAAGAAACAGAAGAACCGGCAGCGGAAGAAGCGGAAGAACCCGCGGAGCTGTCTGAAGAGACAGAAGAAGCTCCGGAGGAATTGCCGGAAGAGCTGGAAGAAGTTTCTGAGCCGGAAGAAGAGCTGGAAGAAGAAGCACCGGAAAAAGCAGAATACACAATTCTTCTGTATATCTGCGGATCGAATCTGGAAGGGGAAATGGCAAATGGGACCCATAACCTGATGCAGATTCTGAATTCCAGTTACAGCAAGGACAAAAAAGTACGCGTTCTGGTACTGACCGGCGGAACCTATCGTTGGCATATGGATTCGAAATATACCATTACGGAAGGGAAAGCTCAGATTGCGATGGGAATCCCGGCGGAATCCACTAATGTCTGGGAGGTTTACGGTGCCGATGCGGCGGATGCCGATTTCAGAAGCAAAATGGTCTGGCTGTCTGATGGTACAAATACGGTTACCGGCGGAAAACTGGTGAACACCTCGGATTCTGAAAACCTGAAGAAATTCATCAACTGGGGTATCACTTATGCCCCGGCAAAGAAATACGGCGTCATTCTGTGGGATCATGGCAGCGGACCCTGCGGCGGATTTGCGAATGATGATTATGCCAGAGACGGACAGTTCCAAGAGGGTGCGACTGAGATGAAGGTCAATCAGATCGCCGATGCGCTGAGAACCAATAACCTGGTCAAAAGCGGGGCTAAATTCGAGTTTATTGATTTTGATACCTGCCTGATGGGCGGCCTTGAAACAACGCTTGCATTTGCGGATACCACAAACTATCATATCGGTTCACCGGAGCTGGAACCGGGCAGAGGCCAGGATTATCAGTGGCTTACAGATCTCGGCAAGAACCCGCAGATGACCGGATTCGAGATCGGCAAGCGCGTGGTTGACCTGATGTATCAGTATTACAATTCCGGTGAAAACAAAATGGAAGCGACCCTGACGGTCACGAATATTGATGAGCTTGTTAAGAGCGGGCTGATTGGAGCGCTGAATGAACTGAACACCACTCTCATGAAGGAAGTGTCAGAGCCGCAGAATGGGGAATATCTGTTCTTTGACGAATATAATTCTGCGATCAATGCGTTCCGTTACGGCGGTGACTGCGCTTATTTCGATCTTGGAAATCTGATTCAAAAGCTGACAGTTGCGGAAAAGGAAATCACGCTGAAGAATCTTGAAGCCGAAGAGATCGATGATAAAAATCATTATGATATGACAAAACTCAGAGCGGTGTGTGATGTTCTGAATAATGATAAGATTTTCTACAGCAGTGCAACAGATGATCTGAGCACAAAGGATTCGTTCTACCGCAGTGTAAACGGGGAAGTGGAATATACATCGCTGAAACCTTCCGGATCCTTCCTGTTCTTTACACCTTCTACGCAGCCGGGAAGCGTGCTGGATTACGGGGTGGTAATGAATGAAACAATTAAAGGAATGCCGGACGGATCGCAGAAAGAATTCCTCAGCAGCTATCTGAAGACCATGCTGAGATATGCGCTGGTTGCGGAAACAGGCAGATTTACCGCATTGATGACAGCTATGGGAACACCGGAGGACGCGATCAATTATGATTCGGTCAAAACTGCCATCCAGAAAATGGGTTACTGGGAAACCGAAGTGGCGAAAATCATCGAATTGACCGGAGCGTCAGAAGAGGCTCTGAAGCCATGGCTCAATGAGGTAATCAATCAGCAGAAGAAAGAAACCGTCCGCACGGATAAAGTTACATCCTACGATGCCTATGATCTCAACGGCAAGGGCTATAAGATTACGATTGACGGAATCCGGAAACGCAGTATCAGTGATGTTGCGGTAGAAGTCACAGCAGAACTTCCGGTCGCAAAGAAATATCTGGAAAACCATACGGATATTGCGAAAAAGATCAACTGGAATCAGGCGTCAGAGTTCTCTCTCGGAACGATGAAAGGAGAAATCGTCCGTGATTTTGATCAGGACATCAAAGACATTGACGAGTATTTCAAAAAATATGTCAAATGGCTGAATGCCACCAATGCCACCTGGATGCTGGAAGGAATCAGCGAAACGATGGACGTTCTGCAGGATGAGAACAAGGTGGTTCATGCGATTGATGTGGTCTATAACAACGATGTTGTGATGGTTCCTGCTGCTGTCACAGACAAAAACGGGGAATACAGACTTGTGGCGCTGGAATTTTCATTAAGCGAAACCGACAGCCGTCTGGAGAATCTGATTGTAACCAACGGAGATTCCAGAACCCGTGTGAATCCGAGAGAACTTCCGGAAACACAGACGTATGAACTGATGTCGGTGAAGGTAGTTCGGGGAGCCGGAAATGAGGACTACTATATTCCGATCAGCGGATCAACGTTCAAAGTGAACGCAAGGAATGCGGATACCATTAAGATTGTTTCGAAAAATGCGAACGAAATTCCTGATATCGAAACCAGAACGGGCGAAAAGGGATTCACAAGAACCGCATATGCAATCGATATTTACGGATACCGCTATGATATTACCGAACCGGTAATCAATAAACCGGCAGGCAGTATCTACAGTATGAAGCGTGCCTATGCACCGGAAGCTGTATACAACGCAAAGGTGCAGAAACCGGCTGTGGAAATGGACGGCATCAAGCTGAAGGAAGGAACGGACTATACACTCAAGACTGCCGGAGCGGAGCTGAAGAATGTCGGGACGTATACCATCCGTCTGGAAGGAAAAGGAAGCTATTTCGATGAGCTGGAAACCGAATTTGTGATCCGGAAGGAAGATATCGCCAACACTTCAATCAGCGGCATCGATAATGCGGAATATACCGGCAAGGCAATTGAGCCGAAACCGGTGGTAACGCTGGGGGATGTGACACTGAAGGAAGGAACCGATTATAAGCTGTCCTATAAGAACAATGTGAATATCGGGGAAGCGACGGTTACCATCACAGGTATCAATAACCTGCAGGGCAGCGTACCGGTCACATTCAATATCGTTGAAGTGCTGGATCAGATCGAAGTTTACCGGATGTACAATCCGAACAGCGGCGAACATTTCTATACCTCCGCAAAGGAAGAGAAAGAAGCGCTTGAAAAGGCAGGCTGGAAGTATGAAGGCGTTGCGTTCCATTCGCTGAGTTCGTCTTCTCATCCGCTGTACAGGGTCTATAACCCCAACGCCGGCGATCATCATTACACGGAATCGACCGCCGAGCGGGATCATCTGATTAAGGTAGGCTGGAAAGAAGAGGGCATTGCCTTCTATGTAACCGATCAGCAGGGAGGCGTTCCGCTGTACCGTCTGTATAATCCGAATGCAGAGGCTGGGGCGCATCATTACACCGCTTCCGTCAAGGAGCGTGATTTCCTGATCACCGCCGGCTGGAAGAGTGAAGGCGTCGGATTCTACGCCGTACAGTAACAGAGAGAAGTTTGCAGGACATGGTTCTGCAGACTTCTTTTTTTATGGGCAGAAAATGAAAAAGGCCATGCCTTACAGCTGACATGGCCTTGCGGATTTCCTTATTATTCAGATTCAGATGCTTCAGGGTCGTTTACCCGGATGACCGTCGTGATCGGGCAGTGATCCGTCGGATATACGCCAAGCACCATCCCGGAATGGATGGAAGAAGCGATCACTTCAGGTTCTTCGCTGACGAAGATGTGATCGATCGGCCGGTAACGGGAGGCACTTGCCTGGATGAATCCGCGGATGGTTGTCCGTCCGTCATGCGGCGCTGTATCTTTCACGTGCAGGAAGCGGTCGGAAATCAGATCCTGAAGCGGCTTTGAAACAAGGGTGGTATTGAAGTCACCGGTTACTGCGGTAAATGCGCCTTCCCGGTAATCTTCCAGAACGGTTTTGAATACACGGACCTGCTTCATGCGGGCAGAGGGAAGCAGATGGTCAAGATGGGTATTTGCGAATGTGAAGCGGATTCCGCATGTTCTGTCTTCCAGTACAGCCATGGTCGCAATTCTCGGAAAGATGGAATCCTGGAATTTGCTGGGGACATCCGGCGTATCGGAAAGCCAGATCGTTTTGCCTCTGATCAGCCGGAAGCGATCCCGCCGGTAAAGAATACAGCATCGTTCATTCGTCTTGTCTGAAGACTGCCGTGCCTTGCCGAAAAAACAGTAGGTTTCAAACAGTTCGGGAAGCTCTGCTATCATGAAATCCATCAGTTCCTGTACGCCGATCAGGTCCGGATCCTGTTCCCTGACCAGCTCTGCAAGGGAATTCTTCCGTCTGCGGAATGAGGTGACAGATTCATTTTTCATATTCAGTGTCATCAGTTTGTATGTCGGCATAGATTACTACCTCCCGTTTCTACAGAGATTATAAAGGAAGCCGAAGCTTCCTGTAATGGATTTCAGAGTGTGATTCTGCGGAACTGTTCCCAGGGAAGATCCGCTTTGCCGAAGTGCCCGTAGTTGGTTGTCTTTGTATAGATCGGACGCTTCAGATCCAGTTCGCGGATGATGTTGGAGACTGAGAAATCAAAGGTCTTCAGCACTGCCGCAAGCAGGGTGTCATCATCTGTGACGCCGGTGCCGAAGGTATCGACGTTGACAGAGAGGGGATCGGGTTTTCCGATCGCATAGGAGAGCTGCAGCTGTACTTTTTTCGCCAGCCCGTTGGCAATGATGTTGCGGCATACATACCGCGCGTAATATGCGGCGGAACGGTCAACTTTTGTCGGATCCTTCGAAGAGAAGCAACCGCCGCCGATCGGCGCATATCCGCCATAGGAATCGACAACGATCTTTCTTCCGGTTGTTCCGCTGTCGCCCCAGCTTCCTCCGACAACGAAGGAACCGGACGGGTTGATCAGACAGCGGGTGTTTTCATCGATGAGTTTCGGATCGACAACCGGTCTGATCACCTTTTCGATAATCAGATCACGGAGTTCTTCCTGTGTGGTGTCTTCACTGTGCTGGGTACTTACAACAATTGTATCTACCCGGGTCAGAACGCCGTCGTCATATTCGACGGTGACCTGTGTCTTTCCGTCCGGACGGAGACGGTTATCACTGCGGCGAACTTCTTCGAGCTTTGCCGCAAGACGATGCGCGCAGTCAATTGCGTATGGCATGTAATTCGGTGTTTCATCACTCGCATAACCGAACATGATGCCCTGATCGCCGGCACTGATCTCACCGTTGACGACAGCCTGGTTGATTTCCGGGCTCTGAATGTTGACTTTGGTGATTACCTTGTAATCTTCCATGTAGCCGATTTCCTTCATGACACGGAGTGCGATGCCTTCGTAATCGATCTTCGCAGTCGTACCGGCTTCTCCGTAGATCAGAATCAGATCATCCTTGATCGTAGCTTCTACAGCCATGTGTGCATCCGGATCCTGGCGGATTGCCTCATCCAGAATGGAATCTGCGATCAGGTCGCATACTTTGTCAGGGTGTCCGCTGGTAACGGACTCAGAGGTAAAATACAGTTTTTTCATAATAAAAAGCTCCTTTCTTCTGTCTTTTCAACGAGCGGGAAAGAGCTTCATATCTTCTATTTCAACTCTTTCTTTATCGATGTCAGCATTACCACCTTACTGTTCTATCCCCAAGCAGGCTGGTATGAGGCCATCGAGCTGACTCTCTTGCCTCATTCTTGATAAAAGACAGTTATATTTTTGCAAATCCTGGTTATTTGTCAATCTGCTTTTTGGGAAATTTCTGGAATGTTCCGGTTTGATATATAATTGGGTTAATGAAAAACAGATGGACAGAAGATACCCGGCAGCATATTGAAGCGCTGACAGTCAGCGGGATTATCATTGCGACCGTGTGTTTTGCGTTTATGAACTGGGGGTACATCGCGGAATTTGTCGGGAAGGTATGGAAAGCGCTCTACCCGTTTATCTGGGGGTTCTGCATTGCATTTGTGCTTTCCCCATTGCGGCGGCTGTGTGAAGAACGGTGGCTTGCGAAATCGGGCATGAGCCAGAAGCTGAAGCGCACCATATCCGTGGTCTTCTCCCTGATTGTTCTGATTCTTTGCATTGTGCTGTTCTTCTATGTGCTGATCCCGCAGCTGAGCAGCAGCGTGGAGACATTGGCCAGTTCCATGGACGGTTATATCAGCCGGCTGGAACAGCTGCTTCGAAGAGCCGGCCAGCGCGATGAACTGGATGAATTTCTGTATTCCTTATATGATTCCCTGAAAGAGAATCTGATCGGGCTTGTCAGCGGGCCGGACAGTGTGGTGACGAAAGTGCTGTCCTACTCCGTAACGATTGTCAGGGGGGTGCTCAGCTTTCTGGTCGGTATTATCATTGCGGTTTATCTGCTTCTGGATGAAGAACGCTGGGTGCGTCAGTTCCGGCAGGCAGTTTATGCATTTCTTTCAACGGAGCACGCAGAATCGCTGTTCAATGTCATCCGGCTGACAGCGAAGATGCTGGACAACTTTATCTTCGGAAAAGCACTGGATTCCTTTATCATCGGAATTACCTGTGCGATCTGCTGCGGGCTGATGAAAATCCCGTATACCCCGCTGATTGCCTTTATTGTCGGTCTTACGAATATGATTCCGGTCTTCGGTCCGTTTATCGGAGCGATACCCTGTGCGTTTATTCTGATGATCATTTCTCCGGCCAAGGCACTGGAGTTCATTATCTTCATTCTGGTTCTCCAGCAGGTTGACGGGAATATCCTCGGGCCTTATATACTGGGCGACTCCATGGGACTGCCGCCGCTGTGGATTATGGTTGCGATCGTGGTCGGCGGCGCACTGTGGGGCGTGCTCGGCATGTTTCTTGGAGTACCCTTATTTTCGGTTCTCTATGTGCTGATTCGGGAGCTGATTCTCAAGCGGCTGAAAGAAAAGCGGATACGTGTGGATTAAGGCGGAAGACATTTCTGAAAGGGGATGTCTTTTGTTTCGGGACAGAATTCAATATAATGACACTAGCAACTCAATAGCAGGGAGGAAAATAATGAAAAAGCTATTTGCATTTCTCACCGCAGCAGCTCTGGCAGCGACGCTTGCCGGATGCGGCAGCGGTACTTCTTCTGCGCCTGCAGCTGCACCGGCGAGTGAGCCTTCCGGTATTTCCGGGGAGTACA
>JAFYGX010000048.1 GCA_017543025.1 Solobacterium sp.
GAAGCAGTTGATCCGATCAGAGGAACGGATACGGAAAACGAGACCGCATTGCTGTTTACCACAAAGACCTGCCCGAACTGTTCGATGGTCGAAAAGCTGATGGACCGTACCGGATTCCAGTACAAGGTGATCGATGCCGAAGAACATGAGGATCTGGTAAAGCAGTACGGCATCCGTCAGGCCCCGACTCTGGTCATGGTCAGCAGCGATCATGCGGACACCTATCCCAACGCTTCCAACATCATCCGCTATCTGAATACAAGGGCGTAAGGGATCCGCAGAACAGAACCCTGAAACCGTCAGACAGAAATCACTGTCCGGCGGTTTTTTTTGCCGTCTGCCGGAATGTGCATTGCTGTTCAGGAACTGTGGGGAAATGCGGATAGTCTGTTACAATTAACACAGCAGAAAAGAACAGGAGAGTTCATTATGAGTGTGAATTATATGGAAAAATTCCGGACATGGCTGAACAGTATACCGGAATCAGATCCGCTTCATGCGGAGCTGCTGGCCATTCAGGATGATAAGCATGAAATCCGTGAGCGGTTTACAGAAGATCTTGCCTTCGGAACGGCGGGTCTCAGAGGAATTGTTGCGGCAGGAACAAACCGGATGAATTACTATACAGTGGGCCGCGCTACGCAGGGAATTGCCAATTACATTGTGAAAAAGGGGAGAGATATGATGAACCGCGGAGTTGTCATAGCGCATGACCCCCGCTATTTCTCAAAGGAGTTCTCACAGTATGCGGCTGGGATTTTCGCTGCCAACGGCATTCGCGCCTTTTGTTTTCCGGATCTTCGCCCGACGCCGGAGCTTGCGTTTATGGTGCGTTATCTTGGAACGGCGGCCGGCATCAATATTACTGCTTCACATAATCCGAAGGAGTATAACGGGTATAAAGCCTACTGGGAAGACGGCTGTCAGGTCAGCGCTGCGGTCGCAGACGGGATGACGGAAGAAATCTGCGCGCTTGATTATTTTACCGGTGTAAAGCATATGAAGTTTTCGGAGGGAATTCAGACCGGTCTGATTACAATTCTGGATAACGCGTGTGACCGGGCGTATCTGGATACGATCGAGGCGGCGGCGATTCATTCCGGGGATGAACTGGACCTTTCGATTCCGCTGGTCTACACACCGCTCAACGGGGCAGGTGCGGTTCCGTTCAGCCAGATGATGAAAGACCGCGGGTTTACCAGCTCGCATATGGTGAAGGAACAGAGTGTTCCGGATCCGGAGTTTTCAACCGTCGGCTATCCCAATCCGGAGAGCCCGAAGGCATTTGCGATGGCAGAAGCGCTTGGCAAAAAAGTCGGTGCGGAGCTGCTGATGGCAACCGATCCGGATGCGGATCGGTTTGCGATCGAGCTGCTTGGCGATGACGGAGAATATGTATGGCTCAACGGCAACCAGACCGGTTATCTGCTGGTGAACTATATTCTGGAAGGAAGAAAGGATGCAGGTACTCTGCCGGCAAACGGTGCGATGGTCAAGTCAATTGTTACTTCGGATATGTCGGCGGTGATGGCAGACTCCTATGGGGTCCGGATGTTTGAATCACTGACCGGCTTCAAGAATATCTGCGGCAGAATTCCCTATCTGGAAGAAAACAACTATACCTATCTGTTCGGCTATGAAGAATCGGTCGGTTATGCGGCGTGCCCTGCGATTCGCGATAAAGACGGAATTTCGGCAGGCATGCTTGTGGCAGAAGCAGCAGCGTATTACCGGAAGCAGGGAAAGACACTCTGGCAGGTACTTGAAGACTTATATCAGAAGTATGGTTATTATGCGGAAGATGAACCGAATCTGATTCTTACAGGCGTAGACGGTGCAGAGCGGATCCGCCGTATGATGAATTACCTGCGTTCGCATCTTCCGACTGAGGTGGCCGGGTTCAAAGTGACGGAAGTGATTGATTATCTGAACGGATTTGACGAAGTGTTCCGTTCCAATGTGCTCCGCTTCTACCTGGAAGATGGCTCATGGTTTGCGGTCCGGCCGTCGGGAACCGAACCGAAGATCAAATTCTATTTCTATACCTGCCGGGATTCAAAGGAAAAAGCGCAGGCGGTCAATGCGGCAATCCGGGATGAGGTTCTGCTGCTGGTGAATTCGGTGGAATGAAATCTGCTGCTCTGACAGAACACGAAGGCTGCGGCAGTTAAGAACGATGAATCGGAAACGGATTGTTCCGGCAGTGATCACTGTAACGGGACTGGTCTCGCTGTTCATGTGCGCAGCGATGGTGATGCGTCTGCCGGTGAGAGCGCCTCTTGGATGGGTAATCGGACTGATCGTCTTTCTGCTGTACGGAGTGTACGTAATTGCCCGCATTCCGCGCTGTCAGACGTTCAGTGCAGAGCGGTTTGAAGCGCTCTGGCGGAGTGATCCGGCAAAACGGAAAGGGTTTTTCTACCGGGACCATCCGGGATGCTATGTGATTCTGATCTACCGGCACAAGCCCGTTCTTCCGTTTTCCTTCGGTTATGAGAATGTATATGCAGGCCAGTCGCTGGAAGTGTACCGGAGAGTGCATAATCATCTGAACCGGAAGGGGAATGGTGATGTGTATGCGGATCGGAGATAAGGAAAGTATATCGAGATCGAGATTTATCCATGCCGGAAGGAGCAGCTCAATGAACTGGAGATTGCTCTGATCCGCCGGTATCGTGCAGAGTCCTATTATAACCGGACGGCAGGGGGCGGAAAAAAGCGGAAGCGCTTCGGGCGGTAGCTGATGCAATCTGATGGCAAACACCCGCTGAAAGGGGATATACTTAGTATCAGAAAGAATGAGGAAAACAATTTTATGGACAGCCTGAAACTGAAAGATAATCTTTACTGGGTCGGTATTGAAGATTTCGATATGCGCGTATTCGATATCATCATGACAACAGAATACGGATCGAATTTCAATTCCTATATCCTGAAGGGCAGCGAACATACTGCGCTGTTTGAGACTGAGAAGACAAAGTTCTTCGAAGACTATCTCAGGGAGATTGAACAGGTCACTCCGGTCAGCGCAATTGACTACATCATCATGAATCATACTGAACCGGATCATGCGGACGGCATCGGCGAGCTTCTGAAGCTGAATCCGGAAATCACTGTAGTCGGAACGGCCGCGGCGATCAACAATCTGAAACAGATCATGAACCGGGAAGATTTCAGCTTCCATGTGGTAAAGAATCTGGAAACCCTGTCGCTCGGTGACATCACGCTGGAATTTCATCTGCTTCCGAACCTTCACTGGCCGGATACGATGTGGACCTATGCAAAGGAGATTAAGACCCTTTTCCCGTGTGATTCGTTCGGAAGCCACTTTGCGACAAAGGAAGTGCTCCGCTCACTGGTCAGTGATGAAGAAGGATACTGGAAGGCGACAAAGTATTACTTTGACTGCATTCTCGGACCGTTCCGCCGCCCGTTTGTTGTCAACGGACTCAAGCGTCTGGAAACGCTGGATGTGGATATGATCTGCACCGGACACGGACCGGTACTGGACAGTCATATTGATGAGATTGTTGCAAAGTATAATGAATGGTGCACACCGGCTGAGAAAACAGTCCGTAATGTAGTCATTCCGTATGTCAGCGCCTATGGCTATACCGGCATCCTGGCACAGGCACTTGCGGCCGGGCTGAAGGAAGCAGGCGTGAAAGCGGAACTCTATGACATGGTAGAAGAAAAGGACAGCGAAAAAGTTCTGGCTGCGATTACCGAAGCAGACGGACTGATGGTCGGTTCTCCGACGATTGTCGGAGAAGCGCTTCCGCCGGTTGCCAATCTGCTGAACGGTCTGCATGCGGCGCTTGAAAAAGGCAAGCCTGCAATGGCGTTCGGAAGCTTCGGATGGAGCGGAGAAGCGGTGCCGAATCTTACGGCGCGTCTCACGCAGCTGAAATACAATGTGCAGGAAGGCCTGCGGGTGAAATTCAAACCGTCTGAAGCGGATATTGAAGCAGCGAAAGAGCGCGGAAAGCAGTTTGCGGAGCTTGTAAAGGCACGCTGAAGCGGGCAGGAAAAGCTGTTTACTTGAAAGCATCGCTCTGATATAATTAACGGGCTGATGTAAAAAAGGAGTTTTTGAGATGCTGAATGCATTGTTGATGATCGACAGCGCAATGCTGATTATTCTTACCCTGCTGCAGGGAGGCAAGTCGGACGGTATTTCCGGCGCATTTACCGGAAACGGCGGTCTGAATCTGTTCGCAAACGTCAAGGAACGCGGGTCTGAGAAAGTGATCTCCAATATCACACTGGTTCTCGGCATTCTGTTCTTCGTTCTTGTAATTGCGATTCGAATTGTCTGAAGATCATAGAAACAGCCGGAGCATTCCGGTTGTTTTTTTCAAAGGAGAAAATCATGGACATAATGAAAGAAGATATCCTTGAACTTATAAATAACGCAAGATATCGTACACTTGGCAGAGACGAACTGGCAAAGCGTCTGAATCTGACGCACGCTCTGGAGTATGCGGAGTTTGACCGGCTGCTGGATGAAATGGAGCAGGATGCGGAGCTGATCCGGGATCGCGCAAATAAATATATGACCCGTGAGCAGGCAGGAATCATCATTGGAGTGGTTCATGTGAACCGGCGGGGGATCGGCTATGTGGATCGTGAGAACCAGCCGTCAATCATGATTCAGCCGTATAAGCTTCAGGGCGCAATGGAAGGCGATACGGTTGCGGTCATGGAAGAACACGGACCGACCAGAAACGAATCTGTTCCGGGCCGGGTAGTGAAGATTCTGAAGCGCGGAAAATCATTTGCCATCGGTACATATATCAGTACGCCGAACGGCCCGCGATTCTGGCCGGATGACGAACGGTTCCGCGGCGTGAGTGTTTCGATGAAGGAACCGGCAGACTTTACGCCGCTTCCCGGCATGAAAGTTGCGGCGGTAATCGATTCCTACGGCAATCCGATGGAGATGACGTATGTCCGTACAATCGGCTTTAAGGATGATCCGGGAGTGGATCTGCTTTCTGTACTGCTGGATCATGGATTTTCTCCGGATTTTCCGGAAGAAGTCATGGCTCAGGCAGAAGCGATTCCGCAGGAAGTGCCGGCGGAGGAACTGACTGGAAGAGAAGATCTTACCGGTGATATTACAATCACGATCGATGGCGATGATTCAATGGATTTTGATGATGCGGTTGCGGTTGTGAAGACAGAAGAAGGCTGGACACTCAAGGTCTCGATTGCGGATGTATCGCATTATGTGACGGAAGGAAGTCCGCTGGATCAGGAAGCCGCATTGCGGGGAACGTCCTGTTATGTGATTGATAAGGTCGTGCCGATGCTGCCGCAGCTTCTGAGCAACGGCATCTGCAGTCTGAATCCGCATGTGATCCGTCTGACGAATACCTGTGAGATGAAGATCAGTGAGAGCGGCATGGTTACGGATTATAAAGTATATCCGTCGTTTATCCGCTCAACGGAACGGATGACCTATAAAAATGTGAATAAGATTCTGGATAACGATCCGGAAGTATGTGAGAAATATGCGCATCTGACGGAGATGCTCGGTACACTGAGGGATTGCGCGGATGCGATCAGAGCCCGCCGGATTTCTCAGGGTGCGATTGATTTTGCGTCGGACGAATCAGAGATCCGGGTTGATGAAACCGGCAAGCCGATTTATGTCGGACCGGCAGAACGCGGACATGGAGAACGGATCATTGAAGACTGCATGATTGTTGCCAATGTGAGCGTGGCACGTCTGATGAACCGGAATGATTTTCCGTGTGTTTACCGTATCCATTCGGAACCGAATATGAAGAAGCTGACCAGTTACGGACAGATGGCATATATGATGGGGCATCCGTTCAAAGCCGGAAAGGCAGTTACACAGAAGCAGATTCAGTCCTATCTGGAGTCGATTCAGGACACGGATGTATATGATGTGCTGTCCGGACAGATGCTGCGGTGTATGGCGAAAGCTGTCTATGACGCATCCTGTCTTGGGCATTACGGTCTGGCAGAACGGGAGTATCTTCATTTCACTTCCCCGATCCGCCGGTATCCGGATCTCATCGTGCACCGCATGCTGAGACGGTATTATTACGAAAAGGAATACTCACGCCGGAAACGGGATGAAGAGCTGACGCGGCAGTATGCGGAAAGCAGTTCGGTCCGGGAAAGAGAAGCAGACGCCGCGGAATATGAATGCGATGATATGAAGAAAGCCGAATATATGGAGAGCCATATCGGCATGACGGCCGAAGGCATTATCACATCGGTTCATAATTTTGGGTTCTATGTAATGCTTCCGGATACGATCGAGGGAGTTGTTCATGTGGATTCGCTGTTTGACGGCTATTACCGGTATGACAGTGAGCGTATGGCACTCGTAAACGACAAGACGCATTCCTGTTATCGGATCGGTGACCATGTGAAGGTTGTTGTGACTGCAGCATCCAAGCAGGCAAAGACGGTTGAGTTCGGCGTTGTCCGTTCCAGCGGCGGCAAACTGAAGGAAAAGACAGAGCCAAAGCAGAAGAAGCACAACACACGTTCCCGCTCTGCACGGAAGTCAGAACAGTACGGTTATGAACTGAACACAAAGAAGCGCGGATCGAAATCTCCGCGCGGAAGGAATCAGAATGGCAGATCAAAAAAGCGGAAGGGTTAAGGTCCTGGCAGATAACCGGAAAGCCCGTCACGATTACTTCATTGAAGATACGTATGAAGCGGGAATGGCGCTGACCGGCACAGAGATCAAATCGGTAAGAGAAGGAAGGATTCAGCTGAAAGATTCCTATATCTCCATCCGGAAAGGCGAGGCATGGATCAAGGGAATGCATATCAGCCCGTATAAATACGGCAATATCTTCAATGTCGATCCGGAACGGGACCGGAAACTTCTGCTTCACAGATATGAAATCCGCAAGATGTTTGATAAGGTGCGGCTGAAGGGCTATACTCTTGTTCCGCTGCGCATCTATCTCAAAGGCGGAAAAGCGAAGATGGAAGTGGCGCTTGCCAAGGGTAAGAACCTTGTGGACAAGCGTGAAACGCAGAAGCTCCGTGATGCAAAACGGGAAATGGAGAAGGCGCTGAAATTTACTCGCTGAGTTTCTGGCAGCGGAAGAATGACATCCATGGATCAGCCTGATTAAACGAGGAGTTTAATCGGGTTGATTTTTTCTTTTCTGGTGCTATATTAAGTATGCGTTTAAAAACGAATCGGATTTTGGGGATGTAAAGGTTTCGACAGGTTTCAGTTTGATTCAGGATGCAGTGGAGTTGTGACCTAATCACAGAAAATTTAAACGCAAACACCAATAGAAGCGCAAGCTTCGCTTTCGCTGCCTAAGGGACTAGAAGTCCTGCAGTGAACCCGGTCTGTATATTTCTCCATCTGATACGGATCGTGTAGGTAAATGGATACGGTGAACCCGATGCCTGTAGGGGGATCCCGACAAGTTACAGGCAAATTCAGCAGATGGTTCGCTTACTGTCGTGTCTGCTGTCTTATCTAACAGCAAGCTAAACTGTAGATGCCTGAATGTGGGACTACTCTTGGACAGGGGTTCGACTCCCCTCATCTCCATAGCACTAAAAAAGGGCTTAAATAAAGCCCTTTTTTAGTGCTTAAATGTTACAAAATGACGTAATGTTACAGTTTTATGTTACACTTTTTATGGAGGAGGGGTGCGGAACTCATGCCGAGAACGTCTCATGAAAACAAGATTTACATCAGCTATGATGGAAAAAAAGAAGATTTTTCTGTGACCGTCTCGTACTGGGAAAATGGTAAACGGAAACTCAAAAGAGCGGGCAAAGCTGCCACAAAAGCGAAAGCCGAAAAGTTAGGTAAAGAAACACTTAAGGAAATTAAAGAAGGAAAAAAACAAGACAATAAAACTATAAAAGGCTTGTTGTTGCAATATAAAACCTGGCTTGAAACCATGCCTATCAATGCACGCGGTTATAAAGCTAGCACAAAAAGAACGTATGTAACGAATATCGATGCACTGATAAATCATACCCCAGAAAAGGTCCTTAACACTCTTTGGAATA
>JAFYGX010000049.1 GCA_017543025.1 Solobacterium sp.
AAGCAGGCGGCCCCATGAAAAATGAAAGGGCGGGTTATCCCGCCCCACAGCTGTTTAAAGGTGGCTTTTCAGAAATGGGGTTATCGCCCCGAATAATCTGACAGGGATGGCCTCACCCCAACCAAATTTAGATAGTCCAGAAAGACAGCCCGCTGAGGCTGTCTTTTATTTTGATGGGGGAACGCGCAGGCTTTGTGTTAAAATCTTGGTTATATGAAACGGGTAATCAGTATAGTGGAAGACGAGCGTGACCTGAATGAACTGGTCAAACGCTATCTTGAAAAAGAAGGATATGAGGTGCGTTCTTATCTCACATACGATGAGGCCTCTGCGCATACAGAAGATGACGATGTTCATCTGTGGATTCTCGATATCATGCTGGGAGATAAATCCGGGTTTGATCTGATCGAGGAGATCCGCCGCAGCAAGCCCACTGTACCGGTTATTTTCATGTCTGCCCGGGATAAGGAATTTGACCGCATTATCGGTCTGGAAAAGGGAAGCGATGATTATATCACCAAACCGTTTTCCCCCAAGGAGCTTGTTCTTCGGGTCAATAATATCATTCGCCGCTCATACCGGAATGAGAATGAGAAAATCACGCTGGATGGCTATACGATTGACGAAACCAAGCGGATTGTGACCGATTCGCAGGGGAATGTGATTGAGCTTTCCACGAAGGAATATGAACTTCTGATGATGTTTGTGAAGAATACCGGCACCGCGTTCTCCCGGGATCAGATCCTGGAACAGGTCTGGGAGACGAATTATTACGGCAGTGACCGCGTTGTGGATGATACGATGCGGCGGCTGCGCAAGAAGATGCCGGATCTGAATATTCATACGATTTACGGGTTCGGGTACCGGCTTGGCTGATGAAACGGATCCGTCTCTGGCTGCGCGAACTTTCGCTTTCTCAGCAGCTGCTTACCATTCTGTTCATTGTGATATCGACTCTGACGATATTCATTTTTGCGTTCCTTACCCCGGGGATCAATGAATTCACATCTTCCGAGATGTACCGTATGCTGCATGCGGCGCATATCCGGGCGGTTTATTACGTAAACGCTGTGGATGAAGGCATCCGGGAACTGGATTTCTCCGATGAGGAAAACGGAATCCAGCATACGATGTATGACAGCACAGCCCGCTCGTTCGGCATTCATGCGGAAAAGTCGGAATCACTTCTGACCGAGGGACTGAGCGAGGATATCCGGTCGCATCTGCCGGAAGTGGAAGAAGGAATCCAGGACTTCCAGTATCAGCTGCCGCGTGAAAACGGCGGAACAATTCTGTATACCATTTCAAGGATCAAGGGCGGAAGATATCTGGTGACATTCATGTCCTCGCAGGAGGAACAGAAGTTCAGGACAACGTTAGTGAACAATATCGTCAATGTGAATATGCTGGTTGCGATAGTTCTCTTTGTGATTCTGACGGTATGGATCACAACGATTATCTATCCGCTGAATCAGATCAAAGCGTATATCACAAAGATCAAGAATGATGAGCCGGCAGAGCTGACCGTGCAGCGGCGGGATGAGATCGGAGAGGTTGCAGATGCGCTGCGGGATATGGAAGAGGAGCTTCAGAAGCAGAACCGGGAAAAGGAAGAGATGATACAGAATATCTCCCATGACCTCAAGACCCCGATTGCGACGATCAGAAGCTATGGCGAGTCCATCAAGGACGGGATTTACCCTTACGGCACACTGGAAAAATCAATTGATGTGATCATTGAACATGCGGACCGGCTTGAGAAAAAAGTCCGCTCGCTGATTGCGCTGAACAAAATGGGATATCTGCTCGACGACTGCGAAGAAGGGGAAACGCTTCTGATGGGCGATGTCATTGATAAAGTGCTGCTCGGGCTGAAGGTAATCCGGCCGGAGATCACATTTGATCTGGATATTGACCGTACGGTGAAATTTCACGGAGATGAGGATCCCTGGCGGATTGTGATTGAAAACCTGCTGGATAATGCGCTGCGCTATGCGAAAACAACGATCTCAATCACGGTTGTAACGGGTGAGCTGAAGGTAAACAACGACGGGTCACAGATCGATCCTGAGACGCTGGATAAACTGTTCCGGCCGTATGAAAAAGGAACCGACGGACAGTTCGGACTCGGGCTTTCAATTGTTCACAGAATTGTAACGACTTATGGGTATAAGATCGAAGCGGAGAATCTTTCGGAAGGAGTCAGCTTCCGCATCTGGCGTGAGGTGCCAAAGAAAGAGATGCGCGCAATTCAGAAGGAAAAGAAGAAGGAAGAGCGGGAAAAGGCGAAAGAGATCCGGCGCCAGGAACGGCTTGAGAAAAATGAGAAGAGAAACAGTCCTCCGCAGTCTTAACGGAAGACTGTTTTTTATGTAAAATAAGACGCGTAATATGAATGAATATAAACAGATCTGCGGGGTAAGAACCGCATACCGCCATACAGGAAACGGCAGAGATGTCGTTCTTCTTCATGGCTGGGGACAGAACATGCAGATGATGTCTGCGATTGAAACACACCTGAGTCCGTTTTTTTCTGTCTGGAATCTTGATTTTCCCGGGCATGGGGAAAGCGGGGAGCCTCCCGTCGCATGGGGGATGGACGAATATACGCAGTTTCTGAAAACGTTTATTCAGGAAGCCGGTATCCGGGAGCCGATCCTGATCGGTCATTCCTTCGGGTGCCGGGCAGCGATCCGCTATGCGGCAGAAGAACCGGTGCGCAAGATGGTGCTGACCGGGGCGGCAGGCATCAGACCGGAGCGCCCTTCAAACAGGAACGGCAAACAGGGACTGTATAAGGCGGCGAAACTGCTTCTGAAGAAGACGCATCAGGATGCGATGCTGGAAAAACTGCAGGATCATTTCGGGTCGCAGGATTACCGGAATGCCCATGGCGTCATGCGGGAGACGTTTGTGAAAGTCGTCAACGATGATGTGGCTCCTCTGCTGCCGAAGATCAGCTGTCCGGTACTGCTCGTATGGGGGGAATTTGACGAAGCGGTGCCGCTTTCCATGGGAAAGCGGATGGAGCGGGAAATGCAGAATGCGGGTCTTGCGGTGTTTGAGGGCGACGATCATTTTGCATACTGGCATCAGGCAGACCGGTTCAACCGGGTGCTGGATGCGTTTCTTAAGGATGATAGAATATGAAACTTGTTTATTTTATACTGATTCTGTTTGCGGCAGTGATTCCGTGCAAACATGCGCTGCATATGTTTCAGCAGAACCGTTATGAGCTCGGCCGCTATACCGCATGGATCAGCGACAATGCGGAAGGCGGCGCAAGAAGGGCGATTATTCCGGCGCTTATCATTACAGCAGTTGCGCTTGCGTGCATGCGGCTGTCGGTCGAGCATGTGCTGCTGTTCTGCATCGGAATTGCAGCTGCGCTCTCTGTTGTGCTGTTTCTGCGTGAGAAACATGCAAAGTACATCAAACCGCTCGTTTACAGCGATCGTGTAAAGCGGCAGATTGCGGTAATGGTGATTCTTTATTCCGTGCTGCAGCTGTATCTTCTGTTCCGGTTCCGCCGGTTCAATCTCTGGGCGATGCTGGCGCTTTCGTACTTCGGACCGTGGATTCTGATCTATCCGATGGCATGGATCACGGGTCCGATTGAGAAACGGGTCAATCAGGGATTTCTGAACGACGCCAAGCGTATTCTGAGAGAACATGATGATCTGATCCGGATCGGCATTACCGGCTCCTATGGCAAGACTACGACGAAAAATATCATGAATGCGATGCTTTCCGAGCATTACAACACTCTGATCACACCGGCGAGCTACAATACACCGATGGGCATTACCCGGACAATTCGGGAGATGCTGAAACCGATTCATCAGGTATTTGTCTGTGAGATGGGAGCGGATCATGTCGGAGATATCACGTATCTGATGGAATTTGTAAAACCGCAGATCGGTGCCGTGACTTCAATCGGCCCCCAGCATCTGTCGACGTTCGGCTCACAGGACAATATCACGAGAGAAAAGATGCAGGAGATTGAACTTCTGCCGGAAGACGGATTCGGTGTTCTGAATGCTGATAACGAGTTTATCCGGAATTATAAGCTTCAGTCCGGAGTGAAGACCGCAACCTACGGGCTGCGTCATGAAGCGGACTATATGGCAAAGGACATTGTTTACAATCCTTCCGGTACTTCCTTTACGGTCGTGAATCAGGGACAGGAATATCCGATGGAGACCCATCTGCTCGGCGAGCTGAATGTGCTGAATATTCTGTGTTCGATTGCCATTGCCAGACATCTTGACATTGACTGGGATGAAATCCGCCGTTCTGTCCGGCGGATGAAGCAGGTGGAACACCGGCTGGAACAGCGGATCATCAACGGACGGATGTTTATCGATGATGCGTTCAATTCCAATCCGAGCGGCTCTGCCATGGCGCTTGAAGTGCTTGCGATGATGCCGGGAAGACGGGTTGTTGTTACGCCGGGCATGATTGAGCTCGGTGATCAGCAGGAGAAGGTGAACCGGGAATTCGGCGCAATGATGAAAGGTAAAGCGGATGATGTGATTCTGGTCGGATCACATCAGACACAGCCGATTTATGAAGGCCTGAAACTGTCCGGATTTGATATGGACCGGGTATATGTGGTGGATCGGGTCACAGAAGCGTTTGATATCGTTTATCGTATTACGACAGGCGAAGATACGATTCTGCTGGAGAATGATCTGCCGGATGCGTTTAACAGGTGACAGTGATGAAATGGGCAATGATTTCCACCTGGAAGATGTCGTATGACGGGTGTGAGAAAGGAAAGCTGATTCTTGAAAAAGGCGGTCTGGCAGAAGATGCGGTAATCGCCTGCATCCAGGATGTGGAAGACCGTCCGGAATTCGTTTCGGTCGGATATGGCGGATTGCCGGATGAAGACGGAAGGGTGACACTGGATGCCGGCTTCATGGACGGAAACAGTCTGCAGTTCGGTGCAGTTGCGGCACTGGAGGGATTCCGGTCGCCAATCCTTGCGGCAAGATCGCTGATGAACCAGCCGTTCAATAACGTACTGACGGCGGAAGGCGCAGCCCAGTACTGCCGCCGGATGGGGTTTGAGGAGCGCGACAACCGAACGGAAGCCAGTCTGGAGCGCTGGCGCAGAGCGAAGGAAGAAACTGCCGGGCGGCAGACGCTGTCCGCGTATGACGGGCATGATACGGTATGTGCACTTGCAAAGGACAGCAGCGGAAAGCTCTGTGCGGGTGTCAGCACCTCCGGGCTGTTTCTGAAAAAACATGGAAGAATCGGTGATTCGCCGCTGATCGGAAGCGGATATTATGCGGATTCCCGCTATGGAGCCGCTGCTGCGACCGGCGTAGGGGAAGATATCATGAAAGGCGTTCTGAGCTTTCGGGCGGTGATGTATCTGAAAGAAGGCCTGTGTGCACAGGAAGCCGCAGACCGGGCGGTATCGGAGCTTGACCGGGATCTCAGAGAACGGTTCGGCAGCTGCCGTGCGATCTCCCTGATTGTACTGGATCATACCGGTGCATACGGAGTCGGAACAAATGTGACATTCCCGTTTGCCTGCTGTTCGGAAGAATCTCCGTGTTCGCTGTATCTTGCAAAACCGGAAGATGGACATACTGTGATTCAGCGGGCAGAGAATCCGTCTGAAATTGAACAGGATTAAGTGCATTATTCTTTGAGACAATTCCCTAAAATGTACAGCAAAAAAAGTCAGCCTGTAATTCAGACTGACTTTTTCTGATCTGTAAGAGAACTGTATGCTCAGCCGATCACTTGCTCTGCCTGAGCAGATGCTTCAATGGTTTCAGCAACCGGAATATCCGGATAATCGGTCATCACCGGAAGTGGCAGAGACTGCATGTACTCATGCATTGCTTCGGCAACACGCTTGCCGTTGGCAACTGCTTCGACAACAGTCCTTGCACCGTTGACCGCGTCGCCTGCCGCAAATACGCCAGGCCGGCTGGTGCGTCCGTTTTCATCTGCAGTAAGCAGGCCGGTCCGTTCGGTATCGATTCCTTTTGTTGTGGAAACAAGATTGCTTTCTGCACCCTGGGAGACGGCGATGATCACGCTGTCGCACGGATAGAGCTTTTCGCTTCCAGCAATCGGATGAACATGACCTTCCGCATCAACCTCGCTGTCAGCGAGTACAACGCCGTGTTCCTGAATCTCCATCGTGCACTTGTTCATCAGGAAATCAACGCCCTCGAGTTTCGCATAGCTTGATTCATACTGGCTTGCGGTAATGACATCCGAACGGTTGACGCAGGTGACGTGACGGGCACCGTTGCGGACAGCGGTACGCGCACAGTCCATTGCGGAGTTGCCGGTGCCGATGATCATGACACGATTGCCGAGATTGAAGGCATTCGGGCTTGCAAGATAGTTGATCGCATAGCTGACGTGGCCCAGGCTTTCGCCGCGGATATTGAGCTTTCTCGGCTTCCAGAGACCGGAACCGACGAATACGCTCTGATATCCGTCACGGAACAGATCGTCAATTGTAATTGCGCTGCCGATATAGGTGTTCGGACGGAACTGAATTCCCTTGAGCTGCAGATGACGGTATGCAAGATCGTCCAGCACATCATCCGGCAGACGGAAATCAGGAATGCCATAGCGCAGAACGCCGCCGACTTTGTCACGGGAATCAAAAATTGTCACTTTATAACCATAACGCGCCAGAATGATCGCAATGGTAATACCGGCAGGTCCGGCACCGATCACCGCGGCCTTGCGTCCGTTGGAAGGGGCAGGCCCCTGAACCATCTGGTTTGCGTAAGTCGTGGAAATGTAGTTTTCGATGACGGAAAAATGAACCGGGGTGTCTTTGATGCCGCGCACACAATGCCCTTCGCACTGACCTTCGTGGTTGCAGACAAGCGAACAGACGGTCGTCAGCGGATTGTTTTCAAACAGCATCCATCCTGCCTCGTTCAGTTTTCCAGATTTAAGCAGACGGATTACTTCGGGAATGTTTGTGTGGATCGGGCAGCCCTGCTGGCAGCGGGGGACTTTGCAGCCAAGACAGCGGTTGGCTTCTTCCATGACATGTAAAGCCATTTAGTGTTCCTCCTTTGTAGGTATTAATTGTCTAATCCGTTCTTTTAAACGCCGCAGAACCAGAGACAGTCAGTCTGTTTCGGGGACAGGTGATCTGGGTTCGCGAGCACTAAATATCGGATATATCTATCATACAATGGACTGTTACGGTTGTGGTCAAAAGATTGGTAAACCGGGTTAGTAAACTTTTCTGGCAGAAATAAAAAAAGATGCAAACAACTCTGCATCTTTTCTACGAGCGAACGAGGGGAATCGGACCCCCGTGTCCACCTTGGCAAGGTGGCGTTCTACCATTGAACTACGTTCGCATAATGGCGGTTCCGACGAGGATCGAACTCGCGATCTCCTCCGTGACAGGGAGGCATGTTAGCCACTACACCACGGAACCATTTGAATGGCGAAGCAGGAGGGATTTGAACCCTCGCGCCGGTTTCCCGACCTATGCCCTTAGCAGGGGCACCTCTTCGGCCTCTTGAGTACTGCTTCACTCTGCCAAGCGCATGTCTTTTTCAACGGCGCCTCTATAATATACCAAGCTTTTTGAAGCAGGTCAACCCTTTTTCTGAATTTTTTTTAGAATCTTCAGAATGTTCCGTCACCGGGTTCGAAGACCATCCGGAATCGATCATTTCTGATGCTGGATGGCTCCTGCAAGAAGGATTCTACCATACATCAGACATTTGTGCGTATGGTTTTTAAAATTTCTGAATTTTTTTGAGTGACGCTCAGAGACGTGGGATAATTCTGTGCAGAGAAAAGGAGAATCCTATGCTGAAGATCATTCTTTCACCAGCTAAAACGATGCGGCGCGAAGAGGTGATTCCGCCGTTTGGAATACCGGTATTCCTGAATGAAGCGTATGAACTTGTGCACTCGCTGAAACAGCTCAGTGAAACGGAGAGAGCCGCAATATGGAAGTGCAGTGAAAAACTGCGGAAGGAAAATGAAGAACGGCTGCGTGAACTGGATCCCGGAAGGAATCCTTCGCCTGCGCTGTTTTCCTACAGCGGTCTGGCATACAGTCATCTGTCTCCTGAATCGCTCTCTGACCTTCAGCTTGCTTATCTTCAGACTCATCTCCGTATTCTTTCCGGGCTTTACGGGATCCTGCGGCCAATGGATGGAATTGTTCCCTATCGGCTTGAGATGGGAGCAGCTCTGCGGGTAAACGGGGCAGAGGATCTTTACGCATTCTGGAACCGCCGGATCGCGGATGATCTGCAGAAGGACTGTGATGCGGTCATTGATCTTGCGTCCAGTGAATACAGCAGGGCAGTTCGGCCGTACAGGAATCCGGATGTCAGGTTTATCGAGATCGTCTTTGCGGAGCGCAATGCTGAGGGAAAGCTGATCACAAAAGGGACATTTGCCAAGATGGCAAGAGGCAGAATGACCCGCTGGATGGCGGAAGAGGAGATTGAAGATCCGGCCCAGATCAGAGCATTTCAGAACGGATACCGGTATCTTGAAGCGGAATCGAATGAGACGCGATATGTGTTTCAAAGGCAGTAACAAATTGTACAGCTGAACAAAAAAGAGGGGACGTACTTGCGCCTGAAGGAGGAATCTGATATACCTCTGAAAACTGGTGTTTGCACATAAAGCTCGGAGGTGCTCAGATGCGGATTGCTGAAAAACTGAAAGAACTGATATTTCCGGAACCGCTCAGCGCTTCCATTGAGGCGGATATGGACTGGGCAAGTCTGAGAACGATTTATCAGCTTACGTGCGTAATGGGTATCTGTGTGCCGCTGATCGCATTGTTCTGTTTGTTTTCTGCCTGGCAGGGCAAAACAGTATATCGATCGACGCTGATCGGAATCGGCAGCGGATATATACTGATCGGCGGAAGCTTTTTTCTTCTGAGGGTGCTGCTTTCGAAGCGGCATCTGAAACATATTGAAGCGCTCATGTTCAAAGTCGCATTTTTCGCGTTGTTTTCCCTCTAGGGCATCTCTGTGGATCTGCCGCATTACATTGCACATGAGCAGATGGTTGCGTTTTTCGGAGTAGAACTTGTCATGGTGGCGTTTCTGATCATCCGTCCGATCGGCAGTATCACACTGCTTGCGCTGTCAAATCTCTGTCTGTACTGCGTTCTGTACCGGTATGACGGGGCGTCAGCGATTCGCCCGGTTGATTTCTTGTTCATTCTGATTGTCGCAGTCACGGGTATGATTCTGCGGTTTCACAGCCAGCTGTATCTTTCGACAAAGACGGCTGCACCGCAGGAAACCAACAAGATGCTGGAATATGCCGGGCGTCATGATGCATTGACGGGTCTCAGAAACCGGCTTGCGCTGGAAGATGATCTGAAAAAGCTGAAGTATGATCAGATGAAGATCCATATGATCGATATCAACTATTTCAAGGAGATTAACGATACATACGGGCATCTGACAGGAGATGAAATCCTGAAGGAAGTGAGCAAGAAGCTGCGGCAGCTGTATCCGCAGAGTCTGATTTACCGATTTGGCGGAGATGAGTTCCTGGTTGTTTCCGAAAATGAGTCTGATCAGGGCCCGTCGGAGGTATATTCATTTGAATGCATCTGCGGAGATCAGACAATTCCGATTGTCCTGAGTGTCGGAACGATCAGCGGAACCCCGCAAAACCGGGACGATGCATATGAGCTGATCAATCGTGCCGATAAGGAACTCTATGTAATGAAGAAGCGGACGCACAGCGCGGAATACGGCGGGCATGACAGAAGAGCGTCACAGCAGTAAGACAATGAAACAACAGAGATGATGGCATATGCGCCATAACGCAGATCCTTCCGAACCGGATGTTTTGTATGTGCCGGAAAAAAACTGCCTGCGATAAGAGAGAATCCGCATGCAAGGATATGATATGATTCCATTAAAGCAATTGATATGCCTGGCGATAAGCCGGAAAGGAAACATCGATGAAAAAAACAGGAAAAGCCGTATTCTTTCTGCTGATTTCAGCAGCTCTGATTCTCAACTGCAGCCTGTCTGCGCACGCGGTATATGCGGAAGAAGAGACAGAAGAGATTCCGGAAGAATCAGAAGAAGTAATTGAGGAAAGCGATCTGCAGGAAGAAGCGGAACAGACCGAGGAAGACCCGGAAGTTCCGGCAGAAGATGAATCCGAAGCGGATTACGGCTGGGAAGAACGGATGCTTACTTACATTCCGGAAGAACTGGAATATGATGTTCCGATTTCACATTCGCAGGCTGAAATTCTGAACGGAGAGGTTCTGGAGACAAAATACAGCAGCCAGGATGCACTTCCCCCGGTCCGGAATCAGGATCCGTACGGTGCCTGCTGGACCTTTGCGTCAGTCGGAGCTGCGGAAGCGGATCTGATTCATGACGGTGTCTTCGGAAAGAATGAAATTGATCTTTCTGAACTGCAGCTGGCTTATTTTAACGCTTTTAACTATGTGGATCCCAAAGGAAACCATACCGGTGATGACATCAGCTATACCGGAAGCGCACATTACCTCGATAACGGCGGAAATGCGGTGGTAGCGTACCGGGCGATGGCCAATATGGTCGGCCTCGTCGATGAGTCGGAGGTCCCGTATAAAGACGCAGCGACGCTGGTTCCGGATATGAAGTATGCAGTGTCGATGGATAAGGCGCAGCTTGAGAAAGCCTGTGTCATTTCAGCGGAAGACCGGGATGGCATCAAGCAGGCAATCAAGGAACACGGCGGGGTGGCAGGTTCCATGTATGCCAACCGTGCCTACTACAATCTGTTTTACCCGGGCTATTACTATGACGGTATTTCCTCACCCAATCATGCAATCATGCTGGTGGGATGGGATGATTCGTACCCGAGAAAGCGCATGGGCATGTTCAGCCATCCGGAACATGACGGTGCCTGGCTTGTAAGAAACAGCTGGGGAAAAAACGGAACCGGATATAACGGTTATTTCTGGATGTCCTATGAAGACAGTGTCGCAGTGCACAAAGAAGTATACGCTTATGATATGTCGACGGATGTCTATGATCATTGCTATTCCTACGATTCCGTTCCTTTTCCCGGTTATAAGAAGATGTTTTACGGGAATAAAGCGGATCTTGAAACGAGCTTTACGGTTGACGGAAATGAACTGGTCGGCAGAGTCGGCTTTGAAACCGGAAGTGCAGACCTTACGGTTACTGCTGTAATCAGCGACGGAACCGATTCTGCGCAGAAGACAATTCAGACGACGCATGCCGGATTCTATACCGTTGATTTTGAACAGCCGCTGTTTGTGAGTGAGCGCAGGGATATTACAGTGCATCTGCAGTTTGAATGGGAAGGCCAGGATCCGCTGATCATCCTTGTGGAGGGAAGCGGCAAGACGAGTCAGGCAAAGATTATCTATACTGGCGCACAGAGCGGCCCGGGGTTTACGGTAAACGGAGATAAGCTGGAGTATGATGCCCGCGTCAAGCTGTATACGAAAGACGGCACCGGCGCAAAAGGGACTGCACTTCATCAGAAAGAAACGCTGACGAAAGGCGAATACAGCACAGCTGAAACAGCGGAGTTCTATGCGCCTTCAGCCGGAACTGAGGCAACTCCTTCTGTAAAGACATATGAAGGTTTCACTTCACCCGCTGCCCAGAGCATTATACTGAGCGGAAGCGGTACGGAGACGGTAACCTATCATTACGACCGGAACAGCTATACCGCTTCACTGAGTGCGGCAGACGGCGTAGTGGAAGTCAGAGGAAGCGGAGAATACCGCTTTGAGGAAACGGTATCACCGGATGTGGTATTCCAGCCGGGCTATGAGCTGGACAGCTGGACAGGGGATATCAGCAGCGCTCCCTTTACGATGCCGGCAAAGAATATCACCGCGTCGGTCAGCGGGAAGCCGTCGGTCTATTCAATTGTCTATGCGCTTGACGGCGGGACAGTGGACGGAACCAATCCGGAACAGTATACGGTGAATTCGGATGCGATCACACTGATCAACCCGAAAAAGGAAGGCTATGTCTTCAAAGGCTGGACCGGAACGGGCATTGACGGGAAACCGGTGATGAGTGCGGTGATCCCGACCGGAAGCACGGGGGACAGAACGTATACCGCAAACTGGAATAAGATTGTTTCTGTTGCGGTGGAACACCAGAAGGAAACCCTGGAAGAAGGTGTTTATGAAACAGCGGAACGTGAGACCAGGGCCGGAGAATACGGAGAAACGCTGCACATCGACGGAAAGAAGTACATCGGATTTTCGGCATCGGATGCACTGGATGTAACGATTGACAGTGAAGAAGACATGACGGTGCCATATCGGTATACAAGAAACAGCTACCGGCTTTCTGTTAACAGAGGACCGGGAATTGCGTCTGTAAGCGGCAGCGGTAATTATAAATACGAACAGCAGGCAACCGTCAGCTGTACACTGTCGGATGGCTATGAATTTGACCGCTGGGACGGAGATTACAGCGAACCTTCGTTTGCCATGCCGGCTAAGCACGTCAGTATGACCGCATACGGAAAGCTGATTATCTATCCGATCACCTATGATCTCGACGGCGGAAGCGTCACTGTATCAAATCCGGATTCCTACACTGTTCTTTCAAAGTCCTTCACCCTGAATAATCCAGTAAAGGAAGGCTATGTGTTCAAAGGGTGGTCCGGTACCGGTTTAACCGGAGACGAAAACCGTACGGTTACAGTCAGCGAGGGCAGCATCGGACAGCGGAGTTATACTGCCCACTGGACCAGAACAGAACCGGAACCGACTCCGACACCAACCCCGACTCCATCCACAGAAACGGTACAGATGTACCGGATGTACAACCCGAACAGCGGTGAACATTTCTATACCGGAAATGAACAGGAGAAAGACATGCTGGAGAAGACGGGATGGAACTATGAAGGTGTCGGATTTACCGCGCCGTCGAGCTCCAGCACCCCGATGTATCGTCTGTATAACGAGAATGCAGGAGATCACCATTACACCTCCAGCAAGGAAGAACGTGATTATCTCATAAGCATCGGCTGGAAGGACGAAGGCATCGGCTGGTATGCGGATGATGCACAGGGCGTGGCGATGTATCGTCTGTACAACCCGAACTGCATCGGAGCCGGATCGCATCACTATACCTCCAATGCACAGGAGAAAGCTCATCTCATCAGTATTGGATGGAAAGATGAAGGCATCGGCTTCTATGCCTGCAG
>JAFYGX010000050.1 GCA_017543025.1 Solobacterium sp.
TGCACCCATCGAAGTAATAAAACAGTACATACAGGAACAAGGATCTGAAGAACATTACGCTAAGAAGAAAAGAAAGCCGGCTTGAACCACCCAATCCATTGGTTGGATGGAGAATGCGCCGCTCGGAGGGGTTTATTCAAAGGCGAATACAGGGAATACACGATTCAGACAATGGATGAGGTTATAAAGGCTTCCGAAGATGCGCTGAAATTCTGTCATGAACGCGGTCTGGATGATCGCTCCAGCATTATTGCCTCACTTGCAATCGAAGAACTCGCAAGGAATATTATTGAAGAGACCGGTCACGATCAGCTTGCCAGACACCAGCATATTGATGTGCATGTTGTCGCAAAGAACGGGCTGACCATCCGCGTGCGTAACAACTGTCCGGATTTTGACACAAAAAACGTCTGGACCAGTTTATACCGGCAGACGATCTCAGCAACATCGGTATCCGCATGCTTCGCGGAATGGCATCTTCCATGAATTATCAGAAGAATGCCGGCATTGACACCATGATGGTTAAACTTGTCTGCTGAACACGCTTAACCGCTTCCATATACAGACTTCCGGATGTCAGATAACACCCGGATTTTTTTCTTTCGTCTGATACAGACTGGCTGATCCTCATGACTGAAACAGGAAAGAACAGTCATTGTATGGTTTCGTTCCGGATCTGCAGCTCCTTGTCTGCATTCAGTTTCCTGCAGCCGGAAGCTCTGGTGTGACCGTATCTGTGCGATCGGCGCTGTTCTGATTCGACGGCATATGAGACGTATCATAATATGCCGGGAATACCATTCCGTTAAGAACCCATATATCCGAAAGATCTGGCTGTCCGTTTTCATCTTTCCGGCAGATGAGATAATCTCCGTTTCCATGCGGTGCATTCGAACGGTTTGTATGCAGCTCATCTCCCCATGCCGTTTCAACTGTCACTGAAACATTCAGCGGCACATACATGGCATAATACGCATCCGGCTCTGCCTTCGTAACCAGTTCGATATACCTGTCTTTCACCGAAAAATCCGTTTCACTGATTTCACTTCCATCCGGCTTCGTGTACGTCGCGATAACCTTCGGAAGCTTTGACGTCCACATCTCATCAAAGTTTCCTTTCAGAATCACTGTCACTCCGTCATCGGTAACGGTATAGTCAGCCACTTCAAGATCGTTATGGAATGATGTTTCTTTCGAAACCATCATCGCCTGCACGCTGTAATTCTTTTTTCCTGTCAGAAACCAGCTCTCAGTACCATGATCCATATACTCCTGAGAAGTCATTACCGTCTGGGTCACTTCTGATGCCGGAGTTTTCCGGATGACAGCAGAAAAGAAAACCGTCAGCAGTACAATCATCAGAAAAGCCGCAGTTATCGTCAGAGCTGTTTTTTTATTTGTTTTATTCATCAGTTATTTCAAGCAGGGAGACTCCATCTGATTATTCATACTCAGATGGAGAGGAATTGCCTTTCTCCTTTCTGTGATATAGTGCTTTCCTGTTTCTGCAGGGTGAATTCTCTTATAACTGGCTGCTGCTGATATAAGCTTGCCCTCCGGCTTCCTGAGCTGAAAATATCCGCTGCTGCGTCTTCCTGTATGAAACATTCCTCTTTTCTGTATACGGCTTTGTCCCGCAATCGATATCCAGACACCTTGTACGGAGCCTGATTGAGCTTTCTGTATCCGCCGCTGATCGCTACCTTATGTATCTGTCTGCTGTGACAGCAGATCTTCTTTTCAAAGAAGACATATCCAGGCGGCTTTTCTGCAGGATGTCCGCTGATACAGCGTGCGTCGGCAGAATGCTCTTTCGGCAAACTGTGCTTTATGCGCGTGTTTTTTGTGATGTACACAAATGTGATACGCACATCTGAATATAACACTTTCAGATTACTGTAAAATGTCCGGCGCATGATACCCATGAATACAGCATCGATGCCGGGGGTGATCGGCCGGGTTTTTTGTTTCTGCTTCGTAAAGAAGCTGTATGGTAAACGGACAGCGTCTGATTCTTTTGCCTTCTTATCCCTGAAAAGGCGTCTTACTTTACCGCATCGCCCTGTCGGCATAAGCGGCTGCCCGTGCCTGCTGATCACGTATACCAGCATGGCAATACTCCTTTCGTCTGATGTACAGATTTTATGCTTTAAGCCGGCTCTGTACAAACCGCAGAATACCTTCGCCAATGTTGTAAAAGCTTTTTACGTTCGGCACACCGCTCCTGCCTCTCAGTGCTTTTAATACCGAACTGCAGAGCGAGGAACCAGGTATTACATCCCGAGTTGTTATGACTTAAATAACATAGTGCCCGAAGCACTCAGGCCAGTCAATCAAGGCTTTTTCAAGCCTCATTCAAGTAATCTGAATGGCGTACTCAGGTTGGGTTACTTACATGCTTCTCTAAGAGCTTATTCCTTCCGGTTATTCCATTCCCTGATGACTTCTGTGATTACGGAAGAAGGAACTGTGATCAGAAGTTTTCTGATTTCCGTTTCTTCCACCCCCTGATTCAGCATCGAGAAGACAATTGTTCTCTGATTTTCTCGAATTCCTTTCTTCTCGCCCCGCTTCTGTCCAATCTTTTCGCCGCGCTTCTGTCCGATCTTTTCTCCGCGCTTTTCGCCTGTTTCCATTCCAAGCCGGTACTTCTCGTCCAGCCGATCCTGTAATGTTGTCATCCATCTCCTCCACTCAGTCACAGTTCTTTTTTTCTCAGTGAGTGTACTCCTTCCGGCTGTTCCATTCCCTGATGACTTCTGTGATTACGGAAGAAGGAACTGTGATCAGAAGTTTTCTGATTTCCGCTTCTTCCACCCCCTGTTTCAGCATCGAGAAGACAATTGTTCTCTGATTTTCTCGAATTCCTTTCTTCTCTCCGCGCTTTTCGCCCGTTTCCATTCCAAGCCGGTACTTCTCGTCCAGCCGATCCTGCAGTGTTGTCATCCATCTCCTCCATTCTCTGTCTGAATTGATTTTTCTGACCGCCTTATCGATCTTCTTTGTAAGCGGTGTTTTCGGTGTTTCATTTCCTGCTATGTAGTTCAGAAGATGATTCAGATCACTGTTCACATTTCTGTTTTCTGCTTTGCAGTACAGATATGTGAACTCCATTCCGTTCCGCATATCATATTCCCGGTCATCGCTGCACATCACCTTTCCCGTACGCTTTGCCCGGAAGCCTCTCGCTGGCGGATCAGCTGTGCAGATGAAGATGATATGCGTTTCTTTGATCTTTCGATAATCCGTGCCTTCCGGGTATTCCTGTGAATCACTCAATGATCCGTAATATCTCGAACGCCTGCACAGTTCAAAATTGTTCCGCTTTATTCTGTCATTTTCCATTTCAATGTTTACAACGCCCGCTCTGGTGCATTTCAGATAAATATCAAGTCTGACATGCTTTGCGTCTGTGCTGTAGTTCAGCACCTGCTGTGCATTGAGATATGTCACTTTGCCGACTTCTTTTCCAAGGAGCGTTTCCGCAAATTCCTTTGTCAGCTGCTTATCTCCTGCAAGAACTGCGCAGAACATCGGATCATCCCTGAACTGAAACTGTTTCTGTTTCCGTTTTCGTTTCATTTCTGTTCCTCCCGTTTGCTTATATATAGCCGGAGGATTTTCCGATCCCGAAAATTCGGTCGCATTTCTGCAGCTTGGTTCTGCCTTCATCATAGCACAATAGTTCGAAAGAGCAGAACAGATATCCGGTTTATCGAATCTCCATGATGCTATTCTGTTATGGCAGCTTCAGAAAAAAAACAAAACAGAGACTGCCGGACTTCGATTATTTCCGAAGCCGGGCAATCCCTGCTCTCATAATACGGATCAGCGCTGATTCAGCGGAACGTACGGTTCTTCTTCCTTTACGCTGATATAGGCAGGACGGATGATCTTGCCTTCATTCTGAATCTCTTCAATACGATGTGCGCTCCAGCCTGAAATACGAGCCATCGCAAAGATCGGCGTAAATAATTCTACCGGAAGACCGAGCATCTGATAGATCAGACCGGAATAGAAGTCGACATTCGCACTGACGCCTTTATACATTTTCCGTTTTTCACCGATCAGCACGGGTGCTGTTTCCGCAACATACTGATACAGTTCAAACAGTTCTTCAAATCCGTTTTCCTCTGACAGACTGCGGGCGCATTCCTTCAGAATCTCTGCGCGCGGATCGGAGACAGAGTAGATCGCATGTCCCATTCCATAAATCAGGCCGGCTTTATCAAATGCATTTTTATCCAGCAGGTCAGAAAGATAATCTTTCACCTGATTACGGTCGTGCACATTAATCTTTTTCTTCATATCACTGAACATCTGCACAACCTTGATATTGGCTCCGCCATGCCGCGGCCCTTTCAGAGAACCAAGTGCCGCAGATATTGCAGAATATGTATCTGTACCGGACGAAGTCACCACATGGGTTGTAAAGGTGGAATTGTTTCCTCCGCCATGATCCGCGTGAATCACAAGCGCAAGATCCAGCATTCTGGCTTCCACCTGAGAGAATTTGCCGTCTTTGCGCACCATGTGAAGAATATTTTCAGCAGTGGAATACTGCGGTTTCGGATTCCGGATCAGAAGGCTCTTGCCAAGATGATAATGCCGGTATCCGCGGTAAGCGTATACCCCCAGCATCGGAAAAACCGATATCAGATGAAGACACTGACGGAGTACATTCGCCACAGAAATATCATCCGGGTTTTCATCATAGACATAAAGTGCCAGAACTGCTCTTGAAAGAATGTTCATGACATCCTTTCCGGGAGCTTTGAGAATCATATCCCGGGTGAATGATTCCGGCATGGTACGGATATCTGCCAGATAATTACGGAATTCTGCCAGCTCCGCTCTGGTGGGAAGCTTGGAAAA
>JAFYGX010000051.1 GCA_017543025.1 Solobacterium sp.
ACGGTCAGCGTGTCGGAAACTTTGTGCTGGCACCGGGAACCGGCGACTATCGCAGGCGTCTGTGCGTTCAGGCATATGACATCAGTGATCTGCTGAAAGAAGGAGAAAATGAACTGATTGTCACCCTGGGAGACGGATGGTACCGTGGGAGTGTCGGCATTGATGGTCTGCGAAATTATTATGGAGAAGACATTGCATTGCTTTGCCAGATGGAATCCGACGGGAAGCTGATCCTGTGCAGTGATGAAACATGGGAGGCTTCCCAGAGCGGTCCTGTACGTGAAAATGATCTGCAACAGGGTGAGGCATACAATGCCTGCATGGAAGAGATCACTGACTGGCATGGTGTGAAAGTCAGAGAATACGGTTTTGCAGATCTGAAAGCTGATGAGAGCGTGCCCGTGCTGGAACAGGAGCGCTTTGCGGGAAAGATCATCACCACGCCCAACGGCGAGACAGTCATCGATTTCGGCCAGAACCTTGCCGGATATACGGAGCTGAAAGTCCCTGCCAAAGCAGGACAGAAGATAACGTTATGGCATGGTGAAACACTGGATGAAAACGGTAATTTCACCCAGAGCAACTTTGATCCGGGTGACCGCAACAAAAACGGAGGCATTCCTCAGAAGATCGAATACACATGCAAAGACGGAGAGAATGTGTATCATCCTTCCTTCTGCATCTTCGGCTTCCGCTATGCAAAAGTTGAAACGGAAATTGATCTGAGTGATGCACAGTTCACAGCCATTGCAGTATATTCCGATATGCCGCAGACCGGATTCTTTGCATGCGGAAATGAAGATGTAAACAGATTGTTTCAGAACAGTCTCTGGTCCATGCGCTCCAATTTCGTGGATATTCCGACCGACTGTCCGACAAGAGAGCGTGCAGGCTGGACCGGAGACGCCGGTGTATTTGCGCCGACTGCTGTTTATCTGGCGGACTGCTGGCCGGTATTGCGGAAATGGCTTGAAGAATGCCGTTTTGCCCAGCATGAAGACGGGCTTGTAGAGAACATTGCACCGGTGAACAACAGCGGCAGTATGATCTCGAACATGCTGCAGGGATCTGCCGGATGGGGTGATGCCTGCATCCTGGTGCCGTGGGCTTTATATGAAGCATACGGCAGAAAAGAGATTCTGGCGGAAAACTATGACATGATGAAGGGCTGGATGGCGTTCTGCGAAAAGCGTGCATCCAAAACCAGACTCGGAAATATGATGAACCCGTATAAGAAATATCTGGTGGATGAAGGCTTCCATTTCGGTGAATGGTGTCAGCCGGATGTGGACAATACGGAAGTGATGAAACAGACCATGATGCACGGCAATCCGGAAGTGGCCACGGCATACTATTTCCGTTCCGCATCCCTGATGAAGCAGATCGCGGAGATCCTTCACAAGGATCTGGATGCACGGAAGTATGCGGATATTGCGGAGAATGCGAAAAAGGCATACCGGTATACCTGCACGAAAGACGGCCGCATCGAATCAGAACGGCAGTGTGAATATGTCCGTCCGCTTGCCTTTGGCCTTCTGGAAGGAGAAGAAGCGGAAGCTGCTGCAGCGCAGCTGAATGAGCTGGTCGTACGGAACGGTTATCATCTGAATACCGGTTTCCTTTCCACACCGGATCTGTGCCGGGTATTGGCGGATCATGGATATGCGGATACTGCTTACCGTCTGCTGCTGCAGGAGGAATGCCCGGGATGGCTGTATGCCGTGAAAAAAGGAGCGACAACGATCTGGGAAACATGGGACGGTGTCCGAGAGGACGGAACCGTGCATGATTCTCTGAATCATTATTCTTATGGAGCAATCAGCGGCTGGCTGTTCAATGGTGTCTGCGGCATTCATCTGAATAACGGAAAAATCACGATCAAACCGCAGCCTTCAAAGGTGCTCGGATTTGCAGACGCAAAATGGGATTCTCCTGTAGGAACGATCGCCAGCAGCTGGAAATACGAAAATGACAAACTGATTCTGGATATGACTGTACCATGTGAAGCAGATGTGATCCTGCCGGATGGTACGGAAGAACATGCTGGGAAAGGAGCGCATCATTATGAAATACTTCTGTAATCCTCTGAATATCAATTACCGCTATCAGTTCAATGCAGATCCAAGAAAGCACGGTCAGCTGCAGATCTGCAGAGAAGCTGCGGATCCTTCAATGATCTGCTTTCAGGGAAGATACTGGATCTTCGCGTCCATGACCTTAGGCGTGTGGGTGTCCGATGACCTTGTTAATTGGGAAAACCACAGACTGCCTGCAGAACTGCCTTTATATGACTATGCACCGGACGTCCGGGTGATCGGAGACTATGTATATTACTGTGCCTCCAGCCGTGAACATGCCTGTGACTATTACCGGACAAAGGATATCCTGAACGGTCCGTATGAGAAGATCGACGGAACATTCCCGTTCTGGGATCCGAATCTGTTCCGGGATGATGACGGCAATATCTATTTCTACTGGGGATGCTCGAATGCGACGCCGGTATACGGTGTGGAGGTTGATCCGGAAACACTGAAGCCTATCGGAGAAAAGAAAGAATTGCTCTTCGGTGATCCGCATCATATCGGTTATGAACGGATCGGTGAGAACAACACAACGCTTCCCGCAGGTGAGGAAGAAGTTGAAGCGAAATATCAGGCATATCTGAAACACAGCGGAGTACCGGAGGATCGTCTGCCGCCGGGCGTTGCACCGCTGATCAAGGGCATGTTTACCAACCGTCCTTATATTGAAGGTGCCTGGATGACAAAGCATTGCGGAAAATATCATCTGCAGTATGCGGCTCCGGGTACTCAGTACAACACCTATTCCGATGCGGTATATGCTGGAGAATCACCGCTTGGACCGTTTGTACTGGCAGAAAACAATCCGTATTCCTATAAGCCAGGCGGATTTATTCCCGGTGCAGGACATGGCTCCACGATGCAGGATGATCAGGGCAACTGGTGGCATACATCCACGATGAGGATCTCCGTGAACCATGACTTTGAACGCAGGGTCGGTCTTTGGCCTGCAGGCTTTGACGGAGACGGGGAACTGTACTGCAATCAGCGCTATGGAGACTGGCCGATGAGCTGCTCAGGTTTCCGACAGGATGCCTGGAGAGAGCCGGCGTGGATGCTGTTGAGCGTAAACAAG
>JAFYGX010000052.1 GCA_017543025.1 Solobacterium sp.
CAGCTGGCAGAACTTGTGCAGCGGGAATTTGCGGAGATGGAATTGACGGATGACATGTATGTCTCCCTGAAGAGTTCCATTACCCGCTCTAAAGAAGGGAACTACGTATTTCATTACAATGCGCCGGTCCTGATCGTGACCACAAACAAGAAGGACTACGGCAATGCGATGGCAGACAGCGCCTGTGTGCTCGAGAATATGATGATTGCGGCAAATGCGCTTGATCTGGGTTCCTGCTGGATCAATCAGCTGCATTGGCTGACGGATCATGCGCTTGTTCGTGACTGTATGAAACAGCTCGGCATGGAAGACGATGAGTTTGTGACAGGCGGGCTGATCCTCGGCTACGGCGCAGACGGCATGCCGGAACGCGGCACCCGGAAACCGATCGGAAATCCGGTCTCCTGGATTGAGTGAATCATTGTTGAAAATACAGTTGCCTTACCCGGCAGCTGTTTCTTTTCCAATATATATTGCAAAACATTGTATAATGCATAGCAATATAGTTATGAATAATGCACAGTTTAAAAAGGGCATTCTTCCGCTCTGTGTGCTGACACTTCTGAGCAGGGAAGATGGCTATGGATATGATCTGACCACACGCATCGCGCAGGAACTTGATGTAAAAGCGGGAACGATTTATCTGGTGCTTGGGCGGCTGAAGGAAAGCGGTTATGTCACAACGTACCTGAAAGAAGCGGAAAAAGGACCGGCCAGAAAGTATTATCATCTGACTAAAACTGGGAGAACCTATCAGAAACAGCTGCTGGAGGAATGGAACCGGTTTTCTGAGTCAACGGGGAGGCTATTGAATCATGGATAAGGCAGAATATACCTTCCGGCTGAGAAGCGGGCTTCTCAACTATCCGGAGTCGTTCCGAGACGAAATCATGGAATCATTTGAGTCTCATTATGCCAATGGTCTGGCACAGGGGAAACGGGTTTCTGTAATTCTGGAGGAGTTCGGTGATCCGGAAGTGCTTCTGAAGGAAATCGATGAACTGTATCACAATCATCTGGACAAATCGAAAATTGACGCGCTCTGGGTCTCGAAAAACCGGGATCTGATGCGGAATCTGACCGATTTCAGGATGGGTGCCTCCATCCTGATCCCGGCACTTTTTGTGCTGATGATCATTCTGCATCAGCTTGGCATCATCTGAGCGGAAGGAAGGCGGATCTATGGAAAAAAACGAATACAGACTGCGTCTGCGCAGGGCACTTGGAAATTCTTCCGCAGAACTCTGTGACGAAGTAATGCATGCATTTGAGGAATACTATGCGGAAGAGCTGTCTTCCGGAAAGCATCCGCAGGATATTCTGGATTCCTTCGGAAGTCCGGAGGATCTCGCAAAGGAACTTGTCCGAAAACGGCGTCAGACCTCTGCGGATTCGTTCAATGCGGTCTGGACGCAGAAACAGAATGATCTGAACCGCATCTATACCTATAACCGCTCCACGATTGCGGTCTGTGTTCTTCTTGTGCTGTTCTGCGTTGTGTTCTGGATCCTGTTTCTTTCAGGAAACATGTTCGGATCCCGCTGAGTGCATGTTTTATGCACACAGCAGGATGATGTTTTATCGTTTTTA
>JAFYGX010000053.1 GCA_017543025.1 Solobacterium sp.
GCGACAACCTTCAGGACTGGATGAATTTGATTTCATTCATCCTTTCTGATCCGCAGAACCGATATGAAAAGGTCGATTTGTTCATCAATATGGCACTGAAATCTTCAAATGTGGTGAAATATCGGGATGTAATGTCCAAAAAATCCGCTAAATAAGCCGTTCAGTACCAACGCAGTGCAAATGAGGACTTTTTAACAAAGAAGGCCTGACAGGAGAAAATGTACAGTCGTTTACTTATGATTTCATCATTACGAATAATTCAAAGGATCAGGTTTCTGATTTTTCGTTTAAACTGACATTTTCCAAAGATGCATATCTTTCCTCTGCGTGGAATGGATCGCTGGAAATACACCAGTTCTCTTCCGGCAGAGAAGTGAGTGATACTGTACCGGATCTCAGAAAGTTCGTTCCGAAGAAATACGAATTTGAAATACTGGAAACAGACGGCGAGGCCTTTATTGTCATGCATGCCGGGGATTATCTGATCTATCATCCGGATACCGGCGCGAATGCGAAGGAGGTACCGATTAAATCTCAGGAAACGACTTCTCCCGGAATTATCCTTTATACGGAAATCGGAAAAGATATACGGGATTCCGTTCTGGATCTGCAGTTCACCCTTTACCGTCAGCTGACAGGAGAACCGCTGTTCTGGAGCGCTGCTGTCTGTCTGCTGATCTGGCTGATAATGCTCATTATCTATTCATGAAATTACCTATGCCCAGATCCGCAAATACCGGCTTCGCCATGAACGTGACAATGAAATAATCCGTGAATCAATTGAAACCTTTACCGGATTCATTGATGCGAAAGATCCATATACGAACGGTCATTCCAACTGTGTTGCGGAATATACAAAACAGATCGCAAAGGAAATGGGCTTCCATGGCGAAGAACTTGATCGGATATATTACACGGCATTGCTGCATGACTACGGAAAAATCGGCGTTCCTGACAGTATTTTCGGCAAGCCGGGCAAACTGACGGATGAAGAGTTTGAAATCATCAAATCACATACGGTCCGCGGAGGGGAAATACTGCAGAGCTTCAAAAGCCTGAAAGATGCCGATGAAGGTGCGCTTTATCATCATGAACGATATGACGGAAAAGGCTATCCGGAAGGAAGGGCAGGCGAAGGGATACCGCTGATCGCGCGTATGATCTGTGTGGTGGATTCATTCGATGCGATGAATACGAACCGTGTTTATCGCAAACGCCTTTCGAAAGAACGGATTATCGAAGAAATCGAAGCGAATAAAGGAAAACAGTTTGATCCGAAGATTGCGGATATCATGCTCAGGCTTTTGCGGGAAGGAAAGATCGGCAGGGAAGAATGGCCTTCTGTGTGAGGAAGGAATAACAGCCTGATAGCCGCATTATTCTGAATGAACAGAAGAATATGAAAACGGAAGGCTCTGCGTGCAGCGCAGGTTTTTTCTCTTTCAGGGAAACGCTGAACATACGCCGCAGTCAGATTCCGGTATCTGATCAGAGAACATGGATAAACATTGCGGATGCCGGCAGAAAGAAACGGATGAATGCCGGACAGCTGGCTCTGGGGGTTCTGTTTCGATTCCGGCTGCGCCGCACAGCACTTGTCTTCAGAGAGTATGTTTTACTGCGGGGAATCAGGTAATGCATTGATCAGATAATAATGGTATTGTCAGACAGTAAAGAGGAAGCAGGATGACAGAAAGAAAAACATATGGCCCAAGTGTCATTGAAACAAAAAAACGTCCTCTGAAACAGAGGACGCCAGACTGACTCAGTAAGCGCTGCGGATCGCTGCAAGAAGATCGTCAAACTCCTCGAACGCCGGCAGATCCGGATAGTCCTTTTTGATCTGTTCGGTTGAACGGAACAGGAAACCTGCTTTGGAAGCCAGAATCATATCCAGATCGTTATAGCTGTCGCCGCTTGCGATTGTATCATATCCGATTGACTGAAGTGCTCTGACAGTCGTAAGCTTCGATTTCTCTGTCCGCATGATGAAGCCTGTGATTTCACCGTTTTCAGCTACTTCAAGCGTATTGCAGAAAAGGGTGGGCATACCGAGTTTTTTCATCAGCGGCATGGCAAACTGTTCAAAGGTATCACTGAGAATGATAACCTGCGTCTCGGAGCGAAGCGTATCAAGAAATTGTTTTGCGCCGGGCAGCGGATCGATTTTTGCGATTGTTTCCTGAATTTCACGGAGACCGAGCCCGTGTTCTCTGAGAATGCCAAGACGCCAGTTCATAAGTTTGTTATAGTCCGGCTCATCCCTGGTAGTCCGGCGAAGTTCGGGAATTCCGCTGGCTTCTGAAAATGCGATCCAGATCTCCGGTACAAGAACTCCTTCCATATCAAGGCAGACAATATTCATATCCAATACATCCTTCCTGCGTATATAAACGATTATTAGACTATCATGAATTTCCTTCCTGCACATCCGTTTTTTTATTCTGTGCTGATACTGAAAGATGATATGATCGGAATGAAGCAGGAGAAGTGAGAATGTTTGATGAACTGAAAAAGAAGTCCGGGTTTGAAAAGACAATGGATGGTGTTCTGGAGGGCACGGTAAATGCGGCAAAAGAACTGTTCAAACCGTTCAATGATGACGTTCTTCGTCACTTTAATGAAGCGGATGCGCTGATTACGAGATCACTTGAAGCGATAAAAAACGGAGAAGAGGAGCTTCCGTCTCATATTGATGTCGGACAGCCGGATGAGATGCCGGATATCGACTCTCACAGCAGATACTGGGACCGGCTGTTTGATGAGATTGTTGACCAGAAACTCGGGGCTTATAAAGTCTGTCCGAAGTGTCATGCGGCAGTGGATTCAAAAAACAACTTCTGCCCGGAATGCGGAACTGAACTTTCGAAGCTTCCGGTATCCAGAGTGGTCTGTCCGTTCTGCAGGGAAGTTAACAGCGTGCTGGATACAACCTGCAGGAAATGCGGAAAACCGCTTCCTTCTCTGATATCGGATGAACAATGAAAGAACTGGATAAACAGGGGTGTTATTGCTCCTGTTTTCGTTTGCGGCAGCAGAAAAACAGCTGAACACATCTGATATGCGGATGCATGCGGTATCTGCAGAACAGGAGTCAGAAGAAGGACTGTTCAGTCTGTTTCGGCAGAGCAATTGGCGGTGGTTATCTGATCAGCGGCAGTGGCTGGTCCTTTGTATTCGAGGCACAGCATTGTACAGTCATCGAACTGTTCGCCGTCTTTTACGAACTCATTAATTGAGCGCTTCATATTTTTCAGAATCTGTTCAGGCGGAGAATCTACCGATTTGTTCAGCGTTAAGAGCATCCTGTCTGTACCGAACATCTGCTCGTATTTATCAGTTGCTTCCGGAACGCCGTCGGTATAAACAAAGAGCTTATCTCCCGGATTGAGCTGAAATTCATACTCTTTGTATTTCATGTTTTTCAATGCGCCGAGAACAAGGCCATGCGGATCCTTCAGCAGCGTGAACAGTCTGTTGCTCATGACTGCGGGATATTCGTGTCCGGCATTCGCTGCCTTGACTTTCCCGGTGCTGATTTCCAGAATGCCTAACCAGACAGTCACAAACATTTCAACCTGATTGTTGCTGCGGAGAACGTTATTTGCCGTCTCAAGAATCTCCGCAGTGCTTTTTTCGAGAGATACATTACGCTCGATAATGACTTTTGACAGCATCATGAACAGCGCGGCAGGAATACCTTTGCCGCTGACATCGGCGATAAACAGACACAGATGGTCATCGTCAATCAGGAAGTAGTCATAAAAATCACCGCCGACTTCCCGGGCAGGGGTCATCGAAGCATACAGGTCAAACTCATGCCGTTCCGGAAACGGCGGAAATGTATGAGGAAGGATGCTTTCCTGAATCTGCACTGCCGTTTTGAGCTCGGTATTCAGCCGTTCTTTTTTTACAGCTTCCCTGTTATTCAGTTCCATCTGTTTTGTTTTGCGCTGAACATATGTATGAATCAGATAGTAAAGAAGGAGCACGAATGCAGTAATGGTCACAACATAGAACCAGGTATGTTCATACAGTGCTTTATCAATGACGATCTTTACTGACAGTGTTTTTTCCGAATTTCCACGGGAACCCAGCAGCGACATGACGAACCGGTAGTTTCCGCCAGGCAGATTGGTGTAATTAACAGGATCAAGCTCGCTCCGGCTGACAATGGTTGGCTCGCTGTCAAATCCTTCCAGCTGCCAGGAGACATCCGGATTGACGAGCGAATAATTGAATACATAGCTGTAGATTGTAAGCTTATGAACCCGGGAAGAGAGATGGAAGTTTCCGCTGGCATCAGGATAAATCAGTTCCCCGTTGACTTCCAGAAACGGTATGCCGAGCTTCAGATTAACCGGGTTTTCAAGCGAATGATTGATATTGACTTTTGCGGCACCGGTATTGCCGGCAATATACAGATCGCCGTTTTCTTGTACCGTGCTGTAGGAATTTGCGGTCGCAATGCAGGGAAGTCCGTTGTCCATTGAATAATGGGTCGGGAATATTTCTCTGTTTTCCAGCAGCTGCGAGACCTGAGCGACATAAATTCCGTTGCTGGAGAGAATCCACATTTCTTCCGAGCTGTTTTCATACATGTCAAAATTATTGGAATAGGGGAAATTTCTGATCGTAGTTACCTGATAATCAGCTGTCATATAGGCGAGGGAATTACTGGTGATAATCCAGAACAGTTTCCTCTTTTCATCCCATTTTATCCGCATGATTATTTCAGACGAAAGACCGTCTTCGATTCCGAGCCGGCGAACCAGAGCTCTTTCATTATCATTGATTACATAAATGCCGCTGCCGTCGGTACCGACCACGATCTCTCCGTCCGGAGATTCAGCAATTGTCAGAGACTCCGGATTTGTGATTCCGTCTGTTGTGGTATATGAATCTGTGACCCTGCCGTTTTCAATCACATTGATTCCGCCGGATAGTGCGACAAGAATCGATCCGTCCTTCCGTTCATGGATTACGCGGATCCGATCGGACAGAAGACCGTCCAGTTCGCTGTATATGGTGAGCGTACCATGATCCAGACAGAGCAGTCCCCAGGATTGCCAGGTTGATATCCATAGCCGCCCTTTACTGTCGCGGACAATTGACCGGATACGGATTCCTTTCAGCATGCTCAGCAGATCGCCCTGCCGGTCAGATTCCTCATCGGCGGAGCGGATATGTTCCAGAGGATAGCTGCTGAGTACTTCATCGTCTTTTATGATATACAGTCCGGAGTCTGTTCCGATAAACAGCTCGGATCCGTTCATCATGGTGGAGTTGACGACGGCAGAAGGAAGGTCGTACTGGTCGAAAAGGTCCGTGAATTTGTTTGGGACAATTTTCATGACGCCCTGACGGTCGGAGGTGAACCAGAGATTGCCGCTGTAGTCAGTCATGATACTGACAACTCCGTTATTCAGGGGCAGATCAGACCAGTAATAAAAGGAGTTTGAGGAAAGCGCACCGATTCCGTTTCTGGCCCCGATCCACATTCTGCCGTTGATCTCTTCGATTGTCGTGACAGCGTCCATGGGTGAAATATCATAAGTGTGGTTGACAGTCAGTTTGTCTTCAAACTTCACATGATAGAACTCCGATCCCTGTGTTCCGAGATACAGCTGATGCGGATGATCCGGATCCGGAAAAATTGAGGTGACCCCCTTGATGCCGTATTCTTCGGGGTTAACACAGCTGACGACTTCCCCGTCTTTTACTGTAAACAGCGTTCCGTCATTGCCGTTTCCATAGATGAGACCGTCGTTTCCGTATCGGATTTCCTCGACATACATGTCACGGATTCGCGGATCATCAATTGAATGAACGTTCATCGACTCGTCGAACATATAGACGCCTGCGGCAGTAGCGGCATAGATGGTTCCGGAGCCGTCCTCTGTAATGCTGTTGATATTCAGGCTCCGCAGACCGTCCTTTTCGCCCCAGAAGCGGAGTTCATCTTTTCTGTACATAGCGATTCCGCAGTCATTTGTGCCAATCCACAGCCGGTCTTTGCGGTCAACGTGAAGGCTTCCGACATTAGCGATTCCGGTTGTGGAATCGAAGCGTTCAAATGTGTTTCCGTCATATCTCACAAGACCGCTGTAGCTTCCGATCCAGATGAAACCATCACTGGTTTCAGCGATGTCATTCGCTTCCGAAGTGGGCAGTCCGTTCTGGTTGTTGTATACAATTGCGGTATAACTTTTATCACTGAAAATCGGGTCAGTGTCGTTTTTCTGGTTTCCGTCAGTATCCTGCGTGTCATGCGAATAGTGAACAGTTTCTGCGTGAAGGACTCCCGTGAACGGGAAAAAGATCCCTGATACACAGAGGACAGCAGAAAGGACTGCGGCGATCAAACGTAATCTCATGTATATTCTCCGGATTGCAGATGAGAGGGCGGGAATCCGGCACCGTGTGGCGGGATTCCGTTCTGCGTTCTGCACTTGATTTCAGCATTTTGTGATTCAGAAGCTGTCGGGAAATGCACGAAAGATCAGATCATACTTCCGGAATGAAGCACTGCTTTCGCTCAGTTACTAATAATAACATCGAATCGGAAGGGATTCGGATAATAATGCCTCATATGAGCCGAGGTGAATCAGGGCTGGCGTGGAACATGCAGTGTGGCTGCGGCAGTTCATCGGTGAAATAACGCCGTAAATACAGAATTGTTCTCCTGTGCAGAATAGTTTTTCAGAAAGGCAGTAAATCCGGCAGCGCCTGTCTCTGAAAAGAATGCCGGAATGACTGCGTAATGGTCCGGATGAAGCGAGCGGTCATCTGCGTAGGAAATCATGGAAGGCTGCGGAGGTTCTTCCTGATCCGTACTGATATCGTGGATCATTACCAGAAGCTGAGGACAGCCGGCAAGGGCATCCTGCAGCGCATTGAGCTGTTCACTGTCGACTTCAGCGGAATCAGATAGTACAATCACCGCTTTTCCGGGCAGTACGCCCATTTCCTTCAGTGCGCTGATTTCCGCAAGGACCGCTTCCGGATCAAACGGTTCTTTTGCGCTGATGAGGTTCCCGCTCAGAAGCTCTTCCATCTGACTGACACAGGAAAGCAGATGCCCGTCACCGATGAAAAAAATCTGTTCATTGGGAACTTCGGGAAGCAGTTCAAACAGTCGTTCGGTAATTCCATATCTGATAAATTCGGTATAGGCTTCCTGTCCCTGCGGGGTAAGGTGAATTCCGTCGGAATAGAAGAAATCCGGATTGGAGGCGGAAAATGCATCCCAGTCGAGCACAGTCACATTATCGAATTCAGACCCGATTGTCTGAATGGTATCAGTGTTGAAAAACTGTGCGTTGTTCGTTGTCGTAAGCCAGAAAATCTGCCGGTCACCGCATTGGTCGACGATTCTGCGGCAAAGATCTTCCGGCAGCGGTCCGTTGGTTCCGATCCCGATGACTACCGGATTGCCAAGGGTACCGTCTGACGCCATATCTGAGATGATCGAATACAGTTCATAGTGGCTGCGGTTCTGCCGGGCGTTTATGGTTCCGAACGGAAATGTTTCCCGAAGCAGAGGAACAGCGCCGAGCATGACAGAATCTCCGACTGCCGTTAAGCAGAGAGAAGAAGGCTGAATTATTTCTTCTCTGTATGCGTGATCGTTTCGCTCTGCCAGAAGTGCAGCCTGTGTTTCCAGATAGCGATGCTGCATTTGTGCCATATAATCTGTTTCCTGCCTGATCCGTTCGTTCAGTGCTGCGACTTCTGCTGCATACGCTTCCTGTTTCCGTCTCTTGGCATCCTGTTCGAGCAGATAAAAGAAACACCCTGCGATTGCAGCGATCAGGATCAGAGAAACAGCGATCAGAACCTTCTGTCGTTTCATTCCAATTATTATAGGCTCTGCCGGAAAAAATGTATCTGCCGCATGCGGAAGAGTTGGCTGGCAAAAGCGAAACCCATGCCTTTATAATGAAAGCAAGAGAGCATGAATGATGGGAAATAACGAGAAAAAAAGAAGGTTCAGTATTAACCGGAAACTGTATATCGTCATCAGTCTTCTGGTATTCGGAACGACATTGATCAGTCTTCTGATTCTTTCGAGACGATATGTGATTCGGGCTACAGAATCGTTTGGTAAAATCACCGAACAGATCGCGGAAGCCAACAAAGATGCGTTTCTTTCCTATGATCTGATTGAGTGCTCCGAATTTCTGCTTTCTGATGAGACATCCGAAGCCCGCAAAAAAGCGATACGCGATGGGAATGAATACGAATATATTGATTATCTGGTCGAAAAAGACATGTGGGAGTTTCAATGTCAGGCCTGGGTTCATCTGAAACAGGTAGAAGAGACTTATGAAGTCAGCGATGTGCTGATTGCCGCATGTCATGACGGAGCCTGTTATTACGTTACCAGCGGCATGAATAATATGCTCCAGGAGGGTAAAAAACTTCCGTTTGATGCGCATGATCTGGTAACGGATAATCAGGACATGGCTGCCCATACAAGAGTGAGAGAAGATGATCCGCAGGGCGAGGAATATGTGGTGTTTAAAGACAGCCCTTACTTTGCGGCATCTTCCGAGATTCTCAGATATCAGGGCTGGACGATCTATATGGTGTGCACCAACAGCTATGAGAAGCTGTTTGCGGAACTGAGCAGATTCTTCGGCTCGATGCTTGCGCTGTTTATTCTGCTGTCGACTGTCAGTGCGATTATCGGCGTGCTGATTCTGAAGAAGCAGATTACGTCTCCGATCATTTCACTGAAGCAGAATGCGCAGATGTTTGCCCTGGAGAATACAGTGAATCACAGCGCTCCTCCGGTAAAGCTGAACATTCATTCCAACGATGAACTGGAAGATCTCGGTATCTCGCTGTATGAACTGGAAAGCAGTGTCGTCCGTACGCAGGAGGAACTGCGGAAGATTTCGGAAGAAAAAGGACGCATGGCTGCCCAGCTTTCCATCGCAAGAGATATTCAGTTCGGAGTTCTGCCGGCAGATTTCTCGAAACAGAATGATTATGAAATATATGCTCTGATGGAACCGGCGAGAGAAGTCGGAGGAGATCTCTATGATTTCTTTATGCCGGACGATACGCATCTGGTTCTTGTAATCGGGGATGTGTCGGATAAGGGGATTCCTGCCGCGCTCTTCATGATGACAGCGAAGACGCTGCTGAGGGCGCATGCGATGATGAATCCGGATCCTGCGGCGATTCTCCGCGATGTGAATAACCGGCTCTGTGAGATCAATCCGCATGAAATGTTTGTCACTGTCTGGGTCGGCATTCTTGATCTTGTTTCCGGGGTTATGACATGTGCCAACGGCGGACATGAATATCCGATGTTCAGTGTCGGAAACGGATTTGAGGTTTATCGGGACCCGCATGGCATGGCGCTTGGCTGTATGGAGAACAGAAGCTATCAGAATTATGAAGTGAAACTGAAGGAAGGGGATCGCATTTTCGTTTATTCAGACGGGGCAACGGACGCCATTAATACAGAAAACAAAGCCATTGGTCTGGAGGGACTGACGGATCTGGTCCGGGAATCGGAAAAACTGCATGAATTACCGGATGCGTTTGTGAAATGGATTTACGAAAAACTGACGGAATATTCGGGGGAAATGGATCAGTTTGATGACATTACGATGCTGGCGATGAATTACCATCCTTCGAAGGACAAAACAGATGGCGGAGCGAAGAACTGAACGTGCAGCAGCAAAAAACGAACGGTACAGAATGCTTTTCTGATGTCAAAAAATGCGCCTGAAATAATTGGCGACGCTGGTCTTTTTAACGGAAGAGGAAGGAGACGGGCAGAGACTGCATATGTTAACGTATTACAGCTGTATTATTCTGATTTCGCTGACGACGCTCCTGGTTCTCTGTATTCTGATTGCAGAGAATGACAGGATTTCAGAGGAATATAAGAAACTGTTTTATCTTGCCTATGGACTGATCGGAGTCTCTGCCTTTGCGGAGTTTCTCGGTATTGTGATGATCGGCCGTAATGTGCCGCATTGGATTCTGAAGCTTGTGAAATGCGCTGACTATATTCTGACACCGATGGCTGGCGGATCCCTGGCGCTGCAGATGTATCGGGATGAAAGGTGGAATCGTGCACTTCAGGCAGTACTGGTATTCAATCTGGCATTTCAGATTGTCTCCTGCTTTACCGGGTGGATGGTGACGATCGATTCAGGCAACCGATACATGCACGGACCGATGTATTTTGTCTACATGGCAGTTTACCTCATGGTAATGGGGCTTGTCGTTATCCGGTTTATCCAGTACGGAAATTCCTTCCGCCGGAAGAACCGGACGTCGCTGTACGCGATCATGCTTTTCATACTGGCGGGGACAATCATGTAGGAGCTGACTGGTTCGGCTGCCCGTACAGCCTATCTCAGCATGACCATCGGATCCTGCCTGCTGTATATTCATTACACGGAGTTTTCCCAGCAGCGGGCGGATGACTTCCTGATGGCTCAGCATCAGCAGCTGATGACAGATTCTCTGACAGGAGTAAAGAGCCGTGTTGCTTATTCCGGTGTTCTGAAGCGCTACCGTGAACTGAATATCCTGCCGGACCAGTTTGCGGCAGTTACAATCGATCTCAACGGATTGAAGGACGTAAACGATACCCTTGGCCATGAAGCCGGCGATGAAATGATCTGCGGGGCAGCTGACTGTATTCGCGCGGTTTATCAGGCAGACTGTTACAGAACAGGGGGAGATGAGTTTGTGGTGCTGCTGGAAGGAGATAAACAGTATCTGGATGACCGGCTGAAAGAACTGCGAGAGAAAGCCGCTTCCTGGAAAGGGGAGAAAGTGAAGGGACTCAGCATAGCGGCAGGCTGTGCATCGCTGGCAGATCATCCCGGTCTGACTGCGGAGCAGGTGGTTCGGGAATCCGATTTTGCGATGTATGCCGCAAAAACGACATACTATGAAATGACAGGACGTGATCGGCGCAAACACTGCTGATGCAGGACACATACCGTAAAATAACAGTCTGGCAAAGTTTTGAATAAACCCCTCCGAGCGGCGCATTCTCCATCCAACCAATGGATTGGGTGGTTCAAGCCGGCTTTCTTTTCTTCTTAGCGTAATGTTCTTCAGATCCTTGTTCCTGTATGTACTGTTTTATTACTTCGATGGGTGCA
>JAFYGX010000054.1 GCA_017543025.1 Solobacterium sp.
GGGATCCGATACGATTATAAATCAGTATGAACTTGACTGCACAGGGCTTAATGTTAAGACATTTGAGCGGGACCGGAGCTGGTTTGACTATCTGTACGCAAACCGTCACCGCATGCCGGACAGGTATCCGGAAGCAGATGTCATCATCGGACCGATCGCTAATGACACGATCTACAACACGATGGGCATTACAACGAGCGGAATGCTGAGCGCGGAAGAATCGCTTCCGCTGCTGATGATCGGACCTGTGTACCGGCAGATCGTTTTGAAAAGCGAGCGGGCAGCCTCGCAGCTGCTCTGGATCTCATCACGGATTCTTTCTGATGAAGAGATCCGCTGCTATGAAGGCACGGTCAGGGCGGAAGAAGAAGCGTTCATGAAGGAGTTTGCAGAACGGCTTACGGCCATGTGAGAATGCGCAGAAAAAACGGAGGAGACAATAATGATCTACGATTACACTGTTACGACCGGAAAGGGAGAAGAACTGAATCTCAGCGATTACCGCGGAAAGGTGATCCTTGTGGTGAATACCGCCACCGGATGCGGCTTTACCCCGCAGTATGCACCGATTGAAAAGCTGTATGAGGATTATCATGAGCAGGGGCTTGAGATCCTGGATATCCCGTGCAACCAGTTCGGTGCGCAGGCACCGGGCACCGATGATGAGATCCATGAATTCTGCACGGTTCATTTCAACACCACGTTCCCGCAGATGAAAAAAGCGGATGTCAACGGAGAGAATGAACTCCCGCTGTACACCTGGCTCAAGAGCCAGAAGGGATTCGAAGGCTTTGATGAACATCCGTATAAGGAGCTGCTGGAAAAGATGTTCCGGGAAGCGGATCCCGACTGGGATAAGAAGCCGGACATCAAATGGAACTTCACGAAATTCGTGATTGACCGGGAAGGAAATGTCGCCGCAAGGTTTGAACCGACTGCAGACATGGAGAAGGTGGAGTCCTGCATCAGGGAGCTTCTCGCAGAAGGGTAATATATGAAAACGGGCTTCGGCCCGTTTTATTATCGAAGATCAAGCGGCTGCGGTTTTCCGGAAACCTAATTGAGACCGTAAAGATCCTTTATATCTTCACTTATTTCGTTGTCACCGACCATTTCTTCTGCGGTCTGTACCATTTCTTCATCGCTGTACAGATGAAACGCGCTGATACTTGTGCTTCCGACTTCTCCCGTAAAGGTAAACAGGATGCGGCTGTTGAGCCGGTCATAACCCAGCGCGTGCGGCACATACATGCTGAACTGCGTCTGCGAAAGATCGATGATCTGAAACACACCGTTGGCATTCAGATACAGCAGATCTCCGTCAAAATTCCAGCGGTAGCTGTCACTGCCGGAAAAGACGGTTTTATTGATCGCGGCGCCGTACGTTTCTTTCACATCACCATTGATCGAACAGCGGACCAGCGTGCCGTCACCGTTGAGTATGAGGATATCATCGTCAAACACTGAAAATGACAGCACTCCGGACATTGTCTGCGGCAGCTCTCCGATGCATTCCCCGGCCAGGTTATAAAGCCGGATCGCCGTATCTCCCCGTACTGCAACGAAAGAATCCGTACCGGCAGGAGTCAGCCATTTATCACGGAATTCTTCCGGCAGGGAAACAGCGGATTTTTTCTGAAGATCGATGATCTGTGCGCTGTATCTGCCGGAATCAGGATTAGTGACATAGAGCAGATATGCCCCGTCTGCCAGCACGTACAGCTGTTCCGAAAAATTGTGAGGCTGCTGACCTGCCGCGAATTCTTCGGCTTCCCCGGTAATCATATTCAGGCGTCCCGCATAAAGTGTTTCATCTGCATAGGAATTGTATGCAAAGAAGATGTAATCTCCAAAAGCAGAGGTGACAGGGGTGCTGCGGAACTCTGCTTCCGGTAGAGAGAAAGCTGTTTCCTCACCGGTTTTCATATCTCGCAGTCTGCCGTGCTCCCCGTCAAACAGATACAGTCTTTCGTCGGAAACAAAACCGTAATCGATCAGACTGCTTTCAAATGATTCCCGGTACACGATTTCATCGTTTGAAAGATCCATCACTTTAATGACATACTTGTCATCCGCAAATTCACTCAGCGCAAGATATCGGTCTGACATCACATGACTCCGCAGGTATTCAGAATCCTTCAGCGGCATCAGTTCGCGGTATCCGGGTGAAAACAGATCGGGGTCATACTGTATGAGCTGGCTGCTGTCCTGGAATAGCGCCATGACGGACAGTTTCCCTGCATCATAAGGGTTTATGCGTTCAGCATGCTGAAGATGATCTCCAAGCGTATTGACGGTCACATCCGGATCTTCACCGCCGAGAGGCATATGTGCCACTTTACCATCCGCAAGAAACGACATCACAGTGTCTTCCGTATACAGCACAGTGTTTGCGACTCTGCAGGGCCATTCCGCCCGGTGAATAAGATCTCCTGTTTCCGAATTGACTGCAGCCTGTATATTCGACAGTGTACAGAGGATATAGCCGTATTCCCTCAAATATTCAAATTCGGGCACACCGGATTGGGAATAATGAACCGGCAGTGACCATCTCTCTTTCCGTGTTCTGATATCCACCGCGGTAAGCGTAACGGACATATCGTAATACGTGATCATTGTATTGCTGAGATAGCCGGTTCTTGTGTCCATGGTCTGATTGTCATCACAGAACAGAAGGGTATCATTTTCAGTCACGAAGACATCTGCAATAGATCGGAAGAGCACACGTCTGAACTCCAGTCAC
>JAFYGX010000055.1 GCA_017543025.1 Solobacterium sp.
AAAAAACTGCACGGATTACCGTGCAGCCTGTTCAGATCACAGCAGCGGGATATTGTGCTTCTCACAGATCTTCAGCATTTCATCCGGCCAGATGCTTGCCTGTACTTCACCGACATGAGCCTTATTCAGCAGCAGCATGCACAGCCTTGACTGTCCGATTCCGCCGCCGATCGTATAGGGCAGTTTCTTCTCCAGAATCATCTGGTGGTAAGGGAGAGACAGCCGTCCTTCACAATGACTTGCTCTGCATTGTGCACGGATGGAATCCTCATCCACGCGGATTCCCATGGAGGAGATTTCCAGCGCTGTGGAAAGGCTCGGCAGCCAGAACAGCAGATCGCCGTTTAGGTTCCAGTCGTCATAGTCCGGTGCCCGGCCGTCGTGCGGGCGTCCGCTCCGCTTCAGCGGCCAGCCGATCTGTTTGATGAAGACACAGCCTTTTTCTCTTGTAATGGCGGTTTCACGGTCTTTGACCGAAAGGTCCGGATAGCGGTCTTCCAGTTCCTGGCTGGTGACGAAGGTGATATCATCTGCCAGATGGCAGACCGCCTGCGGGTATTTGTACCAGACCTCATGTTCCATATGCTTGATGATCTTGAAAATTTCCCGTACGGTCGCTTCCAGTGTTTCTTCCGTACGTTCTTTTTTTGTGATGACTTTCTCCCAGTCCCACTGATCCACATAAGCGCTGTGCAGGTTGTCCAGCAGTTCATCGCGGCGGATCGCATTCATGTTGGTATAAAGTCCTTCATGAACATCGAACCCGTATTTCTTCAGGGCGTAGCGCTTCCATTTCGCCAGTGACTGAACGACTTCCATCTTTTCTCCGTCCATCTCCTGCATCTCGAACGAGACCGGACGTTCAATTCCGTTCAGATTGTCATTGAGACCGCTTTTACGTGTGACAAATAACGGTGCACTGATACGGGAAAGATTCATTTCACGGCCGAATTCTTTCTGAAACGTATCGCGGATGTATTTGATTGCTTCCTGTGTTTCTCTTATGGACAATACCGGATCGTATCCTTTTGGTGTTATGACATTCATATTCCGGTCCCCCTTATGATGAGTAGTCTACCACGAATTGAGAAACTGGTTTCAGATAAAAACTGAAAGAAGTTTCAGAAACGGGTGCGGCGAAACAGAAAACACAGCCGCTTCGAACGGCTGTGTACGGGCAAATCAATTCACACGGAACGTCAGGATTCCGCAAACTGCGCATTGTACAGCGAGGCGTAGAATCCGTTTTTCGCAAGCAGTTCTTCATGTGTGCCGACTTCGACAATATCGCCGTGATCCATGCAGAGGATCATATCGGCATTGCGGATTGTGGAAAGCCGGTGTGCGATGACAAAGCTTGTGCGTCCTTTCATCAGATTTTCCATTCCTTTCTGAATCAGGATCTCCGTCCGGGTGTCAACAGAAGAAGTCGCTTCATCCAGAATCAGAATACGCGGATCACTGAGAAACGCCCGGGCAATTGTGAGGAGCTGTTTCTGCCCCTGGGAAATGTTGGAAGACTCTTCGTTGATAACAGTCTGATAACCGTTTTCCAGCGTCCGGATGAAATGGTCTGCGTACGCCGCATCTGCCGCCTGTATCACTTCTTCATCCGTGGCGTCCGGTTTTCCGTAGCGGATGTTTTCCATGACTGTGCCGGAGGACAGCCAGGCGTCCTGCAGTACCATGCCGAACGCATCGCGCAGATCCATCCTTGTCATATCACGGATATCAATTCCGTCTACGCAGATCATTCCGCTGTTCACATCATAGAATCGCATCAGAAGTTTGACGATGGTCGTCTTGCCGGCGCCGGTCGGTCCGACAATCGCAACCTGTTTTCCCTCTGCGACATACGCGCTGAAGCTGTGAATGACGATCTTATCCGGCTGATATCCGAACCGGATATTTTCAAATGAGACATTTCCCCGGATCATCAGATTGCCATGTTCATCCCGTACGGAAACCGGATGAGGCGAATCGGGTGTATCCTCTTCAGATTCAAGAAATTCAAATACCCGTTCTGCTGCAGCAGCCGTGCTCTGCAGGATATTCATCATCTGTGCGGTCTGCGTGATCGGCTGGTTGAAGGAACGGACGTACTGGATAAATGCCTGGATATCACCGATCGCAAGACCGTTATGAATGGACAGCCAGCCGCCGAGCACACAGCAGGCAACATAACCGATATTGCCGATCAGAGACGTAATCGGCATCATCAGTCCGCTCATGAACTGTGCTTTCCAGCCTGCCGTGTACAGCGCATCGTTCAGTCTTCCGAACTCTCTTACTGAACGTTCTTCCCCGTTGAACGCCTTCATGACGATATGTCCGCCGTACATCTCTTCGATATGACCGTTCACATTGCCGAGTGTTTTCTGCTGGGCTTTGAAATACGGCTGGGAGTGTTTTACAACAACAGCGGCCGCAATGCCCGAAAGCGGAACGACAATGAGTGCCATCAATGTCAGCTGCCACGAGATGCGGATCATCATATACAGCACGCCGATGACGGTAATCAGCGAAGTGAAGATCTGCTGAACCGTCTGGTTCAGTGACTGCGAGACTGTGTCGACATCATTGGTGACCCTTGAGAGAACCTCTCCGTGCGTCTGCCGGTCGAAATACGAGAGGGGGAGACGGTTGAGTTTTTCGCTGATCTCTCTGCGGAGCGTATAGGTAACGCTCTGCGTAACGCCGGCCATCAGCCATCCCTGAATATAGGAGAAAACCATGGAGAGCACATAGATGGCAGTCAGTTTTGAAAGAATGGAGAAGATCCGGCTGAAGTCAATCGAACCGGTGCCGGTATATTTTGCGGCAAGTCCCTGCGCCAGCGTTGTTGTTGCAGTTCCGAGTACCTTCGGCCCGATGATGGTAAAGACCGTGGAGAGCGAAGCGCACAGCAGAATGATCGCAAGGCGCGGAGCATAGGGGCGAAGATAACGCAGCAGCTTGCGGATGGTACCGGAGAAATCACGGGCTTTGTCGCCCGCCATCATCCCGCGGCCTCTGCCTCCCTGCATGCCTCTGCGGCTGTTTGATGTGCTCATGCGAGTTCCTCCTGGCTTAACTGGGAGTAAGCGATTTCCTGGTAGACGGTGCAGTTCTTCATCAGCTCCTCATGGGTTCCGATTCCGGTAATGGTTCCTTTGTCCAGAACGATGATTCTGTCCGCATGGCGGATTGTACTGATTCGCTGGGCAACAATCAGCACCGTGGATTCAGTCTTTCTGCACAGTTTTCCGAGCGCGTCTCTCAGTTTTGCGTCCGTTGCGTAGTCGAGCGCAGAGAAGGAATCGTCAAAGATCAGGACAGGTGCCTGTTTCACTAAAGCCCGCGCAATGGAAAGCCGCTGCTTCTGACCGCCGGAGACATTGGTTCCGCCCTGGGAGATCGGCTCATCCAGACGATTGGGAAGCTGGTCGACAAACTCTTTGGCCTGAGAAACTTCCAGCGCGGTTTCGATGGCCTCCTCGGAGGCGTTTTCATTCGCATACAGCAGATTGGAGCGCACGGTGCCGGAGAACAGGATGCCTTTCTGGGGAACATAGGCGATCCGGTCACGCAGATCTTTCTGGGTGACATTTCGGATGTCGGTTCCGCCATACAGGATTTCGCCTTCCGTGACGTCAAAGAACCGCGGAATCAGATTGATCAGTGTGCTCTTTCCCGAACCCGTAGAGCCGATAAAGGCAACGGTTTCTCCTGGTTCTGCCCGGAAGCTGATGTCATGCAGAACGCTTTCTTCCGCACCGGGGTAGCGGAAGGAGACGCCGCGGAATTCCACGGTTCTGTTTCCTTCCGGCAGGGTCTGCGGATTTTCCGGGTCTCGGATCGCGGGAGATGTTTCCAGTACTTCAAAGATACGCTTTGCGCTGACGGAAGACCGCGGAATCATGATGAAGATCACCGCAACGATCATAAAGGACATCAGTACGTGCATCGCATACTGCAGGAAGGCCATCATATCCCCGATCTGCATGGTGCCAAGATCAATCTGCCGGCTGCCGATCCAGATGATGAGCACGGAGATGAAGCTCATCAGGAATGTCATGGCAGGCATGATGACGGCGATTGCCCGGTTCACGAAGATATTCACCCGGGTAATGTCGCTGTTGACCTCATCAAAGCGTTTTTCTTCATAACGCTGGTTGTTGAAGGCACGGATTACCAGCATGCCGGAGAGCTGTTCTCTTGTGACGAGATTCAGCCGGTCGACCAGCTTCTGAATGAGTCTGAATTTCGGCATTGTCACGATGAATGTGACGGACATGAGCACAACGATGACGAGCAGCACCCAGCCGAGAATTCCGGCCATGCCGGAGTAGCGCATGACCTTGAACAGGGAAGTCAGTCCCATGAACGGTGCGAACAGCACAATTCTCAGCATCATATTGATGACCATCTGAATCTGCTGAACGTCATTGGTTGTCCGGGTAATCAGGGAAGCGGTAGAGAACCGGCTGAACTCTTCGCTGGAGAAGGATTCCACCCGGTTGAAGATATCGCTGCGCATGTTGCGGCAGGCGCCGGCGGCTGTCCGGGAAGAGAGATAGGAAGAACCGATGGAACAGATGCTTCCCAGCAGCGTAATCACCAGCATGATCAGCCCTTCGTGCAGAATGTAGCTGTTCTGACGGGCTGAAACATCGATTCCGAGCATTGCATACTCCCGTTTCAGCGCAATCAGCGAAGCGCCTTCGAGATTTTCTTCCGTATAGGATGACAGCTGATTCTGAAACTGTTCCCGGATCGACGCAGCAACAGACGGATCTGCTTCTGCGGCCGCATAAACCGCAGCCGGATCCGGAGCGTTTTCACCGGCCATCCCGCTGTCGAGCATGGAAACGATCAGAAATTCTTCGGCGGGAAATGAGCCGGCAGCTGCAGTTTCATTGCGCACATAGACCGGCTCGTCTGCGAGCGCAGGATACGTTCCTGACAGTTCCGTATCCCCGGCTTCGATCCGGGTATAGGACTGCAGAAAGCGCTCCCTGTCGTCTTCCGCTGTAAACCAGGACATGTGTTCCCAGGTGGAAGCGCGGATCGCTTCCGGTTCGGGATCGGTAATCCCGCTGTACTGGATTCCGTAGGTAACAATGCCGGACATATAATCCGGTAACGCGAGTTCAAACTGCACCTGAGCAAACGTCAGAGCGATGACCGCAATTACGGAGAGCCAGAAGGGTTTCAGATAACGCAGTGCTTTTAACATGCATGACCTCCTGTGAGTTGCGATTCATTATAGCGTAAGAACAGGAAGGGACGCGATATAATTGCTTCGGGCTGAGGACAGGAAACGTCCTTTGAACACCGGAGGAGCCACAGAACGAAACATATGAGAAAACTGTATTTTGCTTCTGATTATCAGGAGGGCATGGCGCCGGAGATACTTGCGCGCCTGGAAGAGACCAACCGTATTCCGGTCAGCGGATACGGAACGGATGAATACTGCGCAGCCGCGATCGAAAAGATCCGGGCTGTCTGCGGGGCACCGCATGCCAGGGTGCATTTCCTCTGCGGCGGAACTCAGACCAACGCGGTTGTGATCAGTTCTCTGCTGAGGGAATACGAAGGTGTTGTCGCGGCGGATACCGGCCACATTGCCCTGCATGAAGCAGGAGCGATTGAATATACCGGCCACAAGGTGCTGACGGTACCGGGGGATTACGGCCTGCTGAAAGCAGATGCGCTTGCCGCGTCGCTCAGATCGTTTTACAGCGACGGCAACTATGAACATATGGTATTTCCCGGCATGGTTTATATTTCACAGCCCACGGAATACGGAACCTTATATTCGCTGTCTGATCTTGCAGAGCTGCGGAAGGTGTGCGACAGTTATCATCTGCCGCTGTATCTTGACGGTGCCCGGCTCGGCACTGCGCTTGCCTGCAGGGAAAACGATGTTTCACTGAGAGATCTTGCCCGGTTGTGCGATGTGTTCTATATCGGCGGCACCAAGTGCGGTGCGATCATCGGCGAAGCGGTTGTCATCCGGGATCCGCTGAAGCTTCCGCATTTTTTCACTTCCATCAAACAGCATGGCGCTCTGCTGGCCAAGGGAAGACTGGCGGGTATTTCGTTTGATACCCTGTTTACGGATCATCTGTATACCAGACTCGGAGCGCATGCGATGGAACAGGCGGACCAGATCAGATCGGCACTGAAGAAAAACGGCTGGCGGTTCTATTTTGAAACGCCGACGAATCAGATTTTTGTAATCATTGCGAATGAAACGCTGAAGGAACTGGAAAAAGAGTGCGTGGTGAGTTTCTGGGAATCGTATGATGAGTCGCATACCGTGATCCGCTTCTGCACCAGCTGGGCAACCAGGCAGGAAGACACGGATGCACTGATCAGGCTGATCGAACGATTTGCCCCGGAACTGTAAACTGTTCTTATAATTAAGTGATGACCTGGGTCAGAAGGAGGATGTCTAGATGAAACTGCAGGCAGCGCTGGATACGCTGACGGTTGAGGAATGCGTGAAACTTCTGAAGGAATGCGGAAACAGTATTGATATTGCCGAAATCGGAACACCGTTTGTAATTGAAGAGGGAATGCGGCCGGTAAGGCTGTTCAAAGAACAGTTTCCGGACATTGAAGTGCTGGCGGATGTGAAGATCATGGATGCCGGGGAGTATGAAGCGGATAAATGCTTTGCGGCAGGTGCGGACATCTGCACCGTGCTCGGCGTGTCGAACAATGCGACGATTGAAGGCGTCGTGCGCAGTGCGAAGGCACATGGCAGGAAAGTGATGGTCGATATGATCGAGGTGAAGAACCTTGCCGAGCGGGCTGCAGAAATCGATCAGATGGGCGTGGATTATATCTGCGTTCATACAGCGTTTGATGTACAGGCAAGCGGAAAGGATCCGCTGAATGATCTGAAAACGATAAACCGGGTTCTGAAACATGCGAGATCCGCGGTTGCCGGCGGCGTGAAGCTGGCCACCATCGATGCGATCGCAGGCGAAGGTGCGGCGATCATTGTGGTCGGCGGTGCGATATGCAATGCGCCGGATCGGGCAGCGGCAGCGCAGGAGCTGAAAGCGCATATCCGGGCGGCGGAGGCAGTGAAATGAACAACCGGGAATACAGTGAGATTGTCTGCAGTGAACTGCATACAGCGCTTGGCGCAATTGATGTCTCTGCGACGGACGCATTCGTGAAGCTGCTGCTCGAAGCGGATGAGATCTTCTGTGCCGGAGCGGGCAGAAGCGGATTTCAGGTCCGCGGGTTTGCGATGCGGCTGATGCACATGGGGAGAAAGTCGTATGTGGTCGGCGAAACATGCACGCCGAATATTACGGAAAACGGGCTGTTAGTGATCTGCAGCGGAAGCGGAACGACGAAGTCGCTGGTCTCTCACGCAAATAAGGCAAAGGAAACCGGCGCCAGGATCGCATTGATTACAATCAATCCGGATTCGGTGATTGCCCGGCTTGCGGATGCGGTGATTACGATTCCGGCAGTCAGTCCGAAAAGCGATGTACAGGGAGCGGTGAAGTCCGTTCAGCCGATGGGGTCGCTGTTCGAGCAGTGTGAAGGAATTTATCTCGATATCGTGATAATGATTCTGATGGAGCGGCTTGGCCTGGACAGTGACACGATGTTCGGCAGGCACGCTAATCTGGAGTGAGAAACAGAACAACTCAGCGTTCGGCATGTGCGAAAAAGAACGAATTCGTTCCTTTACAACGGGAATGAAATTCTGTAATATACGAATATCCTTTAAGAAGAACTGATGTCCTGTGAGGCAGAAAGGAAACGCATGATGCAGTTAAAGAGAAGTTGCGCGGCAGCTAAGATGCGTGGAATTACCGGTCATTCTGTAATGGTGCCGGGTGTTTTTCTGACAGAATGAAACCTGATGCCTGTGGAGTATCCCGCAGGCATTTTATTTTCGAAGGAGGAAATAGTGATGAAGAAAGCAGCGATACTCATGGGTTCGGACAACGACTGGGAAGTAATGAAAAAAGCGGCGTCTGAACTGAAGAAACTGGAGATTCCGTTTGAAGTGCATGTATATTCCGCGCATCGCACCCCGAAAGAGGTGGACGCTTTTGCGGAATCGGCGAAGGAGAACGGGTTCGGCGTGATTATTGCCGGGGCAGGAATGAGTGCCGCGCTTGCCGGCTGTATTGCCGCAAAAACCACAGTTCCTGTAATCGGCGTGCCGCTGAATGCGGGGCTTTCCGGTGTGGATGCCCTGCTCAGCACGGTCATGATGCCTCCGGGAATTCCGGTTGCCTGCGTGGGAATCAACGGTGCACGCAATGCGGCATTTCTTGCGGCGGAGATCCTCGCAGCTGCAGACGACGATCTGGCAGAGCGCCTGGAAGCACAGAAAGCAGAGATGCGTGCTGCTGTCCTGAAAAAGGATGAAGCGCTGCAGGAGCTGGTGAAGGAGATCTGAAGAACGGAGATCGGGAAATGAAAGACAGCTACAGCAACAGCTATAAGGAAGCCGGGGTAGATGTAAACGCCGGCTATGAGTCCGTTGAACTGATGAAGGAACATGTAAAGCGGACGCGGATTGCCGGTGTGATGGATACGATCGGCGGGTTTGGCGGCCTGTTTGCGCCGGATATGACCGGCATGAAAAAGCCGGTATTCGTATCGGGAACCGACGGCGTCGGAACAAAGATCAAGCTCGCATTTCTGACAGGAATCTATGATACGGTCGGAATCGACTGTGTGGCGATGTGCGTCAACGATGTGATCTGTGCCGGAGCCAGGCCGTTGTTTTTTCTGGATTACATCGCCTGCGGGAAAAATATACCGGAACGGATCGCAGCGATCGTAAAGGGTGTCAGTGATGGATGCGTGCAGGCCGGCTGTGCTCTGATCGGCGGTGAGACAGCAGAACATCCGGGTCTGATGCCGGAAGATGAGTTTGATCTGGCAGGATTCACAGTCGGAATTGTGGATGAAGAAAAGATTCTGGATAAAGCTGATGTGAAGGAAGGCGATGTGATCATCGGACTTGCCTCCAGCGGAATTCATTCCAATGGCTTTTCCCTGGTGCGCAAGGTGTTTGATATCGGAAACTGCGATCTGAATGCGTATGCAGACCGGCTGGGAAAACCGCTCGGGGAAACGCTTCTGACGCCGACTGTCATTTATGTGAATCCGGTGCTTGCGCTTCTGAAGCAGGTTGATGTGCATTCTCTGGCCCATGTGACCGGAGGCGGGTTCTATGAAAACCTGCCGCGGGCATTCGACAGCCATCTCAGCGCAGAGATCATAAAAGGAAGCTGGGACATTCCGCCGATCTTCGGACTGATTCAGGAAACAGGCGGGATATCTGAACACGATATGTACAATACCTTCAATATGGGAGTCGGCATGTGTGCGTTCACTGCGCCGGAAGACGCGGAAGAGGCGATCGCAATCCTGCGGAAGCAGGGAATCAGGGCGTCCGTGATCGGAACAATGGTCCGCGGCGATCATACTGTGGTCTTCAGGGAGAAGCAGGGATGATCCGCACGGCAGTGCTCGTCAGCGGCGGCGGAACGAATCTGCAGGCACTGATCGATGCGGCAGAGGCAGGTGCGCTGCCGCATGTATCACTGGATCTTGTGCTGTCATCCTCCGCGGATGCATATGCGCTGAAACGGGCGGAGAAAGCAGGAATTGAAACCGCAGTTGTCCGGCGAAAGGACTACGTCTGTGCGGAGCTGTTTGATCTTGCAGTGACCACGGTGCTGAAAGACCATGATATTCAGCTGGTCGTGCTGGCCGGATATCTTTCCATTCTGGGGCCGCTGGTGATTCAGGCCTATCCGGAACGGATTCTGAACATTCACCCGTCTCTGATTCCGTCGTTCTGCGGCAAGGGATTCTACGGACTGAAGGTTCATGAAGCAGCGCTGAACCGCGGCGTAAAGGTGACCGGAGCGACCGTGCATTTTGTCAATGAGATTCCTGACGGAGGACGCATTCTGCTGCAGAAAGCGGTTGCCGTGCAGGAAGGCGATACGCCGGAAATCCTGCAGAAGCGGGTGATGAAGGAAGCGGAATGGATCATCCTGCCGGAAGCGGTGCGGATGGTATCTGAGGCTATGGATAAAGGAGAGACGAAATGAAAGCAGCTGATTTATTTGAAACACTGAAACAGAACAGTTATCCGGGACGCGGCATCGCAATCGGAAAAACACCTTGCGGAAAGAAACTGCGGATTGCCTACTTTATCATGGGCCGGAGCGAAAACAGCCGGAACCGCATCTTTGTGAAAGACGGGGAAGGGATCCGGACGCAGGCGTTTGATGAATCAAAGATGAAGGACCCGAGTCTGATCATCTACGCCCCGGTACGGGTGATCAATGGCACAACGATCGTCACCAACGGGGATCAGACGGATACGATCTATGAGGCTCTGAAAGAAGGAAAGACGTTTGAAGACGCACTGCGGACACGGACGTTTGAACCGGACGGGCCGAATTTCACGCCGCGCATTTCGGCAGTCGTAAAGGGTGATTTCTATGAAATGTCGATCCTGAAAAGCGCCGAAGGCAATGAAGGCGCTGTCCGCAGGTACTTCTTCGATTACGCGCAGGAGCTTCCGGGATTCGGGCATCTGATCCATACCTATGAATCAGACGGCAATCCCCTTCCGTCGTTTGAAGGAGAGCCGACGCTGTGGCAGATGGTAAAGGAACCATTTGACGACTGGTCGGATCATGTCTGGGAAGCGCTGAATCCGGACAACAAAGTATCACTGTTCACACGTGTCATTGATCTGGAAACCGGCGAGACACGCACACGGATTTATAACCGGAATGAGGAGGAATAATCATGGCAAACGAACTTGAGCTCAAATATGGCTGCAACCCGAATCAGAAACCAAGCCGTATCTTCATGGAAGACGGCAGCGATCTGCCGGTAACCGTACTGAACGGGCGCCCGGGCTATATCAACTTCATGGATGCACTCAACAGTATTCAGCTTGTGAAGGAGCTGAAAGCTGCGACCGGACTTCCGGCAGCCGCAAGTTTCAAGCATGTTTCACCCGCCGGTGCGGCAGTTGGACTGCCGTTAACGGAGGTGGAGCGGAAGATCTATTTCGTCGATCAGGAAAACCTGTCGCCGTTAGCCTCTGCGTATGCGCGGGCAAGAGGCGCTGACCGGATGAGTTCGTATGGAGATTTTGCGGCGCTTTCCGATATCTGCGATGCAGATACGGCAAATCTTCTGAAGCCGGAAGTCAGCGATGGCGTCATTGCCCCGGGCTATACGGAAGAAGCGCTGGCGATTCTCAGAACAAAGAAAAAAGGCAATTACAATGTGCTGCAGTTCGATATGAATTACCGGCCGAATCCGGTTGAGCGCAAGCAGGTATACGGCATTACGTTTGAACAGGGCAGAAATGAAATCGTGATTGATGAGCGTGCGGTATCCAATATTGTGACTGAGAACAGGGATCTGCCGGAAAGCGCGAAGCGTGATCTGATCATTGCGCTGATCACATTGAAATATACCCAGTCCAATTCGGTTGCCTATGCGAAGAACGGCCAGGTGATCGGTGTCGGTGCGGGTCAGCAGAGCCGGGTACACTGTGTGCGGCTTGCCGGAGACAAGGCAGACCACTGGCTGCTGCGTCAGTGTCCGAAAGTGCTGAACCTTCCGTTTAAAAAGGATATCCGCCGGCCGGACCGCGATAATGCGATTGACGTCTATATCGGAAACGAATATATGGATGTGCTGCGCGATGGGGCATGGCAGAATTTCTTCACGGAACAGCCGTCTGTCTTTACGGAAGAAGAAAAGCGGGCATGGCTTGATCAGAGTACCGGTGTTTCACTTGGCTCTGACGCATTTTTCCCGTTTGGCGATAATATCGAGCGGGCGCATAAGAGCGGCGTCTGCTATGTGGCAGAACCGGGCGGCTCGATTCGTGATGACAATGTCATCGAAACTGCGAATCGCTATGGCATGGTGATGGCATTCAACGGAATCCGACTGTTCCATCACTGATCTGTTTCAAAGACGGAAAGCAGGTGACAGGCAATGAGAATTCTTGTAGTGGGAAGCGGCGGCAGAGAACATGCGGTAATCCGCAAGCTGAAGGAAAGCGAGCATCATCCGGAACTTCTCTGTGCCCCCGGCAACGGGGGGATCGCAGCGGATGCGGAATGCGTGAATGTCGCTGCCACGGATATTGACGGAATCATCCGTCTCTGCCGTGAGCGTGCGGTCGATTATGTATGCGTAACACCGGATGATCCGCTGGCCCTCGGGATGGTGGACGCCCTGAAAAAAGCGGGGATTCCGGCATTCGGGCCGGATCAGGCAGCTGCACGGATCGAATCCTCCAAGGTATTTTCCAAGAATCTGATGAAGAAGTACGGAATTCCGACCGCTTCCTATGAAGTGTTCGATGACCCGGAAGAGGCAAAGGAATATATCCGGCGGCAGAACAGCTATCCGGCTGTGATCAAGGCAGACGGGCTGGCGCTGGGCAAAGGCGTGATACTTGCCGGAACGGAAGCGGAAGCGATGGAAGCGGTCGATCATCTGATGGTGGACAAAGCGTTCGGCGCATCCGGAAACCGGGTGGTCATCGAAGAATTTCTGACCGGAACTGAGGTATCCGTCCTTGCGTTTGCGGATGGAACAACCGTGGTTCCGATGGTGTCGTCGATGGACCACAAACGCGCGGAGGACAATGACGAAGGACTCAATACCGGCGGTATGGGAACGATCGCACCTTCTCCGTTCTATACAGCGGAGGCAGCGGAGCGATGCAGAAAGGAAATCTTTCTGCCGACA
>JAFYGX010000003.1 GCA_017543025.1 Solobacterium sp.
CAAAATCACAGATGCGGCCGGCAATACGCTGATTAGACCTAACAGCGGCAAGGCGGTATATCAGGCGTTGAGTGTGGCATTCAATGAATTTCCTCTTGTAACCGGCGGTATCCCCGTATATGTGAAGATGCTTGTTGAGGAATATAACATTAAACAGGCAGCCGCCATCGACAATTTCCCGTCTGCGGAAAATAAAAAGGATATTACTCTTACTACAGCTTCGAAATCCGACGCAGAACATCAATACAGAGGACCGGAAGGAACTGTCTGCACCATTTCCCGTACCAACAGCAATAATGAGCTGTTCCACTTAAATCAGGCAGGAGCTGTATTCCGGCTTGAAAACATCACATTGGACGGCCGCAAAAATAAGACGGCTGAATCGGGTGATTACAGACTGATCAAAGCTGACAACGGATCTTTGTACATTCAAAGCGGAACTACTCTGCAGTATGGCTTCGCTACCGGAAATGAGAATGAGGGCGGAGGAGGAGCAATTTACGCTGCCTCTGCAAATGCACCGGTAACGGTGGCAGGAAAGTATGATGAAGAAAAGGAAGAGCCTTCAGTAAAATTCATCAAATGCGAAGTCAAGAGCACAAAGACAAACATAAAGACGAATAACGGTGGGGCGATTTACGCCAATTCTCTGACGATCACAGGCGGAACCAAAGATCAGTACAATAATCAGAAATTTGGGACTCTCTTTATCAATTGCACGGCATGCCGCGGAGGTGCTGTTTATGTAAACGGTACAACGGCAGAAATCTCCGGTGCGGATTTTGAAAACTGCTACAGCTTTTCATCAGGCGGTGCAGTCTACCACGAAAATAAGACTGACGACTACACAACAACAACAACAACAATCGAATTCAGTACATTCAATGATTGCTATTGTTCATCAACTAATTTTAAGTGGGCAGCCGGCGGTGCTGTTGCTTCAACGGCACAGAATCTGGATGTGAACTACAGCGGCTTTGCCAACTGTCATGCTTTGTCAGATGGTGGTGCAATCAATCACGGAACACTGGAGACAAACACCATCAATACGATGACGCTGGACCACTGCAGTTTCGATCATTGCTATACTACCGGAACTCTGAGCGGTGATTTGGCTACTGCCTGCTGCGGCGGTGCAGTGGCTTCCCGTGCTCTTACTTCTGAAGTGAAGGTCAGCTCTTTCAGCGACTGCACATCAACGAATGACGGCGGTGCGCTTTATGCTTCAAACACAGGCACAACCTCCTTACTCACGATTTCCGGATCGAGTTTTGAAAACTGTTCTGTCAACGGAACAAACAAGTCCGGCGGTGCGGTTTACAGCAAAACACATACGGTTAATCTGCAGGATAGTGATGAGACGGGGACAAAAGCTTCTACGTCGATCACGAACTGCACTGCGCCTGCAAAGAGCGGTGCGGTATACCTCGAGACAGCAGGAAGTTTTCTCAATATCAAAGACAACACTGTTATCGAACAATGCTATGCAAGGGAAGGCGGTGCGGTTTATCTTAAATCGGATGTGACGCTGAACCTGACCGGCAGTCCGGAATTTACGGAAAACGGCTTTACAAAGGGAGGAGAAGCTCTTAATGCAGAGAAGGGTGCCTGCATCTATCTCGCTGAAGGAAGTTTTATCAATCTCACGGGCAGCCCCAAATTCAGCCGTAATTATCTTACAAATCAAAGAGCAACCAACGGCGGAATCACTGACTATGTGCATCAGGATCTTTACCTTGCCGGTTACAAAAACAGTGTTCCTGCACAGTCAATTAATGTCGTCGGAAATCTTTCCGGAGATACGATCTGGGTATGGCCTGAAATGGCACCGCACAGAAAACCCGGAGAACAGTTCGGCATCACTGTTGAATCTGCTGAAACAGTCAGTGATCAGAGTCTTGGAATCCTGCGCAACGCACTTGCGGATTCGGAAACAGACTGCTCTAACGGCGAATATCTGGCCGGTGTGCGGCTGGGTAATGCGGATAAGACAAAAGTATACTGGGATAAAATGTATACTGTTACTTTTGATAAGAAAGATAATAAGGGAGTCGCTGTTTCCGAGGCAGTATTTACTCTGTTTACTGATGAAGCCTGCCAGATAGCGTATAAAAGCGCTGTTTCGGCAGACGGAACAACAGATTATGATGCTTCCGGAGTTCTTCTGCCTAAGGGAGAAGTTGATTTCACTACGATTCCGATCGGCAGGTATTACATGAAAGAAACAGGGGTGCCTGAAAGCTTCAGAGCAGAAGATATAACTTATCTTGTTCTGGTGGGATCTCCTGCTTTATCGCCAAGCGGATCATTATATCCTGACCTCTGGGCAGAAGGCGGTCCGCTGCATGGACAGGAAACCCTGGTTCAGCAGAATACTGTCGATGTCAATATATTCTATGGCATCTTTATGCTCGACGAAGAAGGAAAAGCAGATGCATCCCGGAATATCGCTTCAGCGAATATAGGCGTGATCAACATCCGTAATGATTATCAGGCAGAATTCATGAAGACTGACGCAGGCAACGGTCCGCTTCCGCATGCCGAGTTTACGATCTATGCGCCGGATCTGGATGAGGAGGGAGACCCGATCCTCAATGAGTATGGATATCCGAAAATGACACGCTGGTCTCGTGACGGCGAAACTTATCCTGATCCGGTACCATCTGCGGACGGAACCGATGAGTACAAGTATCCGGGCGGGGAAATCATTCCAAAGGGAATTGTGTTCTTCCGTGAATTGCCGCTTGGCAAATACTACCTTATTGAGTCTTATTATCCTACCAGAAACGGTAATAATCGTCTGACCTATTTTGTGGAAAGCGATCGTGTGTTCCAGCTGGAAATCAGTCTGAAACCGGGCGGAGAAGGAACAACATTCATTCTGAGTGAATGGGATGCAGAGAACCAGAAGTTCGATGAATGCCCCAAAGACAGTGAGCATGATTGGTACCTGGTTGCCAACGAAGAAGCTGTCTGCAAACTCACACAGGACAATACACTGCTTTATGAAAAAGGAAAGCTTTCCCTCGATGAGCTTGAAACACCATATTATCATCCGGCAATCTATTCAACCCTGAACGGGGGATTTGATGCGGCAGAGGATCATGATCTGTATGACTGGGAAGGAAATGTGATTGCAGATGAAGATCATAATCCCGATCTGAAGCTTCAGGTGTTAAGGGACTTTACGGTAAGCGGACCTGTCACCTATGAAAGCGATCGTGCTCTTACATTAACAACCGCGGGAAGAAACGCTACCATCGACAAATATGTTTTCACAACCACACGTACCTCTGATACATCAAGAGGAGAGATCAGACGCAGCTATGATGAGGAGAACAATGACGGATCACTGATCACTGTCATGGGCGGATCTTCTCTCACACTCCAGAACATCAATCTCCACGGCAATTCCAGAGAAGGCAGAGCACTGCATGTGACTGAAGAAAGTTCACTGACCGTTCTGAACAACAGCATGGTGCAGTATTTCAGAACGACAGCTGAACCCGGAAGCGGTGATACCGATGTAAAGGGCGGTGCGGTTCTGATCGATGAAGGAACCACATTGATTGTGGACGGCGGAGAAACTGCAAGATCGGCAGTATTCTCCAACAATTCGATCATCAACCATCGTGAGTCCGGAAGCGGTCTTGGTTCAGACGGCGGCGCCATCGCAATAGGCAAGAATTGTACTGTCAGCTTGACCAATGCGCAGTTCCTGTACAATACCGCAGAGGCCGCAGCCGAGAAGAAGGGCAACGGCGGTGCAGTCAGCATAAACGGGACAAGAGATGCCTCCGCTATTGAAGATCTTCCTCTTCGAAATGTGGTTTTCCGCAATAACAGTGCCAGCTATCAGGGCGGTGCACTCCGGGTTGCGGAGAACTGTAATCTGATGGTGGAGAACAGCATATTCACCAGCAACACCGCAAATACAGCAGGGAGTACAACTGAACCCGGTGAAGGCGGCGCAATTGCAGTGCTTTCCAAAGAAGAATCACCTTCTACACTGATCATCAAGGGAGGTACCTTCACCAGCAACGAGGCAGCCGGCAGTAAGGGCGGAGCAGTCAAGATCGGCGGATACGGAACCCTGATTCTGCAGGAGGGTGTGACCATGAGTCTGAACTCTGCCGATTACGGCGGCGCAATCACGGCAGCTCCTTATTCCGTGGTGACACTGCAGCGCGGATTTATCCGTGATAATTCAGCTGTGGAAGGCAGTGCGGTCTACGCAGAGGATTACGCTTCCGTCACCTTTGCCGGCGGATCTCTGACCGGTAATACAGCCAGAGGAGAAAACGGCGGTGCGGTGAATGTCGGCGGTGAACATGCAAGACTTTATTTCACCGGCGCTCCTGTCATATTCCGGAATGTCCTGGAATCCGATACGACAAGACAGCGCAATGTCGTACTCAGCTATGATACGAATGCAATCATCAATACAACAGAGGAAGGTGTTACTGATCAGGCACTGATCGGCGTCTATGTGACCGGTGCACTTGATGGTAATCCATATCAGAAACACGGTCTTCCTGCAAAGCCGTTCGGCACATTCCATGAGAACTCAGGTCATCTTGAAGTCTTCCGGAATGACCGCGCTCTTGTGCTGTATGGTGTAAAGAACGAAGACAGTGCGAGTGATTCAAATATTTACTGGATCGGTGCTGTCTGCAAACTGACAGATGCGGAGGACAATCTTCTCTATCAGAACGTTACCGTCAATGTCAGCGGCGTCACAACAACGCTCAGGACACCTGCCATTTACCTCAGTATTCAGGATGGTCTGAATGCCGCTCAGGGTGCACTGTTCAGATACAACAGCGATGCTTATTCGGCTGTGAATCTGAAGCTGAAGATGCTGAAGGATGTCGCTCTGAAAGAAACTGCCGAACATAAGGGCACCAACCGCGATGTACTCTTCACCACAGCGGAAACAGTACTGAGTGATACGATGAGAGGTGCTGAAGACAGTTTCCTGTTTGCGACAGAGCGGAAGGATGATCAGTCCGGCGAAATGATGAAAACTGCGGAGATCATCCGTGATTTCGATGGAACTTCGATGCTTGCTGTCTCCGGCGGAAAGCTGATGATGCAGGCGGTGACCTTTGATGGAAATAAGAAAGAAGATCACTACGGCAGAAACGGAGGTATCGTCGCTGTCGGAGCCAGCGGTGAGTTCTTAGTCGGTACAGATGCAGTACTGCAGAATTCCCGCAGCAACACCAACGGAGGAGCGGTCTACGCAGTCTCCGGCGCAAAGGTCAGCGTAAGCGGCGGAACGATCAACCATAATGAGTCTTCCGGAAACGGAGCCGGCATCTATATGGCGGAAGGCAGTACACTCACTCTGCTCGGAAATCCGGATTTCGGCGGCACGGGTCTGAACGGGAATCAGGAAATCATCACAACAACCGGTAACTTCAGTGATACAGCTCTGCCGCAGGATGCGCTCAATGGCGGAAAAGCATACACGAAAGCACGTCAGGACATCTATCTTGAGGACAGCGGAAAAACCGACAGTGCTGAAAATCCGCTCGCAACGCTGGTTCTCGGCGGTGCACTGACAGATCCATCTGACAGCGATAAGCCTATGCCTGCCGGTTCGATCTGGGTCTGGAATGAAGGAACATCGGCTGAACAGACCGAGAAGTACCATTATCAGTCGACACATCAGTTTGCGGAATTCGCCGATGGTGTAAGGAATACCCTTGAAACGAGCGGTGCTCTGGAATCGACGCTTCTTGCGTTCCGCAATGCAAGAGATGATATTACCTCCGAAAACGCTACCGGAGAATACCTGTATGCCGCAACAGACATACTCGATTCAGAACATCCGAAGTATCTTTACTGGGTTGGACTTACCGGGGTGCGCCCTGTTCTCCTGCACAAGATCGACGGATCGGATCATCATTCCCTTGAGGGCGGTGTGTTTACCATCTATCGTAAGGATCACACAACGATTGTTAAGATCGACAATGTGGAACTTAAGAATCTGACGTCTTCCGCTAACGGTGTATTCTACATCGGTGAACTTCCTTACGGAGAATATCATGTGAAGGAAGACAGTGCCCCGACCGGTTATCACCTGCCGGTGAATCCATGGTTTGTTGTGACGGTGGATGATACCGGTGTGCACTACAACAACTGACGGAACAGTGCATCTGTAAGCAGATGACTCTGCTTCAAAGACCAAAGAAGACCTTCAATATAACGGAGGTCTTCTTCATTATTCCCGTGGATCATAATGCGCCCGGGAAGTAACGTTTCAGTCCAATAGACAGATGGCAGGTTTTATATGACTGAAAGAAGAGACCTGTGCGGCTTTCCCTCCTGCGGGCAGCGATCCGCGGTGTCTGCGGGTATCGCGAGATCCGACAAGCAAGGCACTTGTTCAGCTCTGCAGCAATGCACACATAATATGTTTATCTACCATTTACCTTATATGCTAGAATAAACTTGTATAAACAACAGTGTTACGGGGTGAATTATGAAAGTGAGAAAAGACAGAAAAGGCTTTACTTTAGCTGAACTGTTGATCGTCGTAGCTATTATTGGGATATTGGTTGCCATCAGTATCCCGATGTTTTCAGGTCAATTGGAAAAGGCTCGGCAGTCAACTGATTTATCCAACATGAGATCGGCAAAGTCCGTAGCGATCGCAGAATACCTCTCCGATGGGTCATATGGCGAGGTTTTGTACAACTTCGATGCCGGAAAAGGAACAGTTACCAATGAAGTGCCGGAAGGATACGGCAAGTCGAGATCGCTTGTTTATGAGGGAACAGCCTATGAGCCATTAAACAAGTATGTTCAGGTCCGTATTAAAGATGATGTCATTCTTGCATACTGGACTGACAGTGCTTCTCCGATCACAAGTCCAACTGCTTCCACAGGAGGAAGCGGGTCAACTGTTCCCGGAATCATTCCGCCGGCAGGGGATGACGGCAGCGGCTCATCTCATGACTACAGTGCTGCTTTAGCCGCAAAGGACAATCAGATCCAGCAGCTTCAAAGCCAATTGACAGCCGCATCAGGCCAGATTTCATCTCTGCAGCAGCAGATTGCGGCACTGCAGGCGAGCGGCTCTGCTTCGGAAAGCACAATCAGTTCCCTGCAGTCTCAGCTGCAGCAGGCAAATACCGCCAGAGATTCATTGCAGTCTCAGCTGACGGCATTGCAGAAGGATAACACCGATCTTCAGGAAGAGAATAATAGACTAACGGCCGAGAATGAGCGTCTGAAACAGGAACTGGAAGATCTGAAGAATCAGGATCATGGTGAAACAGGACCGCTGCCGGCAGGCGTTAAATCCGAAGATTCACAAATCGGAAGTGATCACGTTGTCGTGGAAGTTCCCCAGGAATTCCAGGGCAAACATATCAATACCACGTTTGTGTTTGATGGAAATGTCTCCAGTTCCTACGGATACGGCAATGTACCAGCTGACGGTAGCAATACCGTTGTATTAGAGTCGTGGCTGGCTCCTGCCGAAGTATACGTTCACGCAACCGGAAGTGATTCGACTAAGCCATTGAAAGTTGTATCTGTGACTATAGCGCTCGCAGATTAAATCCCGGAAAGGACTGACTGATTCCACAGACTCCTGTTTAAATGAGGGACGGCCGATTTTCGCAATGGTTTTCATAATGCCAAGAGCTTGGCAGGTACGGGATGAAGCAGTATAGCAAACCCATATATTAATCTGATGGACCATCTGACACATAAAATTCGTCACTGTCCCTGAATCGGGACACCTAC
>JAFYGX010000056.1 GCA_017543025.1 Solobacterium sp.
TCCGGGAACTGATACGGACCGTAGTTGTTGGAACATCTTGTGATGTTGATGGGCATGCCATAGGTATCATGGAACGCCTTGACAAACATATCTGCGCTTGCCTTCGAGGCTGAATACGGAGAATGCGGGTTCAGCGGTGTGGTTTCCATGAAGAAGCCTTCTGCACCGAGCGCACCGTAGACTTCATCGGTTGAAACCTGCACATACTTTTTGCCCGGTTTCCATTCCCGTGTCTCGCTGTTATACCATGCATTCTTGGCGCACTGCAGCAGATTGACAGTACCAAGCACGTTGGTCTCGACAAAGATCTCCGGGTTGGCAATCGAACGGTCAACATGGGATTCTGCCGCAAAGTTGATGACATAATCCGGATCATAGGTTTCAAACAGAGAGGTGACAAGCGCTTTGTCACAGATATCTCCCTGCACGAAGATATGCCGTTTATCGCCTTCAATCTCCTTCAGGTTTTCGAGATTTCCGGCATAGGTGAGCTTATCAAGATTGATCAGGCGGATGTCCTCATGCTTTTTCAGCATATAGATGACAAAATTGGAGCCAATGAATCCGGCACAGCCGGTCACAAGATAGGTTTTCATAATAATTTCGTTTTTCCTTTCGCTCTTCAGTGATCCTGTTTCATTCCGTTATCGCCATCCCAGTTCGCAAAGAACGCATGGAGGGCGGCCCGCCATTCACGCATCGGATTGCCGATCGTACATCTCAGCATGCGGTTGTCCAGTGCGCTCCAGGCAGGCCGGTCTGCACTTGCCGGGTTAGCGGCTTTGTATTCTGCTGAGGTACATGGCGAAACACTCGCATTGACCCCTGCTTCTTCAATAATTGCGCAGGCAAAGTCATACCAGGAACAGATGCCTTCGCCGGTGCAGTGATACACACCGTATTCTTCCGTTGCGCCAAGCTGCAGCGCCGTATGGGCAAGATCCACCGCATTGGTCGGGTTGCCGCACTGATCATTGACAACCGTCAGGCTTCCCCGCTTCTTTCCCGCATTGACAATTGTTTTGACGAAATTCTTTCCGTAATAGGAATACATCCATGCGGTGCGGAGAATGAAGTAATGCCTGGAAAAGGCCTTTACATATTCTTCGCCGGCAAGCTTTGTCGAACCGTAGGCAGAGATCGGATGCGGCAGATCCGCTTCGTCTCTCGGCACCTGGCCGTTGTCTTTTCCGTCAAAGACATAGTCGGTTGAGATATGAATCAGCTTCGCACCGGTTTCCTCTGCTGCGATCGCAAGGTTGCGCGGGCCAAGGGCATTTGCCGCAAAGGCAGTGTCATGACTGGTTTCACAGCCGTCGACATTGGTAAACGCCGCACAGTTGATGATCAAATCCGGCTTCAGATTTTCTGCATAAGCCTTTACAGCCTTAAGGTCGGAAAGATCCAGCGTATCAAGATCAATCGCAGTGACTTCCGCATTGCGGTAGCAGTCCGGTATGGCACCGATCTCACTGGTTCCTGTGCGCAGCTGTTTCTGTATTTCGGTACCGAGCTGTCCCTTACAGCCGGTCACAAGAATCTTCATTCCTTCGCTCATAACAGATCCTTCTGTTTCTGCTGGTAGATCATCTTGTCATCTGCCACATTCTTGAGATGTTTTCCATACGAAGATTTTCCATACGCTTTCGCAGCCTTCAGGAGCTCTTCCTTATTGATCCAGCCAAATTTGTAGGCGATCTCTTCCGGTGCAGAGACAACGATACCCTGACGGGATTCAATCATATGAATGAACTCCGCCGCTTCCAGCAGGGACTCTGTCGTGCCGGTATCGAGCCAGGCAAATCCACGTCCGAGAATCTGCACATCCAGCCGTTTCTTTTCAAGATACATCGCATTCAGCGTGGTAATTTCAAGCTCGCCTCTTGCGGAAGGCTTCACTTTCTTTGCCATCTTTACAACATCATTGGGATAGAAGTAAAGTCCGGTCACTGCATAGTTGCTTTTCGGATGTTTCGGTTTTTCCTCAATGCTCAGCGCATGTCCGTCCTCATCGAAGTCCACAACTCCGAAGCGTTCCGGGTCCGGCACATAATAGCCGAATACCGTAGCCCGGTTGTTCTTCTCCGCATCATGTACCGCTTCCTTCAGAGTGGCAGAGAAGCCGCGTCCATAGAAGATGTTGTCGCCAAGCACCATCGCACACGCATCATCGCCGATGAATTCTTCACCGAGAATGAACGCCTGTGCCAGACCATCCGGGCTTGGCTGTACCTTATAGCTGAGATTGATGCCGTAAGAGGAACCGTCGCCGAGCAGTTCTTCAAAGCGCGGTGTATCCATCGGCGTCGAAATGATCAGAATATCTTTGATTCCCGCCAGCATCAGCGTGCTTAACGGGTAATAAATCATCGGTTTGTCATAAACCGGCAGAAGCTGTTTTGAGGTAACTCTTGTTAGCGGATATAACCGGGTTCCAGCGCCCCCGGCCAGTACAATACCTTTCATATCAGAGGTTTCTCCTTTACACAACGGTATCATAAAAGGTGACGTAGCGTCACCTTCAAGTACTTTTTCTCTTTTTCTGCATTTTTCCGCTGTTCTTTGCGCAGCGGCAGAGAAACAGACCGGCATCCTTCGTGATATGAAATCCGTTTTTTACCCTGCGCACCACATATTCATAGAAATCCCGGTAGCGGTCATTCAGAATATGATTCTGATTTCCGTGACACGAAAGGATATACAGTATCAGCGGTTCTGCTTCATTCAGCTCAATCGCATCTTCATAGCGCATGCATTCGATGTCCGTAAAATACGGTTCCAGTATCGACCGCCCGTTATCCAGACCGAATGTTTCGTACAGATGCTTCTCTGAGAGTACGATATCGTTCGAAAACCCCTGTACCAGATCTGTGATTTCCTTCATATGTTCCCGGCCATACGTGCTTGCGGCAAGTTTTCCGCCCGGCCGCAGCACCCGTTTGATCTCAGAACAGGCAGCACTCACATCATCCATATAAAACAGAACATGATTGGCAATCACCAGATCAAAGCTGTCATCCGGGTACGGAATCTTCTGTGCATCGAACGCCGCAAATGTGAACCGGCTGTCTTCTCCGATCGCCCGCTCCGCATCGTGAACCATTCCGTCTGAAACATCGGATAAGAGTATCTCAGCGCTGTGAGGAATCTGATCCCGGTTTTCCGTCCAGAGCGCTCCGCTTCCGCATCCCAGTTCAAGAATCCGTGCACCTTCATGAATCCCGCACAGCCGGTACACCCAGTGAAACCAGCCTTCTTTATTGACCGAGTAATCCCGGTGCAGACGGATGCGGGCGGAAATATTCGACGCATTGAGATACTGGTTTTTCAGACTCCGCTCAATTGCGGTCAGATGAATCAGATTGATCATACTGTTCCAGTTGATCTGTTCTTCTTCATGAATCGCCTCTGAGGTCTCATCAATCGCTTCCAGTACCGCATGCAGTTCATCAATCCGCTCCTGTACCAGCTTCTTCTGAATCGAAAGCGATTCTTCCAGAAAATGGAGATCCATCGATACCATCAGCATTTCCCGGATCTCTTCGAGGGAAAAGCCAAGGTATTTCAGCAGGAGAATCTGCTGCAGACGGGCAAGATCTTCATCGGTATAATACCGGTTTCCGTTTTCATTCCGGAAGGAAGGCTTCAGCAGATTTCGCGCATCATAAAACCGGATCGTGCGAAGGGTCACATTTGCCTGCCGGGCAAATTCACCGGATGTAAAATACCGTTTCACAGGCGGTTCGCTTCCGTATGTCCCTTCCGGTTCTCTCTGTTCTGTTTTATGTCCCTTTGCGCTCATGATAATGCCCGTTTCACTTTCTGAAACACCTCTGTTTCATCAGCCATAATCAGAATTATAGCAGACCGCTGAACCGAAAAATAAAGGTACCCGCAAGGATACCTTTATCTGATTCAGATGTGTTTCGATACGTACAGATCAGGCTGATTAACGGGAAGCCTTGAATCCAACGCCTTCATCCTTCCAGCCAGCTTTTACCAGGCTGTCACGCTCTGCTTCATTGGCTGTGTAGTGATGCGAACCTGCACCGGTTGCGTTCGGGTTGTATACACGATACATCGGAACACCGTTGACATCTTCTGCATACCAGCCGATGCCTTCGTCTTTCCAGCCGGCCTTCACCAGGTTATCGCGCTCTTCCTTACTGATGGTGTAATGATGATCACCAGCATTTGCGTTGTAGAGACGATATACCGGAATGGTGGATTTCTTCGGAGTTACGAAGCCGAGTCCTTCATCCTTCCAGCCTGCCTTGACGAGATTATCCTTCTCCTGCGTATTGGCAGTGAAGAAGTGTTCGCCGCTGTTCGGGTTGTACAGACGCAGCATGTTGACATAGTCTGCGGCCGGACCGTTTCCTGCAAGTACATAGACGCTGCAGTATGTGATCGGGAATTCGAAATAACGGTCAAGAGAATCGTCAACCTTTCCGATCGGCTCGAGTGCAGTCTTCGCTTTATTGAAGTAGAACACATCGACGTCGTAGCAACCGGTCGTCTCAGCGATTAATGTCGTGTCAGTCTTGACACGGATCAGTGCTTCACCCGGCAGATCGCCCTTATTGTCTTCGAACATAAGTGCGGCAAGTCTCTTGTCCTTCACTTCATTCAGATTGGAAACCTTCTTCGCCACATCAATCAGTTCCGGGTTGAATCCGGCTTCCTCTTCCGCAAAACTCATGAGATTTCCGATCGCAATCACGGAGAGATCCACATCTCTCGGGGTCTTGATGTCTTTGCCCTTGAATACCCACTGTACGCTCATGACCTGGAAGGTCACGGTACGGTCGGTGCCTTTGATCGCTTCGAAGACAGACTTCGGAACATTTGTTCTGCCTATGCCGCAGTCAACCATGAACTGTGCATCATTCGCCGAAGCCTTGATCTTTTCGGTCAGTGTGGCGTCATTCGGAAGGTTGATCTTTCCATTGCCTTCGTTTGAGATCTTGATGGAGAGCTTGCTGAATTCTTCCGGAAGATTCTGCATCGAATCTGAGGCATCCTTGTACATATCCGGGTTGATATAGGTCGCATAGTTGCCGGCCTTATCTTCCATGATTACCGCATATACAAAGAGTTCTGATTCCGGATAATACGAATCCAGCTGCAGATAACCATGCATCAGGCCATCCGGATATTCAACGATCTCCTGCTTTTCGTCATCAAAGTAGTAATTTACAAGATGAGCGCTCTTGAGATTCTCACCCTTCTTATCGGAGAAAAGGAGCTCAGCATCCTTAACTCCGGAACCTTCGTCCTTACCGGTGACAAAGATTTCTGTCATGGACGGTACCGATGCGACATAGCTTCCGAACAGACCGCTGACAAACTCAGGTCCTTCGGTATCTTCCTGTGAACCGGTCACTGTGAATTTAGCGTCTTTGAATTTTTCCGGAACTTCGTGGAGAAGATTTCCTGCCATATCGTAGATGAGGAAGTAGGAAAGAACATATTCTCCGGAGTTAGTTCCCTTTTCAATCTCCGTATCGGATTTGAACTTCTTTGTTTTCTCATCATACCCGAAATAGGTAGTAATGTATTTGTCGGTTTTCTTGTTGTGGAAAATCGCAACGATTTCATTCTGATCGATTCCGGATTCTTCATCCGTAACGTCCATTGTGATATCAACTGCCTTGCCCGGTTCAACGGTTGCGGAGTTGACCTTGAAATCATTCAGAACCGGAGCCTTTTCATCCTTCTTGCCGCCTGTAACAGTCACAGTAAGAGCTGCGAACTTCTCCGGCAGCGGATGATCTTTGTCTCCTGCCGTAAAGGTTGCGGTATTGTCGGCATTGTCGTTGATGTAAAGAGATACCAGCTTATAGGTTCCGTTTTTCTGATATTCCTTGACATACAGGTTGCCGGAAAGTGTGGTTTCGCTATCCGCAAAAACATAGGCTGTGAGAATATCGAAGTTATTTTCATCCTCATATGTCAGAACCACGTAACCGTCACTGAGTCCGGAAATATCATCCGAAGCAGTGATCGTGATATTCACACTCGCATCCTGTCCTTTCGGACCTTTTACACTGGCATCAACGGTATCCGGTGTGAACTTGATGTCCTTGAGTTCCGGAGCCTTTGTATCGATGATTTCCTCAAGCTCCCCGGAATCTTCCGGTGCATCCGCCGGAGCTTCTTCTGTATTAACAGAAGTTTCTTCTTCAGCTTCTTCTGCGTGAACGAGCATGCTCGGATTCATGCAGAGGAGTGCACTGAGCATAAGTGTTACAAAACGTTTCACTGGGTTTTCTTCCTCCCTTCCCTTCATGAAACATTACTTTTCATTTTCCTGCTCAACAGGATTGAACTCTGTTCAGCAGTCTGCGGAGCAGCCTGCTGTGTGCAGGCCGCCCGCATCTGTTTTTTCAAATCGTTTTTTTATTTGCTGGTATAGAAACCGATTCCTTCGTCCTTCCAGCCGGAGATCACGAGTGAATCGCGTTCTGCTGCACTGTAGGTGTAGTGATGCGAACCGGTCGTCGCATTCGGGTTGTACAGACGATACTGCGGAACGCCGTCTTTTCCGTCTTCCGCATAGAATGCGATGCCTTCAGATCTCCAGCCCTGAGCTACCAGCTGCTTAGCTTCAGCCTGGCTCTTGGTGTAGTGATGGTCACCTGCATTTGGGTTGTACAGACGGTACATCGGTGTCTTGGAAGTAACCGGTGCCTTAAATGCATAGCCTTCGCACTTCCAGCCGACTGTTACAAGCTGAGACATTTCCTGCTCATTCGATGTATAGAAATGTTCACCGCTGTTCGGATTGTACATCCGGAACAGATACTTATGATCCTTATCGGTTTCCGCTCTTACGACAACCGTGCAGGTATCTGTCTTCTGCTGATCTTCGGATGTGACAACAATGTTTGTAACGCCGGTCTTGATGGCGGAAACGGTGCCGCTCTGATCAACTGCAGCGATGAAGGTATTCTCTGTGGACCAGACAACACGCTTGTTCTGTGCATTTGTCGGAAGAACAGTTGCGGTCAGCACTCTTGTTTCACCCTGATTCATGATGATGACATGCTGGCTTAAGACAACCTTTTCGACTTCGACATAGTTGCTCTGAACCGTAACTTTGCACTTATCGGTATAGCCGCCGTCATGGGATTTGACGGTAATTTCAGCAGTACCTTTGGAGACGCCTACGACAAGACCATTCTGGTCGACAGTCGCAATTCTCGGATCGCTGGTATCCCAGGTAACCTTCTTGTCAGAGGCATCGCTCGGCTTGTAGATGACTTTGAGCTGAAGGGTCTGGCCAACTTTGATGGTTGCGTTATACGGATCAACGTCGATGTCTTCGAGGGCGATTCCGCCGTCACCGACTCTGACGGTGCAGACAGCTGTCTTGCCGCCGTCATCTGTTTTTACTGTGACCTTTGCGGAACCATTGGCAACTGCCCTTAAGGTACCGTTGCCGTCAACAGTTACGACACTCGGCTTGTTGGAAGACCAGGTAACGTTCTTGTTGGACGCATTGCCCGGGGAAATAATAGCAGCGAGTTTATACGTATCGCCAATGTTCTTCAGTCTGACTGATGTCGAGCTGACGGAAACAGAATCAACCGGAACTCCGCCGCCCTGTTCGCGTACGGTTACCGGGCAGGTGCGTGAAGGTCCGTCCGGAGACTTCGCGGTAATGACTGCACTGCCAACATTCGGTGTTGTAACATAAGCGTTCTGATCGATGCCGACAACACCGGTATTGCTGGAAGACCAGTAAATTGTTCTGTTGGTCGCATCAACCGGGAAGATACCGCAGTCGATCTTTCCGCTTGTACCCTTTGTGACATCAAGAGAAGGCGGATAAATCTCAAGGAACTCAACCCTCTTATAGCCATTCAGAAGATCAACTACGCAGGAATCGCCTTCTCTGCAGCTGATATAGGTTCTGTTTGCGTCAAAACCCTTGTCATAGCTGACCGTTCCGAGTCTGAAGTAACGGTATTCGCCGGTCTTCTTGTTAAATGTACCGAGAACCGCTTCATAGTTACCGGCTGCGAAACCCTCTTTCCAGCTGTAACGATAGTAGCTGGCCGGGTCAATACCAATCAGCCGATCTTCTGTGGACTTCACAAGATCTACTGTACCGGCAATGGTCTTACTGCCGTTCTTCAGCTCGAGCATGTAGCTGTAATCACTCGAAACTTCGATCTTCGGCTCTACTTCCCAGTACATGGCTACGAAGTTGGAAGAATCGCTGATCGGGAATACGTTTGTATACTGTGCTTCGTAATCAAACGTATTTGCGTAATCCGCAAAGTTTCCCATCTGGGACTCCGCAAGCGGAATCTCTTTTTCTTCGTCAACTTCTGTTTCATCCTGGACTTCGACGATCTCCGTCTCATCCTCTTTCTCTTCTGAATCCTCTTCTGCTGCAGATTCTGTTTCTTCTTCTGTTTCCTCTGCTGTTTCGGATTCCTGTTCTTCAACTACTTCTGCTGTTTCCTCTTCACTCGCCTGCGGTTCATCCGCGTTTTCGGCGAATACAGGAATGGAAGTGTTGAATGCCATGAACAGACTCAATAACAATGCGAGACTTTTTTTCATTTTCTCTCCCTTCCCCAGCCTGAACCGGCAGATAAAGAAAAAACGAGATAATGCCCGTGACCTGTAAACCCTTTCTTCTTTCAGGAAACGCTTAGCCGAGCTGAAGGTTACAGGTTTCTTTATCCGCCATCTGCCGGTGTCTCCTCCGGCGGCTGAATTTACTATCATCTTACCATTAACCGCAGGTGTCCGTTACTTCATTTTTGACAAAATTCCAAACCCTGTTTTCCGTGTGCCGGAAACGGCAAAAAGGCTCTGCAGCTCCATGCAGAGCACCTTTTATTACAGTAAACAATTCAGCAATATTTCCGTACTGTGAAGCGGGGAACGCTGTCTTTTCAGAAGCCGCCGGCATACCGGTATGCCCCGTCCTTCCGTCTTTTTTACGGCTGCTTCAGGTACGCTTCTGTTCCTGCGGCAGCAGGTCCATTCCCGCAGCAGCTGTCTCCGTCTGCCCCGGGGGTTCTGAATTCTCCGGTTTACTGCCGGCAAGGTGATCGTAAGGCCGTACCGGCTCCATCATAGCCGCAAATGCGGCACCGAGAATTCCGCCAAGCGTATTGCTCACAATATCATCATATTCCGCAAGCCCGATTCCGCTTCGATACTGAATCACTTCAATCAGTGCGGAAAGCACAAACGGCAGTACCCAGGGCAGCCAGCCGGGAATCAGGCGGTACAGGATCGCTCCCAGCGGTACAAACAGCCAGATATTGTGAAGAATCTCCAGCCGCAGCGAAGAAGAAGACAGAAACTGCCGGTAAGACCAGAACAGCTGCAGGTTTGCCCGGTTCTCCCCTTCTGCCCGGTTCATCAGAGTCATATAGGCAATAAACAGCAGATACATGATCAGAAGAACGAGATTTCCGTTCCGGTCCAGCAGCATGGAAAGAATCACCACCAGTACCGCGATCAGCGATACCATCATCGGATAGGCATACAGCCACTGGTTCAGCTTCAGCATGCGCCGTCCATTTGCGTCCAGATAGATCAGTCTTCCATTGACATAACTGATGCCATACTGCCCGTCCCGCAGCTTCACCGGCTGAGCGGCTTCATCATAATAGCGCTCCGAACGAAGCGAACCGTCTTCCCGATAGCTTCTTGTCACCATCGAATACCCTCTGTCGGTCATGATCGGATTTCCCTTCGCATCCAGCCAGGTTCGCCGGATCCACCGCTTCTGATCGTCATATTCATATCGCAGCCCGTACTGGCCGTATGCCAGCGGTACCGGATGATCTTTCTGATCAAAATAGAATTCTTCCTTTACCTGCCCCGGGGCATCGCCGTCTTCGTAAAAGGTACGCCGCAGAATCGCATACCCGGCGCTGATCATGGATGGCCAGTCATATTCATCCAGGTATACGATCTCTGTATTATGTCCGTCTTCATAGGCAAGCCTGCGGCCATAGGAGCCGTTGGTGCGCATGCTCGGATAGCCGTCCGGATCCAGATAGTGTTCGGACTCCAGCAGACCGGCTTCGTTATACGTGCAGACAAGAATTGCATAGTTCTCCCGGTTCAGCATCGGCTCCCCGTGTTCATCCAGCCAGACCTTTTTCCGGATACGCCCGTTTTCATCCAATTCCATCAGCAGCCCGTAATGACCGTCCGGCTGTATGGCCGGCTGTTTCGATTCATCGAAGTATTCTTCCTTCACAGCTGTACCGGTTTCACTCACTTCTGTTGTTTTTACAAGCATCGCACAATGCTTGTCGTCCGCATAGGTCAGCACGCCGTCTCTCAGATACTCCGTCACCTCTGTATTGCCGGTTCGGATCGTGCGCACGGTCAGATCTTCCGAGCGGACTGCAGGCGCAACAGCCTTCCGTTTCGGCACAGAAAAGTACAGCGAAGCCGAAAAGAAAAACGAAAATACGATAAAGATCAGTAGTTTCAGCAGTGTATTTCTCATAAAACCCGATAAAAACAAGGCTGGCAATGCATGTCAGCCATCGTTTGTTTCAGCAGCTGATATTCAGCAGCTGCGCCTTTCCATGGAGCTTCATCGGCACGCTTTCTGCCGGCACGAATATGCAGTCTCCCCTGAAAAAGTTCAATCCGCCGCCTTCATAGCTGAGAGATCCGCAGCCTTCCACGCATAACAGAGCATGAAAGGAATTGGCTCTGGTCTGATATGCCAGCAGATCCCGGCATACTTCCGTGTTCAGAAGAATCCGCTCCACCTGAAAGTATTTGCAGCGGCAGAGCAGTTCAACTGCACAGCCATTCCGATAGCGCAGAACGCGCATCGGCTGCCGCGGCTCGGCAGACGAGTGAAGATCTGCGACTTCCAATGCTTTTTCAATATGCAAAGGGCGCGTTTTTCCGTCTTTGCCGATCCGGTTGTAGTCGTACAGACGGTAGGTCAGATTGCTGGATTCCTGTATCTCTGCGATCAGCGCGCCGGCTCCGATCGCATGTACGGTTCCGGCTTCAATATAAAACAGATCGTTTTTATGAATCGGCACATGGTTCAGAAGCGTCTGCAGTCTGCCTCGTTCGATCGCGGTGCGCACCTGTTCATTTCCGACATCACGCCGAAAACCGTAGACGAGTCTGGAAGAAGGCTTTGCGTCCAGCACATACCACATCTCGCTCTTGCCCCATTGCCCTTCGTATTTCAATGCATATGCATCATCCGGATGCACCTGAACGGAAAGATCACGCTTTGCGTCGATCAGTTTGATCAGAATCGGCAGCTCCGGCTTCCCGCCGGTCGTCTTCAGCGGGTGGGTGCCAAGATAGTCCGGATGTTCCTTCAGCACCTGCGCAAGGGATCGGTGCAGAGAAGGCACGCCGGATATCCCGTCCGGATGCGTTGAGCATACCCAGGCTTCCGCAAAGGGATCAACATCACATCCAAGATTGAAATCATCGTTCAGTCTGGTGCCGCCCCAGAGATAATCTTTTGCGGCAGGCGTAAGAAGAAACGGGATTCTCATGGCATATCGTATTTTTTCTTGTCGGAAACCCGGATCTCTCTGCCAAGCTGCACTTCAATCAGCTGCAGGCCCTTCTCCCCGGCAATCACTGTATGCTTGCAGCCGGAGGCCATCGTAATCACATCGCCCGGCTTTACCGGCTGTTCCATTCCGTCAACAATCGTTTCCCCATCACCGCTGATCACCGTCCATACTTCATCCCGGTACTGGTGGGAATGATAATTCATCCGATGTCCCGGATTCAGCGTGACCTTTACCGTAATGCTTTCATCTTCCACATCAAGCACCCGGTAGCTGCCCCAGCTTTTCTCGGCAAACATGATCTGCTGGTCAATCGCATCCACATACGGCTTGATATAGGAGCTCTGTTCCTTGTCCGATACGAGAATTCCTTCAGCCGAAGCAGATACCACAAGGTCTCTGCCTCCCATGACCAGCACCGGCACATCCAGCTCATTGACGACATGCACATTCCTGCAGGTGTCATTCAGCTTCACATTGCCGACGGTCGATTCTTCCATGGCCTCGGTCAGGGTATTCCACGTACCCATATCCTTCCATTCTCCGTTGAAACGAAGCACGGCAATATCAGGCTCATGTTCGACGACCGCATAGTCAAAGCTGATCTTCTTCAGTGTTTCATATTTCGCAAAGAGATCTTCGTAATCGGTGAAATCAATCAGCTCATGCGCCCGCTTCAGCACATAGTTCAGCTTATAGGCAAATACGCCGCCGTTCCATAAGCCGCCCTGGTCAATATAGTGCTGTGCCGTTACGGCATCCGGTTTTTCCCGGAAGGTATCGACTCTTGAAATACAGTCTTTGGAGACCGGCAGAATATAGCCGTATTTCTCACTCGGATAGGTCGGATCAATCCCCATCAGGATGAGGTTTGCCGTACCGTTCTGCGCAAGTTCGGAAAGCGACTTCAGCGCTTCAAAATAATCATCATTGACATACGGGTCAACCGGGCATACCACAACCGCTTCTTCCGGATCAATGCCCTTCACATCATGGAGGTAGGCTGTCGCAAGCGCAATCGCAGGAAATGTATCCCGGCGGCAGGGTTCCACCGATATGCCGACATCCTCTCCCAGCTGATTATGAAGCGCGGAAACCTGTGATTTTGAGGTCGCAATCGTTACGGTCGCATCCGGATCAACCTGTCTGATCTGCCGGTATACACGCTGAACCATGGATTCATACTCACCGGAATCATCCGGCTGGCGGAAGATCTTGATAAACTGTTTGGAGCGGATATCATTCGAAAGCGGCCAGAGCCGTTTTCCCGAACCGCCGGATAACAGTACAATATTCATAAATGAGGATCCCCATCTTTCTATCAGCAGATTCAGACGGCCAAGACCATACAGAGGGTCTGCGTCCTTTTTGATTCTCTGCAGTCCTTATATCTTAACTTCTTTCCTGCTCAAAAACATACTAATCTGTTTTTCTCCGGTACGTACTGCAGCGTAAGGGTCTAGCGGCAAGGGCATCCGAAAACAGAGAAACAGCTTGCTTTATCTCTGCGCTTCTTCAGAATTTGCGCCATACCATCTTATTGACCACACCGACATAGCTCTGAATGATGCGCACAACCTTGTCCGATACATTCGTATCTGTATAATCCGGCACCGGCAGTCCAAGGTCGCCGCTGCGGACCATATCAACCGCAAGCTCAACCGACTGCAGCAGACCGACGGTATCGATTCCCGACAGAATGAAACAGCTCTTGTCGAGGGCTTCCGGCCGCTCAGTAGAGGTGCGGATACATACCGCAGGAATCGGATGTCCGACGGAAAGATAGAAACTGGATTCCTCCGGTAATGTTCCGGAGTCCGATACTACACAGAATGCATTCATCTGAAGACAGTTGTAGTCATGAAACCCGAGCGGCTCATGGGCAATGACGCGCGGATCCAGCTGGAATCCGCTGGTCTCCAGCCGCTTTCTGCTTCGCGGGTGACAGGAATACAGGATCGGCATGTCATATTTCTTGGCCAGTTCATTGATTGCCGTAAACAGCGAAGTAAAGTTCTTTTCGGTGTCGATATTTTCTTCTCTATGGGCGGAGAGCAGAATATACCCGCCCTTTTTCAGTCCCAGACGCGCATGAATATCGCTGTTCTGAATCTGTTCCAGATTTTCACTCAGCACTTCTGCCATCGGACTTCCGGTCACATACGTGCGCTCTTTCGGCAGCCCGCAGTCTGCGAGATATCTTCTGGCGTGTTCTGAATAGGCCATATTCACATCACTGATGATATCGACAATCCTTCGGTTGGTTTCTTCCGGCAGGCATTCATCCTTGCAGCGATTGCCCGCTTCCATATGAAAGATCGGTATATGAAGACGCTTTGCCCCGATTACAGACAGGCAGCTGTTGGTATCGCCCAATACAAGCACCGCATCGGGCTTTGTGGCAGCCATTGCCTTATAGCTTCTGTTAATGATATTTCCCATGGTAGCGCCAAGGTCTTCCCCGACCGCATCCAGATACAGATCCGGGTCCGCAAGTCCCAGATCCCTGAAAAACACGCCGTTCAGGTTATAGTCATAGTTCTGACCTGTATGCCACAGCTGCGTGTCAAAGTACTTCCTGCATTTTCTGATCACCGCAGCCAGACGGATGATCTCAGGTCTGGTTCCGACAATAATCGCCAGCCTGATTTTTCCGTTTTCCTTCCATTCAGGGTATTTCATTCCTGCTGCCTCCTTTTTCTCCGGTTTCTGTTCTGTAACCGGCTGTCGTTTTATACATCTGCAGTCATCCTTCATAGACTGCCCCGCATGGTTTCTATTATAGGCAGAGCAAAAACAGCAGATCATTCCGTTTTGCACAATTCTGCCCGATTTTCATTCAATTCAGATCCGTCCCCCATGATCAATACAGAAGCGTCTGAATAGTTCAGGATTTATATTGCACGTCGAAATGGTATGATTCTAAAACAGATTGTCTCAAA
>JAFYGX010000057.1 GCA_017543025.1 Solobacterium sp.
GCATCCGCAACCTTCTGAACGGCTGCCTGCACTTCCGGATCGTTCTGCGCTTCCGGTTTGGACTTCACGCGGACATTCTTCAGCACCTGCGGATAGAAGACCACCGGAGCCGCAAGCTCGCTCATCTTCCTGCCGCGGTAAATCATGACTTCCATCATCTTCAGAGCGGTAAGAATACCGTCGCCGGTTGTCGCATACTTCGTGAAAATGATATGGCCGGACTGCTCACCGCCGATGCGGTGCCCGTTTTCAACCATGTTTTCATAAACATATTTGTCACCGACCTTGGTCTTTTCATAGCCGATTCCGGCTTTGTCGAGAGCCTTGTAAAGACCGAAGTTGGACATGACTGTCGTAACGACCTTGTTGTTGAGCAGTTTTCCGCGGTCCTTCATATAGCTGCCGTAAATGTAGAGGATATGGTCACCGGTAATAACGTTGCCCTGCTCGTCAACGCAGAGACAGCGGTCCGCATCGCCGTCAAACGCGAAGCCGACATCCAGTCCCTTTTCCACAACGAACTTCTGCAGATGCTCAATGTGCGTTGAGCCGCAGTCCGTGTTGATATTATAGCCGTCCGGTTCGTCATTGATGACATAGGTCTTGGCACCCAGCGCATCAAAGACACTCTTGGCAATGGACCATGCGGCACCATTGGCCACATCGAGACCGACCTTTATATCCTTGAAGCTGTATTTGGACATCGAAATGAGATATCCGATATAACGGTTTCTGCCGGCAATATAATCTACCGTACGGCCGATCTCATGTCCGGAGGCAATCGGAACATCGCATTTCCCGTCAATGAAATCCTCTACCTTGAGAATCGTCGCTTCATCCATCTTCTCGCCATTTCCGTTGAACAGCTTGATGCCGTTGTCATGGTACGGGTTATGAGAAGCGGAGATCATGATGCCGCAGTCAAAATCATCGACCCGGGTGATATATGCGACGGAAGGAGTCGTTGTAACATGCATGATATATGCATCTGCGCCGGAAGCCATCAGGCCTGTGCAGAGGGCATACTCAAACATATAGGAAGAACAGCGGGTATCTTTGCCGATGACAACCTTTGCCTTCTTGCCATCCCTGATTCCGTAATACCAGCCAAGATAGCGGCCGATCTGAACCGCATGTTCGTAGGTCAGCGTTTTATTCGCTTCGCCGCGGAATCCGTCTGTGCCGAAATACTTGCCCATGAATCAGAGTCTCTCTTTCTTTTCAATGTCCAGGAAATACTTGTAGGTATCTACGGTCAGCTCACCGCATGCCGCTTCATCGCAGGCGATGATCGCCGCCGGATGCATCTGCAGCGCGCTGCAGGTCCATTTCTGACTGACGCCGCCTTCGACAGTAGCCGCAAGCGCACGTGCCTTGTTGTGGCCGTTGATGAGAATCAGCACTTCTTTTGAATCCATGACGGTGCCGATTCCGACAGACAGTGCCTGTGCCGGAACCTTTTCCGGATCATTTCCGAAGAAGCGGGAGTTTACGATCCGGGTATCAGTGGTAAGATCACGCACGCCGGTTCTTGAAGCCAGTGAAGTATATGGCTCATTGAATGCGAGATGGCCGTCTACGCCGATTCCGCCCATGAAGAGATCAATTCCGCCGTACCAGGCGATCTTTTCTTCATAGTTTCTGCATTCTTCTTCCGGATCATCAGTCATGCCGTTGAGAATATTGATATTCTCTCCCTTCATATCAACCAGATGATCAAAGAAGTTATCATGCATGAAATACCAGTAGCTCTGATCATGCGTACGCGGGAGTCCGAGATACTCATCCATATTGAATGTAACAACATTCGCAAAGGACACCTTTCCTTCCTTGTTCATCTTAATGAGTTCCTGATAAACACCGATCGGAGAAGAGCCGGTCGGAAGTCCGAGTACGAACGGGCGGTCTTCCTTATGCGCATTGATTTTCGCTGCGATATACTCTGCAGCCCATCTGCTCATTTTGCTGTAGTCATCCTGAATTACAACTCTCATCATTAATCTCCTTTTTCTGTTTTAAAAACCTAATTTATTTTACTGCAGGTCTTTTTTCACGAAAAGTGCTTTTATATGCATATGGATGCAGATTTTTTGCATTTTGTGTGCAACTTTCAATGATTCCTGCATGTCATACCAGAAGCTGTATCCGCTTCCGCTTCACGCCGATCACCGCCTGATTCACACAGCCGCCGAAATCGCCGTCCAGCGTCCACTCCACCGGTTCATCAAATGTAAAGGTAACTTTACTGGTCTGAAACAGCACTACATGCCGGTTGTTTTCCGACTGAATATCACCGCTTACCAGCGTACCTGCAATATCGATGATTTCCGTTATATTCTCCGGTGCTTTGATCAGCACCACTTCCAGTTTCCCGTCATCCAGTTTCGCATCTTTGAGAATCGGAGTACGCACGCCGGCAACCGAATAGCAGTTACTGATTGACGCATAGAGAAATTCTCCGCTGCCGGAGTATTCCTTTGATTCGATCTGCGCATGAATCCGTGTCTCAAGCCCGGATGGGATCGCCTGCAGAGAGCTCAGCGCATACGCGGTATAGCCAAGCACATTCTTGATGTCCTGATTTGTACTGTAGCTGACGTCGGTGAGCGCTCCGAATGCCGCAACATAGGTGAAATACTCCTCATTGAACACCCCTGCATCCAACGTCATCCGATCTGCCCGGGCAAACGAATCTGTCGGAATTCCAAGCGATTTCGCAAAGTCGTTGGTCGTACCGCACGGAAGATACAGAACAGGCTGCGTGCAGTTATTTCTGAGCAGTGAATTAACCGCATGATGCAGTGTTCCATCTCCTCCGACAACAATACAGCAGTCAAACCATTCCCTGTGTTCTCTTATGATTTCTTCGGTATCAATCCCGCTATCCGGACCGGACGGAATAACAAGCGCTTCATATCCTTCCGCATAGATCTCTTCCAGGATTCTGAACGCATTCCGTTTCCCATAATTGTTGCCGGCTTTTCCGTTCAGCAGTACGATTGCTTTTTTCATTGCATATTCCTCGCAGTATTTTCCTTTTCAGTCTAGCACAGCCATTTCTCTCCGCAACCTGCCCGATGAACACATCCGGGCTGTATTGCCGCTGCCGGGAAGCTCTTTACAGATGGAAACAGGATATCGCCAGTTCGCCGTAAGACAACGCCGATATCAATTTCAGCAGATACTGCCTCAGCCCGTTTCTCTTCGTACCGGAGCACGGCATGTCCATGCGGGAATGCAGAAAACAGGGCTGATCAGATTCAGTCCTGTTTGATTTTTATCCTGAAAACAATGCGATGCGTCCGATCTCATGACTGGTTGGAGCTTTGCCCTTTCCAGACCTGCATCCATGCCTGCCGCATCCGTATGCGCTTCATCACTTCCCGGTTTTCTTCAGCTGAGCTGCCGCAGATTTCCTCCGGCGGGCACTTCGCTACAGAAAGCTCATAAGGCTTCAGCAGTATTCTTCATGCCAGAAATGTCTGCTGCACTTACGGCACTTATATTCTCTCCATAACATTGTAAATCCGAAAATATTTGACAATAATATTTTATTACTGAGCTATCGCCATGTAAACGCCAATAAA
>JAFYGX010000058.1 GCA_017543025.1 Solobacterium sp.
CTGCGAACTGGTTCGGTGTTTCACCGAATTTTTCCTGATACTTGGCAACGAAGTTCTTTGTCAGATCATCTGAAGCATCTGCAGAGAACGGTGTGAGGAGATATACACCTTCCGCAAGCTTGATATCGAATCCTTCCATGGAAAGGATGCCGTCCATGCCGTCTACGCCGAATACGGTCGGCTTGTAGCCCATGTCATTTGCCTGCTTGAGGATTGTGGAAGCCGGCTGGTAGTAAATCGGGAGGAAGAGGATGTCAGCGCCAGCTTCCTGTGCTTTGGAAAGCTGAACGTTGAAGTCGTTGTCCTCACCTGCGAAGGTGCCTTCATAAACAACTTCGAGCTTCTTTTCAGCAGCTTCAGAGACAAACTTGTTGTAAATACCGGTGGAGTAGTTGTCATCGTTCTTGTAAATGACAGCGACCTTTGTTCCAAGATCCGTGTGCGCGCTCAGGTAGTCTGCGGAAGCGACACCCTGGTTCGGATCGGTAAAGCACATCTGGAATACATTTCCGTATGCATTTGCCATGTTGTCAGAATCCGCATAGATAACCGCCAGAGAAGAGCCGGACGGTGTCAGAGCGAATGTGGAGTCTTCCTGATAAAGCGGTGCAACGGCTGCACCAGGTGCGGAAGTAACGGTGCACAGGGAGATCTGAACGCCCCAGTCCTTGAGTGCGTTGTAGGCATTTACGGCCTTCTCTGCATCGTGCTCATCATCTTCCATTGTGAAGTCAAATTTAACTTCACCCTTTTCGTTGATTTCTTCAACCGCAATTTCAACCGCGTTCTTTACCGCCTGGCCATATACGGAAGCACCGCCGGTCAGAGGTCCGGAGAGACCGAGTTTGAAAGCTGCTGTGCCGGCTGCGGATCCGCTGTCTGCTGCAGCGGTAGCTGTGCCGGAATCTGCTGTTGCAGAAGTACCTGCATTTGCATTGGAAGAAGATCCATTGCCGCAGGCTGCCAGCGACAATGTCATGACTGCCGCGAGGCCTCCTTTGACTAACTGTTCGAATTTCATAATTCTTTCCCTCGTTTTCTAACTTCAGAAATGAAGTTGTGTCTATTATATTGAGAAGATTTCATCAATTCAACACATTTCATCATTTAATTTTCACAATTCTGAAAATAATATGAAAACGGAATGAATTTGTTTCACTCCGTTTCGTTCGGTATTTTCGGTTCTGTACCCCAGATGAACCCCGCAGGGATTACAGCGAGTTATTATTCAGACAGGTATATCCTTTTCCGATCAGACATTCCTGCACCTCGGCACTCTCCTGCACATGCAGGATCGCAACCGGATCGGATACATTGCGAATATAGCATACATACAGATAATCTATGTTGATCCGGCTGTCTGACACATCGCCGAGCAGCTGATTCAGACTGCCGACTTTTTCGGAAATCACAACACCGAGAACATCATCCGTTTTTACAAGATACCCCGCTTCGCTCAGAATCTTTGAAGCGCTTACCGGGTCGGAACACAGCATCCGGATAATTCCGAATTCCGGACTGTCGTTACTTACGACATTATAGAAATCAATGCCGGCCTCAGAAATCCGGCCGATGATCCGGTTCATGGAACCCTTTTTGTTTTCCGCAATTACGGATACCTGTTTCAGCATACTTTCTCTCCCCCGCTTCTGCTATTACGTTTCTATATATTACTGTTCTTTTCAATGATTGTCTAATCAGCAGATGACATTGCCAGTCCGGCTCATCTGAAAAACAGCCCTCGTCTGAAGGCTGTTCTTTCACGAATGTCTGTCTCAGCGGATCAGTTATCCGGCCAGTTGCACAGCTGATAATACAGCTGTTCATAGATGCCGGCAGATTTCTCCCAGGATACATCTGTCGTCATCGCGCTCTTGATCAGGCCCTTCCATCCGGGCTTGTTGTCATAGTACTGCTCCACGGCCCAGCGAAGCGTATAGACCATGTCATCGGCGTTGGCAGCCCAGAAGCTGAATCCGTTTCCTTCTCCGGTGTACTGGTTGTACGGATGTACGGTATCCTTCAGCCCGCCCGTTTCACGAACCAGCGGAAGTGTTCCGTAATGCATCGCAATCAGCTGACCGATACCGCATGGCTCATACAGCGACGGCATCAGGAAGAGGTCGCAGCCTGCGTAGATCCGATGTGCAAGTTCTTCGTTATAGCCGCAATAGTATACGCCTTTGCCCTTATACTCGGATTCCATCCACTTGAATGCATTCTCCGCATTGATCTCACCGGTTCCGAGAACCACGAACTGAATATCCATGCCCATGATTTCCTGAAGCCGATCTGTAATGAGATAAATTCCCTTCTGATTTGTGAGACGCGAAACAATGCCGATCATGCATACATCATTGGTTTCTCTCAGGCCAAGCTCTTTCTGAAGCTCCAGCTTGTTTGCCTTCTTGCCGCTGACATAACTGCGCACGTCATAATTCTTCGCAAGCAGTTTGTCGGTCCTCGGATCCCACTCCTTCGTATCGATTCCGTTGACAATCCCCCAGAGATCATCCCGGCGATAGCGGAGAATGGAATCCATTTTCTCACCATACGTCTGTGTCAGAATCTCAGATGAATAAGTCGGCGATACGGTCGTGATCTTATCCGCATAGACCAGACCTGCTTTCATGAATGAAATGCCGGTATCGAATTTGATCGATCCGTTGTCGAAATAGTAGTAATCCAGTCCAAGGCAGCTCGGCAGCATATCGACGCCGAAGTTGCCCTGGAATGCAAGATTGTGAATCGTGTAAACATGCTTGATCGCCTGATAACGATAGTCATCTGCGTAGCATGCATGACAGAGAAGCGGGATCATGCCGGTCTGCCAATCATTCGAATGAATGATATTCGGCCACCAGTCGATGAAATAGATCATATCAAGCACTGCACGCTGGAAGAATGCAAAGCGCTCGCCGTCATCATCATACCCGTAAAGTCCATCACGCTCATAATAGTGCTGATGCTCGACAAAGTAATAGACAACGCCATCGACTGTAGCGGTGTAGTAAGTTGCCGGCTGATCGATCCAGCCCGAGTGAACCTGAATGGTTCCGATCCGCTCAAGCTGATCATAATATTTTTCAATGATCTTCTTGTAAAGCGGAATCACCACACGCGCATCGTGTCCCCGTTTAACAAGCGCATTCGGAAGACTTGCCATCACGTCCGCAAGTCCGCCGGTCTTGATAAACGGAAGCGCCTCTCCGCCAACAAACAGAATTGATCTTCCCATAGAATCCCTTTCTATCAGATGCGGTCTCTGCGGCGTACATATACCGGTGCCGCATCGGTTCCTTCCAGCTTCTTGACATGATGGACAATCGCATATTTGTCGACGACCACATGATCAAGCTTCGCATTCTCGCCGATATATGCATCCGGCAGAATAATGCAGTTCTTTACAACAGCTCCCTTGCATACGGTCACGCCGCGGCTGATGATCGAGTTTTCAACTGTTCCGTCAATAACAGAGCCGTTCGCCACAATGCTGTGCTTAACCTTGGAATTTTCCGTAAAGGTTGTCGGGCAGCTGTCGTTGGTCTGCGTGTAGATCGGCCATCCCGGCTTGAACAGCTGAATCGCCTTATCATAGTCGATCAGTTCCATGGAAACACGGAAGAATTCAGGCAGCGAGTTCAGGCAGGCAACATATCCTTTGACCTGATATCCCTTTACGTTCAGTTCTTCCACAGAATCTGCGAGCACATCCTTGAACCAGTACAGGGAAGAAGTTTCAGCTGCTTTTCTGACCAGCTCAATGAACAGCTTCTTCGACATCACATACGCTTCCAGCGAAACGGTCTGATTCTTCAGCTTGCCGCGGTTTTTCTCAATGCTCTTGACGGTCTTGAACTTGTCCAGCTTGACAACGTCACAGCCAAGGAAGGAAGTCTTCGCATCCTTCACGGATGCATAGCACATGGTAATGTCTGCCTTGCTTTCAATATGCTGTTCAAGAACATCATTGAAATCAAGTGAATAAATGAAATAACTCGGTGCGATCACGACATACGGGTTCGGATCTTCCTCGATGTACTGCATGTTTAGCATGTAGTTGGCGACATCGTGGTTGTAAACTTCCGAGGAGAAGTTCTTTTCGCCATACAGCAGACGGAGTTTTCCGCGCTTGGAGTTGATGTTGTAATGCTTTCCGTCACCGAGATGCTCGATCAGATTGCGCGGTTTTTCCTTGCAGTAGATCTGAACGTTTCCGATTCCGGAGTTGGTCATATTGCTTAAAATGAAGTCAACAACACGGTAGCGTCCCATGAACGCAATCGCAGGTACCGGACGATGATCAACGAGACCCTCGATATTTGCCGTACTGTCCTCAAAACTGATAATTCCTAATGCACGCATATCTGTCTCCTCCTTACTCGCCTTTCTGTCCTGCAACAAGTACAATTTCCTTGCTGTCCTTGGAACCGAAGGTCTTGCCGGCAGGCACTTCCACGTCATCTGCGACGATGCAGCGGGTTACCGTTGCGCCGGAACGGATAATCGCACCCGGCTGAATCACACTGTCAATGACCTTCGCACCCTTTTCAATGACGACATTGGTGCCGATCACGGAATTTTCTGCTGTTCCGTCAATTACAGATCCCTGTGTCACATAGCAGTGTCTGACTTTTGCGTCCTCTCCGATAAACTGCGGAAGCGCATTGACATCTTCGGTATAGATCTTCCAGGTCGGATCACCGAGATCAAGTTCCGCATTGTCTTCGAGCAGATCCATATTTGCTTCCCAGAGGGAATCGACGGTTCCGACATCCTTCCAGTAACCCTTGAAGCGATATGCCACAAGACGCTTCTTGTCATTCAGATAGGTCGGAATGATGTCTTTACCGAAGTCGTGGTTGCTCGCTTCATTCTTCGCATCCGCAACGAGATACTTCCGGAGTGTCTTGTATGTGAAGATGTAAATGCCCATCGAAGCGAGATTGCTCTTCGGTTTCGCCGGCTTTTCTTCAAACTCCACGATCACATCATCCGCATCGGTATTCATGATGCCAAACCGTGTCGCTTCCTTCAGGGAAACCTCACGTACTGCGATCGTCGCATCCGCCCCTGTCTCTTTGTGGTGCTTCAGCATCTTGTCGTAGTTCATCTTGTAGATGTGGTCGCCCGACAGAATCAGAATGTATTCCGGATTCATGCTGTCAAGGAAGTCAATGTTTGCCGTAATCGCATCGGCAGTACCGCGGTAGACTTCAAGATTGGTCGTGTCGCGCTCACGCGGTGTAAGAACATAAACACCGCCGTCGTTTGTATCCAGACCCCAGTAATGATCACGTGCAACATATGAGTTGAGAAGCACGGATTCATACTGGGTGAGAACACCTACGGTCTGAATCTTGGAATTAGCGCAATTGCTGAGTGGGAAGTCGATAATCCGGTACTTGCCGCCGAAATGAACTGCCGGCTTTGCGACTTTCTTGGTCAGATCATACAGACGGGAACCGCGTCCCCCTGCAAGAATCATGGCCACCATACTGTTCGCTCTCATGATTATAATTTAGCCTCCTGAACTATAAGTAATGATACCGCTTTCATTATATACGAAAAGAAACCTCTTTTTTTAGGATTTTGAAACATATCTGATTTTTTTCAAAAATGACAGAGGTGATCCCACTCCTGTCATTTCCTGAAACACCGTTTCTGTCAGTTCTTCCTCTTTGTTTCCATGCGCTCAGTTCTGCCCGAAATGCGGCTGTTTCTGCTTCTGTTTCTGAAGTACATAGTTTCGCACTTCACTGATGAAATACAGTGAGCCGCTGACAAGAACCGTTCCTGTTTCACCCGCCAGAGCACAGGCCTCTTCAACCGCCTTCCGCCAGTCCTTAACGATACAGCCGCCAAGCGAAGCCGCATCTGCTGCCCGGTAATTGGAAAATTCAGTAACGATAACCGAATCGCAGAAGGATTCCATAAGCCGTTTCATTTCCGGCCCCTGCTTGTCTTTCAGTGCAGTAAATACACCGATCAGAGGATGCGGACATTCTCTGGCCGCATTCTTCAGTGCATTCATTCCATCCGGGTTATGCGCTCCGTCAATCACGATGCGCGGATGGACGGAAACGGTTTCAAACCGGCCAGGCCAGCTGCTGTTCTTTACCGCCGCCCGGACCGCTTCGGAAGACAGATCGATTCCGTCTGTTTTCGCTGCCGTAAGTGCAAGTGCGGCATCATATTTGAAATACGGAGCGGTATTGCCCGTTTCATAACGGATGCCGTCTGCCAGAAATGCAGTTCCTCCGCAGTCTTCAAACGGAAGACACCGCAGAACCCGGGCGTGCCGGACTGCCGCTTCCTGCTCGATGACAGCCAGCGCTTCTTCTTCCATATCACCGATGACAACCGGTCTGTTTTCCTTGATGATTCCCGCTTTCTCGCCGGCAATTTCCGCCAGTGTTCCGCCAAGAAATTCCATATGATCGAAGCCGATGGAAGTGATTACGGAAACTGCCGCAGAAGGGATGATATTTGTTGTATCATAACGGCCGCCCATCGTTGTTTCGATCACCGCCGCATCCACCTTCTCCTCTTTGAACCAGAGAAAGCTGAACATCGTACTGATGCCGACCGTACCAAGCTCATAGCGCTCAATCAGCTCTTCATACCGGTTTGCATATTCCAGAACCTTGTTCCCGGGAATCCACTCGTCATTGATCACCGTGCGGTCCCGGAAGCTGATCAGCTGAGGCGACGTGTATCTTCCGACTTTGCGGTACTTCGTTCTCAGAATCTCATACAGCACACAGCAGGTGCTCCCTTTTCCGTTGGTGCCCGCCACATGAAAACACAGAAGATCCTTCTGCGGATCTCCCGCCTCTTTCATCGCCGCCGCAAACGGTTCATAATACACCAGCAGTTTCTTTCTTGAAAGAATCCACTGTTCTGCCTGTTCATACGTTTCAAACCGCATTCGACACTCCTGTTCAGATATTCGGAATCTGCCAGTTCACCGGCGTTCTGCCGTTGGCTTCAAGGAACGAATTCGCCCGGGAAAAATGACGACAGCCGAAGAACCCCCGGTATGCACTCAGGGGCGACGGATGCGCGGTCTCAAGCACCAGATGACGGGAGCGGTCAATCATCCCAGCTTTACTGCGTGCATTGCTTCCCCAGAGCAGAAACACCGTCGGTTCTTTCTTCTCACTGATCTTTGCAATGGCATGATCGGTAAATGTTTCCCAGCCTCTGCCCCGGTGGGAATTCGCCCTGCCCCGCTCCACCGTCATCACGGTGTTGAGCAGAAACACACCCTGTTTCGCCCACGGCATCAGATAACCGTTGTTCGGAACATAACAGCCGCAGTCGGATTCCAGTTCGCGGTAAATATTCACAAGGCTTGGCGGAATCTCAATTCCGGGGTTTACCGAAAAGCACATTCCGTGCGCCTGGCCCGGCTCATGGTAAGGATCCTGTCCCAGGATCACAACTCTGATATCCGGAACATCACATGCTTCAAAGGCACTGAACACCAGATGTTTCGGCGGGTAGATCTGTTTCGTTGCATAACTTTCCTTCAGAAACGCAGAGAGCGCCTGAAAATACGGCTGCTGCCATTCATTCTGCAGCCATGGCCACCATCCGTTATGAATCATGTCCGTTTCCCCGAAGCAGGAGATGCGGAAGGCGAAGCTTCCGGTTTCTCTTCTTCTTTTTTCTTCCGGTTAATATCAGTGCCATTCTGCCAGTCGGCAATATCTTCTGCAATCAGATCACAGAACATGCCGCTTTCTTCCCGCAGATCATGACCGATTCCCTCATACAGCTTCATTGTTACATTCGAGCCTTTCTGCGTTTTCCAGTTCTCGTAATCCTGATCCGGAAGAACGATCGCATCGTCTTTTCCCTGCTGAATCAGAATCGGTATCGCAACATAGCGGGTATACAGCAATGCGCCCATGCTGTCCCATTGCCGCCACCAGGAAAGCGGATAGCCTCCGGTATATTCACTGCCCGCAGCTTCTTCGCTGATCTTCTCGGCTGCTTCGTCCGCAAGCTCTTCCGACAGCCAGGAAGCTCTCGAAAACAGATGCACTCCGTCTTCGCTGAACGGCGAATTGATCAGCACCAGCCCGCCAGTCACTTCAAAGTGATGATAAACAAGCGAATAGCCGATCGTCCCGCCTGCCCCATGGCCGACATAAATGATATCCCGTGCATTGACCGGATGCGTTTCCAGCTGATGAAAGATAGAGGCGATATCATCGTTCAGCAGCAGATCCAGATCATAGCCGAACACTTCGCTCAGAAGCGGTTCTTCATAGCCGCGCATATCAAACCGCACGCTTGCGATTCCATGTTCCGCAAGCGCATGGGCCAGATCTTTTCTCAGTTCTGTATTCGAGCCGGACTCATTCATCGAATCGTCCAGTTCTTCCGGCATCAGCACAGCAACCGACGGCGGTATCCGTTTGTCGTCACTGTCCGCAGCTTCTTCTGATGTCTGAACCGGAAGCGTCAGGATTCCCTGAATCTGCGGTGCATTTCCGGCTGTGATCCATTGTTCGAGCCACTGTTCCGAATGTTCCGGTTCCGCAGGTGAAGGCCGCTCCGCAAACCGGATCAATTCGATCTTCAGCTCGTCATTGAACCGAAATAACGCTTCTTTCACCTGATCACCGCTGTTCAGGATCACGCTGCCGCCCAGATGTCCGTTCCGGCAGACCGGCGCTGATCCGACAAGAGAATAACTGCTGTCATCTCCTGAAAGAAACGCTTCCCTGAGTGCCTGGCCGCTGTGATCTTCGCCTGTATTCTGCACAGCAAGCAGAGACACTTCATCCCATCGGTTTTCGCTGATCAGCTGTCCGATTTTCGCCGTCTGTTTCTCTGCCGCCCGGTATGTGATCCCGGAATCCGCCGGTTCTTCCTCTGCCTGTGAACTGTACGGGACAGAAGAAGGCGTCTGGTCAGGCGGATCAGAGACCGCTGAACTGCAGCCACAGATCAGCGATAACATCAGAACCCCCACAATGTATTTACGCAAGAGGTCCCCTCCTCAGCCGGTTATGCAGGCTGAATGCCGAGACCGCCGCAACCACGGTACAGAATCCCAGGCTGATCCAGCCAGGAAGACTGGAAACCGGTTCTGACTCTGTTACGTGCTCCGGCCCCGGGACAAATGTGCCGGCGGTTCCGTTTCTCTTTGCGGCAATGTAAGCCGAGACATCTTCTTCCACCATATCAAACGGCCGGTCGCCTCCCGTGAGAAGCACCGTGTGAAATTCCTTCGCGTTAAAGCTTTCCTTCAGCGCATCTTCTGTCTGTTTCCGCAGCGTCAGAAACCGCATCATTCCGACGCCGTACGGCAGAATCACTCCCGGACGCTGAATGACAAAATCCACAAGATCCGGTGTCGATTCACGATTCAGTCCGATGCTTTCCAGCCAGTCTCCGACTTCATCTTCTCCCCAGCCCATACCGTTGACCGCAAGATCGACAGCAGCGTCTTCAATATAGCTGAGTGCGATGAAGATCCGGTTCAGCTCCGCCGCATCCGGATGAATATCGCTGACTTCCCATGCGCACCACTCCGAATACATTCCCCAGCCTTCGCTGTAACCGATAAATCCCATCTCGGACTCCAGCAGACGCGGACTGGTATTGTAATACCAGGTCGTCTGATACAGATGCCCCGGGAATCCTTCATGAGAGAGTGTGGAATACAGATCGTTCTCATCTCCGATCCCATCCCGGTTGATCCGGATCACATTGTGCCGGAAGTCATCGACCGGCGGACTTACATAATAGGCAACCACACTGTCATTTGCGACAGAAGGATCCAGCCAGTCGTATTCATATTCCACATCCGCTGCATCGGGAAAATTCTGCAGGTGATTCCGCAGATATTCCAGCGATTCTCCCGGATCCTTCAGCGATGTGTTTTCACTCAGCCGCATTTCATCAACATTCGGATTTCTGATATACAGCTGAATATACTCATCAATCAGTTCTTCGAGATAATCCGAGCATTCCTGAAACTGCTCTTCGATGGATTCGTCGCTGCTGGTCTTGGCCCGGACGATCATCTCATAGTATTCTCTTCCGCCGGCCGGATAGTCTGCCATTCCTCCGTCGAACGACCGTGAACCGCGCAGCCCTTCCAGTTCCTTCTTCATCCGGAGATATACCGGAATAAAGGAATTCAGGACAATCTCCCGGTTGCGGTCCCGGTACATCTGCTTTTCATCTTCCGATAATCCCGCAAACGCATCAATCTTGTTGTTGAACGTAACAATCAGTTCGTTGTCTTCTTTCTTTGCGGTGAATCCATCGATTGATTCCTCAACCATATCAAGCATGTCATCCCGCAGGAAAAACCCTTCCGCAGCCTGTTTCTTCGTAACGTCCAGCGCATCGTCAATATATTGCGGAACGGTTGACATCACACTCAGATAATCGTCAAAGTCTTCTTTTTCCCGGAACTGGAATTCCGTGAAATTCGTCAGAAGGTTTTCCTGTATGCCATCTGCCGGATTGAAATAAGCTGCGAGCCAGGGATTGCTGTTGAGATCGATCATATCCTTCAGATAAGACTGATACAGATCATAGACTCGCTGCTGTTCTCTGCTCAGGGAAGAATAGGAAAACGAATTCAACTTTTCGCGTGATGCTTCTCCGTCATTCACCGCATCGGCAAATGATTCCCATGACGCATCTCCGATCGTTGTCTCCGGCTTGTTAATAGATAATGCCCGGTAATCCTTTATGCTGTAGTGCATTGTCATATAATCTGATTCCATCATATGAACATATTCCGAGTCGCAGAACCGGTCAAAATCCGGATTTCCTTCTTCTGCGCGTGCCGGCATAAATGATGTCGTAATCAGACCTGCCGTAATCAGACAGGTACCCAGCGTTCTTAACCAATGCATTAGTGTTCCTCCTCTGCCTGTCTCATTATAACAAAAGACAGGCTCAGCCTGTCTTAAGCGGTTTAGATAATACGATGCAGGAACATTGCGGCGAGCGGATCTCTGCAGTCAGTCCCGGCTTCGCAATGCCGTTTTCATCCGCAATGATTTCATATTCCGTATCAAAATGGAAGTAATGATCATTAAGCGACGGGTTGAAGATGACCCGCAGTCCGCCGGATGCGCTTTCGGCATCCGGATAGTCGATGTCATAGAATACGATATATCCGTCCGCAAGATGGAAATGCACATATTTCTGCATCTGTGCTCCGGTTTCAAGCCGGAATGCGCGGTACTTACGGCGCAGCGCGATCATCTTTCTGGTATAGATCACAATGTCGTAATACAGAATCATCCGATCCCAGTTCATCTGATTGATCGAATCACCGGAGTTGTAGGAGTTTGTGTTGTCCTGCTTTGTGCCGCAGAATTCCATTCCCTGATGAATAAACGGAATTCCCTGTGCCAGCATGGTTGCCGCAAGCAGCAGCTTCTGACGCTTCATCCGGATCTCACGCGGTTCCTCTCCGCAGCACATATGCATCTTATCCCACGCAGTGGCGTTGTCATGCGTCTCCAGCGCATTGACGCTCTGAGCCGGGTTGTCAAACCGGAGGAAATACGGATCTCCTTTCGAGTTTCCGCTGAGCGCGCTGCACATATCAAACGCCATTCCGAGATTTCCGGTCAGATAGCCTTTGTCATACTTGCTGTCATCACTTGTCTTTCCCTTGCAGATATCCCGGAAGCTGTCATTAAAATGTCCGATGCCCGGCATATGATGCTGGTTATAGATCTTCGCCTTCTCTTCGGGCGCAAGAGCGGTAGGCATATCCCACCCTTCTCCGTAGATCAGGACATCCGGTTTGATCGAACGGGCAGTACGGTAAATTTCATTCATGGTATCCACATCAAGAATGCCCATCAGATCAAAGCGGAAGCCATCAATATTGTAAAGGCTCATATAGGTGCGGATCACGTCCAGAATCAGCTTGCGCATCATCGGCCGCTTGCTGTCGAGATCGTTGCCGCAATAGCTGCCGTTAGACAGCCACCCGTTATCCGTATAGCGGAAATAATAATACGGTACAATCCGGTCAAACGGTGATTTTCCGACATCATACATATGGTTGAACACCACATCAAGTGTGACTTTCAGCCCTTTCGCATGCAGTGCAGCGATCATCCTGCGGAATTCCGTCACCCTGCAGTAAGGGTCATCCGCATCCGTGCTGTAGCTTCCTTCCAGCGCAAAAAACTGCTCCGGATCATATCCCCAGTTATAGCCGCGGTCCGGATGGTTCTCATCCACCGTCAGAAAGTCCATCACAGGCTGCAGCTGAACATGCGTAACACCGAGATCCGCCAGGTAATCAAGACCTGTCGGGTTCAGCTTCCAGCTGGTGCCGCTTTCAGAAAGTGAAATGAATTTTCCGTTTGTCGCAGTGCCGGTTTCCTTTGAGCTTGTCATATCCCGCACGCTGCATTCATAGATAATCGCATCTGTTGCGCTGTTCATCACCAGGCCGGTACCGGGATCAGGAATCTCTTCGATCCGGCTGCGGTCTATTACAGCAGAATGCTGGCTGTTGGCGTCCGAAGAAAGCCCGTAAGGATCGATGCTTTCGACCATGATTCCATCCCGTTCAATGAGAAAGGTATAGAGAAAACTGCTGAGGTCACCATTAATGCATATCCTGAACACCCCTTTATCGGTTCTTGTCATCACGTGAACCGTCACCTGTTTCAGCGGGCTGATCAGCCGGACATACGCATGAACCGCCGTCGGGGCCCAGAGGGCAAAATTCGTATTTTCTCTTGTATATTCCGCACCGAGATCATCCCCGTGATAGGTGAACTGGCGGTCAAATTCCGCTGTCCGCACAATGTGGCGGATCTGAAGCGGAACCTGTTTTCCATGCGATTCATGAATGGTATAAACCTGACCGAACTGGAACTCTGCAGGAATCGTGAGGTTATACCAGATTTCCCGGTCATGTTCTTCCACTCCCCGGATCACGCAGTCACTGCACATCCCGTTTTCTCCGGTAATGTAGAATCCGCCGGCGCTTCCGTTGTAATAATCTTTCGACAGGCAGACCTGTACCCGACCGAAGTCATCCAGAAAAGCTTTCATAGGACACCTCCTGGCATAATGAAAAGAGCGTTCTGTAAACGCCCTTATCTTATTCTAAATCTTCTTCTGAATCAATCAGAGTTTTATCGGTTTGATGTGCCAGACATCCTCACCATACTGGCGAATGGTACGATCGCTTGAGAAATATGAAGATTTCGCAATGTTAATGATGCAGCTCTTCGCCCATCCGCTGCGGTCTTGATAACGGCGGCTGATTTCTTCCTGTGCGCTTACATAGGAATCAAAGTCCGCAAGAACAAGGAATTCATCGTTCTTCATCATCAGTTCCTCATAGATCGGCCGGAAATCATCCTGATTTCCATTCCATGTACCGTCGATAAATGTATTCAGAATATTGCGGATCCGGCTGTCGCTGTTGACATAGTCAATTGCCCGGTATGTCTGACGGAACCGTTCAATCTCCTCAATGGTAAGACCGAAGATGACATCATTTTCTCTTCCGACAAGACGGTCAATCTCAACTGTGGCGCCATCCAGCGTTCCCAGTGTAATTGCGCCGTTCATCATGAACTTCATATTGCCGGTGCCGCTGGCTTCCTTGCCGGCGGTGGAAATCTGTTCGGATACATCCGAACCGTTCATCAGTGTTTCCGACATCGTCACACTGTAGTTCGGCAGGAATACCACCTTAAGCATGCCGTTGACATCCGGATCATTGTTCACAACCTTTGCGACACAGTTGATCAGCTTGATGACTTTCTTGGCAAATACATACGCCGGAGCCGCTTTGGCCGCAAAGATATACGTATGCGGATAGATTCTGAAATTCGGATCCGACTTGATGCGCTGATACAGATAAATCACATGCATGATATTAAGCAGCTGCCGCTTATATGCATGAAGCCGTTTTGCCTGACTGTCGAAGATCGAATCCGGGTCAACCTCTATGCCGGTCGTACGGCGGATGTACTCCCGCAGGATTTCCTTGCGCTTCTGCTTGACCGCCATGACCTTTTTCTGAATCTTCGGGTCATCGGCGTAATCGAGGAACTGCTCAATCTTTGAAAAATCCGTTTCAAATTCATCACCGATTGTTTCCTTAATCAGCTCCCTGAGTTCCGGATTGCTGTAAAGCATCCATCTGCGCGGGGTAATTCCGTTTGTCTTGTTCTGGAAGCGCTCCGGGAACATCCGGTAATAATGACGGAACAGATCCGTTTTCAGAAGACCGCTGTGAATCTCGGCAACGCCGTTGACTGTATGCGACATCAGAACCGCAAGGCGGGCCATATGAATGACGCCGTTGTCAATGATCCGGGTATCATACCAGAGATTGTTCTCGTTCGGGAACCGCTCATACAGATAATGCCCGTAACGGCTGTTGATCTCGTCGATGATCATGTAGATACGCGGCAGAAGTCTCTGTACATATTCAACCGGCCACCGCTCAAGCGCTTCGCTCATAACGGTATGATTGGTGTAGGACATGACGGATTTTGTGATCTGACGGGCCTCTTCCCATTCATATCCATAGTCATCCATCAGTACGCGCATCAGTTCCGGAATCGCAAGGACCGGGTGCGTATCGTTCAGCTGAATGGAAAGCACTTCTGCGAGATTATCGAGATTCGGATAATTCTTGAGATGTGCCTTGACAATGGAGTCAATCCCGGCACTGACAAAGAAATACTGCTGCTTCAGGCGGAGATATTTCCCCTCTTCCGTCGTATCGTCCGGATAGACATTCAGGCAGATCTCATTTACTTCCTGCAGATATTTCCGGTAATCCATCCACTTCGGAGAGCGGTCAGACGGTTCCGCCTGCCAGAGACGGAGCGTATTCGTCATCTTGGTATTTGCGCCGATCATCGGCATATCATAAGGCACAGCGAGAATATGTTCCGCATTCACATGATTGAAATGGAGCCTTCCCTGCCCGTCGCCGGATACTTCCACGTTTCCCCAGAATTTCACATCCACCGCGTGTTTTGGTTTGCGTACTTCAAACGGGTTGCCAATCCGCATCCACATATCAGGAACCTCAATCTGGTTTCCTTCATGATCGATCAGCTGACGGAACAGACCGCACTGATACCGGATGCAGTTGCCGTTGACCGGAAGGTTTTCCGTCGCTGCGCTGTCCATGAAACATGCGGCAAGCCGTCCGAGACCGCCGTTGCCAAGACCTGCATCGCGTTCCATTGCGGCAACGTTTTCATAATTGATATCCAGTTCCTTTAATCCCTCGACAACAATGTCATATATTCCGAGGTTCTTGAGATTGCTGGTCAGTGAACGGCCAAGGAGAAACTCCATGGAAAAGTAATATACCTGCTTGGCTTTCTGTTTCTGTATCGCAACCTTTGTATCCTTCCAGTTTACGGATGCATAATTGCGCACCATATCACCCAGTACGAGATACCGTTCTGTCGGATGGGTCATCTCAACCGGCGTTCCGTAAATCTCGATCAGCCGCTGTGTAAACTCCGATTTGAATTCTTCTTTGTTATTGAACATAATTTTCCCTGCTTTCAGATTTCCGCAACAGTATAACACAAATGAGGGACACAGTTACCGTATCCCTGTAATAAACCAGGCAGCCGCAAACGGCGCAAGAGCAATCGTGATTTTCTGCGGAAACCGCGCCGGTTCATTCACCTTCTTCGCGCGCAGCGGTTTCGGATTATAGATTCCGCATCCGTCATAGATCTCTTTTTCCGTGTTCATGATTTCCGTCCACACCCCTTTTGCCGGAACGGGAATATCATATATCTCATAGGAAGCGCCGGTCAGATTCATCACGCAGAGCAGATATTCTTTCCGGCTTTTCCGGTAAAAGGAAAACACCGACTGTTCTGCATTATCTGCGTCAATCCACTGAAAGCCGCTGAACTCAAAATCATTTTCAGACAGAGCGGGATGATACAGATAGATCCGGTTCAGATCAGTGAAAAACCGCAGAAAACTGCTGTGTCTCGGATAGCTGAGCAGACCCCAGTCAAGTTCTTTCGTTTCGTCAAACTCCCGGAACGAAGCGATCTCATTTCCCATGAAATTCAGCTTCTTCCCGGGGTGGGCATACATATACGCATACAGATTCTTCACCTGGGCGAATTTCTGCTCGTAGCTCCCCCACATCCGGTCGATGATTGTTTTCTTTCCGTGAACATTTTCATCATGGCTCAGGGCAAGCAGAAATCGCTCGCTGTAAAAATACGCCATGGAAAACGTCAGTTTATGATGGTCATAGACCCGATAAAGCGGATCCGTCTCATAATACCGCAGCGTATCGTTCATCCATCCGAGATCCCACTTGTAATCAAATCCGAGACCTCCGTCAAGCGTAGAAACCGTCACATGCGGAAAATCCGAAGAATCCTCCGCAATCAGCATCACATTCGGAAACTCCTTCCGCAGATAATAATTGAACCGCTTGACAAAATTCAGCGCTCCCTCATTGATTCCGCGGTCCCGGTTTCCGCCCCAGTAAATCATATTGGAAACCGCATCCATGCGGATGCCGTCAATATGAAAGGTCCTGCACCAGAACACCCCGCTTGAAATCAGAAACGAGCGCACCTCCTCCTTCCAGAGATCAAAATTCAATGTTCCCCACTGGCTTTCGGCATCTTCTGCCTTCTGATATTCATAAAGCGCCTGTCCGTCAAACTGCCTGAGTCCAAACGCATCCTTGACAAAATGTACCGGCACGATATCCATGATCACGCCGATTCCTTCCCTGTGACATGCATTCACGAAGGAGGCGAATTCCGTCGGATTGCCATATCTGCTTGTACAGCTGAAATACCCGGAAGCCTGATAGCCCCAGGAGCCGTCAAACGGATATTCATTCAGCGGCATCATTTCAATGTGCGTAAACCCGTGTTCTTTCACATAGGGTATGAGATGCTCTTCCATCATCGGATAGGTATACGGGTATTTTCCGTTATGTTTCCAGCCGCCTGCGTATACTTCATAGATCGATACCGGCTGATCAAGCCCGATCGACCGCTTTCTCATCCAGTCTGAATCACTCCAGCGGATATCATGAATGTTATATACCTTTGACGCATTGTCAGGTCTTGTCTCACTGTAAAAAGCATACGGATCGCTTTTGTCACGGGTGAATCCGTTTTTGTCTTCGATCCGATATTTATAGGAATCCCATTCCTTTACCCCTTTTACAAATACGCTCCAGATTCCGCTGAATCCGGTCCGGCTCATTCTTGCGGCATCTGCGTTCCAGTCATTGAAACTGCCGATCACACTGACATTTCTTGCGTGCGGAGCATAGACGGTAAAGCGTACGCCCTGCCCGCCTTCATACGAAAAATGAGCACCGAACAGCTGCCACGCATCGATACAGTGTCCCTGATGAAAATCATTGATGATCCGCTCCTGGTCCATTTGACGGGTGCTCCCTTCCGTATTCCTCCATGAAGCGAAGGACGTTTCCTTTATTGTAAAACGATTCGTGTCCGCTAGAAAGAAGGAATCCGGTTTCCGGCACAATTCGACCGGACAAAAAAAAGAAAAGGTATGTTCCATTACTGAAACGGATTACCTTTTCCTTTAAAATATGCAGTTCTTCAGAATCTGATCAGGAGAGAATCGGCTTGCAGGCTTCCGCAAGTTCGTCCTTTTCCTTCTGTGCTGCTTCGAGATCTTTGCCAAGTGTTGTGAAATAGGTTTTGATCTTCGGCTCTGTTCCGGACGGACGGACAATCACACTTGCGCCGTCTTCCAAGGTATAGAGCAATACATTTGCCTTTGGCAGACCGGTTTCTTCCGGCTTGCTGTAGTCTGTGACCTTCACAACCTTGCGGCCGGCAAATTCAGCAGGCGCCTGTTCTCTCAGACCGCTCATGATTCCGGCCATCTTATCCATTCCGGAAAGACCCGGGAATTCGAAGCTGTCAACCTTGTTCAGATAACGTCCGTATTCGCTGTAGATCTCTTCCAGGCGCTGCTTGATGGAAGAACCGATGGAACGATAGTAAGCTGCCATCTCACAGATCAGCATTGATCCGATGATCGCATCCTTGTCACGGACATACGGTCCGGCCAGATAGCCGTAGCTCTCTTCAAATCCGAAGATGAAGCGATCCACTTCTCCATCCGCTTCGAGCTGTGCAATCTGATCACCGATCCATTTGAAGCCGGTCAGAACATGACGCATTTCAACGCCATAGTGTTCAGCGACTTTGTCGGCAAGCGGAGTGGAAACGATCGACATGACCGCAACCGGGTTCTTCGGCATTGTACCGTTTTCAATGCGGCCTTTGCAGATGTAATCCAGAAGAAGAACGCCCATTTCATTGCCGCTGACAAGCTCATAGGTTCCGTCCGGACACCGCATTGCGATACCGACACGGTCTGCGTCCGGGTCTGTCGCCAGCATGAGATCCGCACCGACTTCCTTGGCAAGCTCAAGTCCTTTTGCCAGCGCTGCATAGATCTCCGGATTCGGATACGGACAGGTTGTGAAATAACCGTTCGGATATTCCTGTTCCGGAACGATCGTGATATCGGTAATGCCCATATCTTTCAGGATATGAGTGACCGGTACGAGTCCGGTTCCGTTCAGCGGGGAATATACAAGCTTCAGTCCGGCGGACTTGCAGAGACCCGGGCGAACCTGGCGTGCTTCGATTGCTTCATAAAGTGCATTTCTGCAGTCATTGCCGACAAACCGGATCAGACCCTTCTCAACACCTTCCGCAAAGCTCATGTATTTCGCACCGGTGAGAACATCCGTCTTCTGAATGCTGTCATAAACAACTGCTGCCGCATCGTCTGTCATCTGGCAGCCATCCGGGCCATATGCCTTGAATCCGTTGTATACTGCCGGATTATGGGAGGCTGTGATCATGATGCCTGCATTGCACTTGTAATAACGGGTCGCAAAACTCAGTGCCGGAACCGGCATCAGTTCGTCATAGATACGGACGTTGATTCCGTTTGCGGCCAGTACGCCGGCTGCGTCACGGGCAAAGTTCCACCCTTTCAGACGGGAGTCATATGAAATTGCGACAGTCTGTGTGCCGCCCTGTGTTTTAACCCAGTCTGCAACGCCCTGTGTCGCCTGACGGACAACCCAGATGTTCATGCGGTTCGTGCCGGCGCCAAGCGTACCGCGCAGGCCTGCTGTACCGAATTTCAGCGCTACTGCAAAGCGTTCCTTGATTGCTTCGTCATCATCCCTGATGGCAAGGAGTTCTGTCTGGAGATCCACATCCTGCAGATCCGCTTCAAGCCAGCGCTTGTATTCATCTTTGTACATTTTTCTTTTTCCCTTTCATTTACTCTCTAAAAAAACAAGAAGATGCGCCCAGGCATCTTCTGTTCGGTAAATCAGATTAAGCAATTACTTTCTGAGCACGAAGAACTTCTTCAATTGTCTTAACAGCGACCTCTTCATCATCGCCATCACATGTGATGGTGATTTCAGACTGTGTCGGGATACCCAGAGACATAACGCCCATGATGGACTTCATGTTGACTGTACGGCCCTTGTAAGCAACCTTGACTTCACTCTTGAATTTGCTTGCGGCGTTAACTGCTACTGTAGCAGGGCGTGCGTGCAGTCCTACGGGATCTACAACTGTTACGGAAATCTGTTTCATCTGTATATCTAACCTCCTTATGGAATGTATCTAAATTTTACTTCATCAGCATCATTCTTGCAAGCGGTTACAAATATTGTAGTAATTACTGCCAGCTTCTTCTGCACCATCACCGATGCGCATAACAGCTTTGCATCCCACATTGCAGTTCTTATTTATGATACGGCTCATGATTCAGAATGCGGAAGGAACGATATACCTGTTCCAGGACGAGCAGACGGCACAGCTGGTGCGGAAAGGTATTGTCCGACAGCTTCCACCTTACATCTGCACGCCGGATGAGATCTTCGCTTACACCAAGCGAACCGCCGATCACGAAATCGATCACCGGCTTTCCTGCCGTCCGGCAACGGTCAATATGCTGCGCAAGCTGAACGCTGTCCATTGGTTTTCCGGCAAGGTCAAGCAGGATCATGTGATCTGTATCCTTCACGTATCTGAGCAGACGCTCCCCTTCTGTTTTCAGCACCTTCCGGTTTTCCGCATCTGAATTTGTTTCCGGTGCCTTTTCATCTGCAGCTTCAATCACCGTCAGTCTGTCGTAAGGCCGGATGCGTTTCGCATATTCTTCCATTCCTTCCCGCATCCATTTCTCTCTGACTCTTCCGCAGGCAATAATCTGAATCATCTCAGCGTCACCGTCATCTGGGCAGTCATATCTCCGCGGATCACATCCAGTTCGATCAGATCGCCGCCTTCATGGCTGTACAGCACTTTCCGAAGTGCATCCGGGGCACTCATCAGCACATCATCAGCTGACTGAATGACATCATTCGGCTGAATTCCCGCTTCCTGTGCAGGCGAGCGGTCCAGAACCTCCATCACGACCAGCCCGTAGTTCAGATCCAGCGGAAGATTCATTGCACTTTTCTGATAAAGTTCCAGTTCTCTGACATCCTTTGTAATCACGCCAAGATACCCGCGGGTCACTTCCTGACTCCGGCGGATCTCATCACAGGCCAGCGACAGTTCAGACATTCCGACCGCCGCTGCCATTCCGTTCTTCTCAGACACGTTCCCGCTCAGCATGCCGACCATCTGCCCGCTGAGATTCACCAGAATGCCTCCGTCCATCACGGGTGAGACCAAAGCATCTGTGGAAACAAACTCAACAATCCACTCCTGCTCTGCTTCCGCAAGGCTGCGGTATTTCTGCCCTGCCCGCGAAACAATTCCGAAGCTGCAGTCCCCGGACTGCGTATGCAGGTTTCTGCCGCCCATCGCAATGATGTATTCCGCATGTTTCAATGCTGCGGAGCTGCCTGCTTCAATTGGTTCTGCCGGGAAGTCCGGATGCGTTTTCAGCAGACAGATATCCGTCAGCGCATCGCTTCCCTGCAGCTGTGCTGCAGTGGTGAGACCGTTATCAAAGCGAACAAACAGTTCCGCTTCTTCTGCTGCCGCTTTCGCGGTCGTCAGAATCCAGGTATCCGTTCCCATTACGGAATAGATCACCCCGCTGTAGGTCTGTTCGCTCTGTTCGCTTACAACCGATACGGTAACCAGCTTTGACATCACTTTTTCCGCCGTCTGCGTAAGATCTGTCGTATAGCCCTGAATCGTATTGCTTACATACGCTGTTTCACTCTGATCATGGGCGGAAGCTGCCTGCGGTTTCTGTCTCATCTCACTCAGACTGACCGTCAGCCAGACCATCCAGATCAGAAGTACGGCTGCCGCTGCTGCCATAAGTTTTTTCA
>JAFYGX010000059.1 GCA_017543025.1 Solobacterium sp.
GCGATGATTCAGAATCAAACTGCTCAGAAACAAAAGTAATCCGGATTAAACCGGATATGGGAGACGTGAATCCCCAGGAATCCGAAAGGATTCCCTTGAAACTACGTGAGATTGCGCAAGCAATCACTCGTGGTAATTCATCAGAATCAGACAGCCCAAGAAAGCTGAGCAATCGGATAAGGCTCAGGGGAATAACGAGCCGGCTGATTCATCGAAGTCGTCACTTCAGCCTGACCGGTTTCAGGCTGCGATTCGCCGCGGCGAACGATGCAGACCAATTGCCGCATAAGCGATCAGGAAGTGTAGGCAGGAAAACAGGAATCCGCTGTAAACCGAAGAAAGCAGCTGGCAGGACATATGTTTTCTGCTCTGAATAAAATCAAAAGCGAAAAGAAAACCATCTCTGCTGAAATCTGCTGAGATGGTTTTCATGTGGTTTCCTGAAAGTTCCTGAGGCTTTCGTCATTCAGGCAGGGGTTTCCTCAGGCAGCAGAGAAGGTGCATCTGATAGTATCTGCGCGTCCTGCGGTGTTTCCTGTCTGTCCTCTTCTTCTGTCATTCTGCGTTCATCTACAATCTGCCGGTGCACCAGATCAGCGAAGAAACCGTTCTGAGCAAGCAGCTCTTCATACGTGCCGTCTTCGATGATCGATCCGCCGTCGATGACGAGAATCCGGTCGCAGTGCTGAATCGTGCTGAGCCGGTGGGCGATGACAATTCTTGTGCATTTCAGCTTGTCAAGCGCATCGCTGACCCGCTTCTGTGTGATGTTGTCGAGTGCGGATGTCGCTTCATCAAAGATCAGAATCTTCGGTTTCGGCGCAATTGCCCGGGCGATCATCATCCGCTGTTTCTGACCGCCGGAGAATCCGCCGGAGCCTTCGGAAATCATCGTATGCATTCCCATCGGAAGCTTGCGGATCTCATCCGCAAGACCGGCGATTTCCGCTGCTTCCCAGGCATCATCCATTGTAAGCCATGGAGCGGAGATGATGATGTTCTCGTAAATCGAACCGGTGAACAGTTTGCCGTCCTGGGTAACGGTTCCGATTTTCTGCCGGAGAGATTTCGCTTCAATCATCTGAAGATCCTTGCCGTCATAGAAGATCGTTCCGTTGGCCGGAGCTTCAAATCCAAGCAGCAGCCGCACCAGAGTGCTCTTTCCGCAGCCGCTTTTTCCGACGATTGCGATATACTGCCCGGGATTGATCCGGAAGGACATATTATGCAGCACATACGGCTGATTGGGTTCGTACCGGAAGCTGACATTGGCAACTTCAATACTGCCGGAAAGAGATGTAAGATATTCCTTTCCTTCACTGTTTTCCGGAACGGTTTTGAGAATCGGATCGACCATTTCGATGATCGGCTTGATGCCGGCAAGCTGGGTAACGATACTGGCGATGCTCATGAGCGCGGAGAATACCATTCCGTAGGCATAATTGAATGCGAAGTATTCTTCATAGGTAATGGAAGAAAAAATCGCAGCCCGATAGATCATGAAGGTGCCCGCAAGTCCGATTGCACTGGAGATCACAGAACTGAGCTTGAGAAACAGCGGCATGTTATAGGAGTAGTTCAGCACTTTTGCGTACAGGTTGCCCCAGCGGGAGAAGAAACGCTTTTCCGCACCGGACAGCCGGATCTTCTGAATACCGCTGATCATGGAATAGCTCATGCCGCTTTCCTTGGCACTCAGCTGCATCCGCTCCCGTGAGACCTGCATCTGCATCGCTGCCGTGATCGCATTGATGACGATGGTGGAGAGGATCACAATAAAGGCGGGAATCAGAAGGGAAGGCGCATACTGGATGATCTGACCGATATACGCCAGTGAGAAGATGGAATTCAGTCCCGTAATAAACGCACTGGAAAACAGCATGGTGGTGAGCGTCTGAATATAGGAGCTGCGCTGTGACAGTTCACCGGAGCTGTACTGCCGGAAAAAATTCGGCGGCAGAGAGAGAATCCGCATCATGACAGCAGCCCGTACCTGAATACTCTGCCGTCCTTCGAGCCGCTGCGAAACGAGCGAAGAATAAATGGAATTGATGGTCTGGCAGACGGAGATGCCGATGATAAAGGCGGCGATGCCGATCAGGGCATGAATCTCCTGGCTGTGGAGAATCTTGCCCATGAGCAGGTAATTTGCCCGTGTCGACAGCAGGCCGATACCTGTTCCGACCGCAGTCGTCACCAGCAGCATCACCGTATCGAACGGGCTTCTGCATTGCCAGGCGTAGATCAGAAGATCCTGGATTCCCATTTCCCGTAACGGGAACGGCTTGTAGAAACAGTAGGCATTCCGTTCGATATTCGCTTCGGTATGCGAATTCAGACGGATCTTCTGTCCATTCGCCGGATTGTGATAATAATAGCGGCCTGCGACATCCGGCAGTAACGCAGCCGGTTTGCCGGTTTCTTTCAGAAACCCGAGCATCGGCCCGGTAGCGTCCTTCCACCAGCCGGGAGTAAGAGCGACGCTGCGGCGCATGATGCCGGCCGGCCGGGTGAGGAATTCAATCTGCTCATTGATTTCGTTGATTTCCGAGGGCAGTGTCTTCGGTTTGATGCCGAACCAGTTGAGGATCTCTTCGATCGCGGTCCGTCCGGCCTCGGAGTCATTAAGTATGCTGAGATACGAACTGTCGCCGGTAACAGCGGAGGCAATCCGGGCAAAGGTATTCTGGAATTCCATGTCGTCATTGATCTGACGCTGCTTGATCTGTTCTTCAAACCAGCCCATATGTTCACCTACGCATTCGTAACGAGCGCTTTGTACAGCTCGCAGTTCTTAAAGAGTTGATCGTGTGTGCCGCGGTCTACGACATTGCCCTGATCCATGACGATGATCTCATCGCAGTCGCGGATCGTAGAGAGACGGTGTGCTACAACAATGCAGGTTATGCCGCGGTCGTTGATGGCCTTGACGACTTCATATTCCGTCCGTGCATCAAGCGCGGAGGTCGCTTCATCAAGGATGATGATCCGCGGGTCCTGTGCAAGCACGCGGGCGATTTCGATCCGCTGTTTCTGACCGCCGGAAAAATCGTTTCCGCCTTCTGTCAGACGATGCTGGTAACCGCCGGTACGCCGGACGATATCATCGTGGATCTGGGCATCCTTTGCGGCGAGGATCATTTCAAAATCCTCAATCGTTTCATCCCACATTTTGATATTATTCGCAATCGTATCTTCAAACAGGATGATGTCCTGATCGACTACCGCAAGCGAACCGGTAAAGACTTCACGGTCGATTTCAAGCATTGTCTTGCCGTCAAAGGTAATCGAGCCCTCCCATGGCTGATACAGTCCGCTGATCAGTTTTGCGATTGTCGACTTGCCGCAGCCGGAACTGCCGACCAGGGCAACCCGTGATCCTGGTTTCAGTGAAAGCGAAAAATCATTGATCAGTGGTTTGGCCAGCGGGGAATAACCGAATGTCAGATGACTGACCTCGACCGCACCGGAGAGCTTCCGGTATTTTACGGATTCGCTGGTGTCCGCTGCTTTGGCTTTGAAGGCCGGATCGATCTCATAATTCATGACATCTTCCACGCGTTCAATGCTGGTGCGCATTTCCTGCAGGGACTGTCCGGCGTTGATCAGCGACATCGCCGGTGCTTCAAACCGGGAGAGATATCCCTGAAACAGCATGATCGAACCGTCACTGAACTGACCGTTCATGGTGAGATAGACGCCGAGAATCAGAATCACATTATTCAGGATGCCCCGGATCAGAACCGGAACCGAGCCGAGAAATGCATTGATGTCGGTGAATTCTACCTGCGATCTGTTCACGCTTGCCTGATAACCGCTCCAGCGTTCAAAGTAGCCGTTTTCCGCACCGGTCGCCTTGATCGTTTCGATCATCTGAATGCCGGATGTGGTTGCGGCTGCCAGCTTGCCGGAATCACGCATGGACACGCGTGTGATATTGACGCGTTTCTCCGAGATCACACGGGCAAGCAGGAGGTTGATGATAATTGAAAGCAGGCCGATTGAGGTCAGAAGGGGACTGTAGTGTATCATGATGACAAGATACAGAATCATCATGAAGGCATTGAGAATCAGCGGCGCCATTGTCTGAACCAGAGCTTCGGCGATCTGCGCGTTGCTCGACATTCTCGACTGAATGTCGCCGGCCATCCGCTGGGAGAAGAAATCGATCGGCAGCTGGAGCACCTTCCAGATATAGGTCGTTGTTCCGACCGCATCCAGCTTTCCGTTGATCTTCAGGGAATAGAGCGAGCTGACCGTCGATACAAGCAGCTGCAGTAAGGAAAAGAGAGCGAAGAATGTCAGAAACGGAATTGCCCAGGACATCAGCTTCCGCTGCAGAAGATAGTCAACGAAAACTTTGGAGAATGCCGGCTGGATCAGATCGAACAGCGAAGCGATGATCGTGGTGACCACCGCGAACACCACAGCAGATTTTGAACTCTGAAGCCGCTTGGTGACATAGGAAAGGGTGCTGACCGGTTTTCCTTCCGGCACAAACTCGGGACCCGGTTCAAAACAGAGCGCGATGCCGGTAAAATTGCGGTCAAATTCTTCGATCGGTATCTTTACCAGACCTCTTGCCGGATCGTTGATGACCGCTTCATGACGGCGGTTGAAGCCGTTGAGCACAACGAAATGATTGAAATTCCAGTGAATGATGCATGGATATGTGCATTCCTTCTGGATGGAATCGAGTTCAAACCGGTATCCGTTGGCTTCCAGGCCATAGGAGCGGGCTGCTTTGAGAATATTGAGCGCATTGGAGCCATCCCTTGATACGCCGCAGTCCTGACGTACTTTTTCGAGCGGAATCCATTTGTCAAAATATGCCAGAATCATGGTCAGACAGGCAGCTCCGCATTCCAGAGCTTCCAGCTGCATGACGACCGGTACTTTGACAACACCGGTATGAATCGGTTCTCTGATCTTCTTTTTCTTCTGCAACGTCATGGGAAGACCTCTATTTCAGAACCAGATCCGCTGGCCGCATTTTAACCATGATCACATCTGCGAGATAAGTGCCGTCAGCCAATCCTTCCACGCCGGCAGTGACGGTGACGACGATCTCAGACGGTTCCAGCTGACAGCGTACAAGCTCTTCATCGGTAAGGATGGAAGATGCTTTGGCAGGTTCGGAAATACCGGAGATTCCGTATTCAATGCCATTGAGCATGATCGTACTGGTCTGCTTCAGATCGGCTGTCTGAATCTCGGGAATATATGCGCGCAGCGATCCGTCGTCAACGATCGCATGCACGGTGACATGGGAATTGATCGTGCCGGTCATGCCCCAGATCACCACGCTGACCAGAAAGACAATCACCCCGAACAGAATCAGATAAATGCTCGGATTGGAAACACGGATATAGTCATTCAGCTGTTCCGGCGTGGTGAACTGTTCCATGCTTTTTTTTCTGAAAAGTTCTTTATTCTCACTCATAACAGATCCTCATCTCCGTTGATATGATACTCTTCCGCAATCTTCCGGCATTTCTTCAGCAGCCGGCGGTAACGCTCGGAAACCGCTTTGCCGGAGATGCCGAGGATATTGCCGATCTCATCATTTGAGAGTTCTTTCTGATAGCGCAGGGCAAGAAATTCACGTTCGGAATCCGGGAGGTGTGAAAGGATGCGGTACAGCTTCTGGTTGACGGAATCTTCCAGAAGGTTGTATTCATCCTCAATTCCGGGTTCAATGATCGTATCGATATCGACATGCGCCTGATTGCTCTTCAGCCGGAAAAAATCCGTGACCGCATTTCGTGCAATATTGCACAGCCAGGTCCGTATTCCGGAACGGGAACTGTCATAGCTGTCATAATGCGTCATTGCCTTCGTGAATACGGTGCTGACAACGTCTTCCGCATTTTCGCGGTGCAGCAGGCGCATATAGACATAGTTATAAACGTAGGAGTAATTCTCAAGATACACCTGTTCAAAAGCGGGTTTATTCATACTGCAGATACCTTCTCTTAACTCACACTGCTGAAAACTCCCTTTATTTTATCAGATTGCGTCCCCGGGCATGCGAAAAATTGTCGGTTTGCATGGGAATTCTATGATCGGATTCAGCAGTTGACCGTTCCGGATTCGCGCCGGGCAATGCATGGCGCTGATGAAATCTGTCCTGCGGCTTTTTTTCTTTCCGGGCTGGGCTGAATTCTCCTGTGTTTCAGGCAGAAAGAAGAAAACAGCTGCGGATCGGGCGTACAGATGAAAACGAAGACCTGGGCTGCAGTACAATCTGCGGGATTATGTTTGGGTCTGTTTCAGTATATTTCAGCTGTTTCAGCTTGTTTCAGATAATGCTTCTGCTATGATAAGTAATCAGAAAGCGGCGCTGTAATAAAAAAGAAAGGCTATACTTGCAGTTTAGTGACCTGACTGATCAGTGAAAGCTTGTTAATGCGGAATTATTATGTAGAGCTGCTATTTTGCGAATAGCCAATCATTTTCCCGCTTTTGCATGTTTCTGGTTTTTGGCAAGTCACTTATTTGCATGTAAGTCCAAAAAGAAAAAAAACAGCGTATGGCTGTGTGCTGAGGAACGGATATTACAGCCTGGAAACGCTGCAGCAGTCATTCTGCAGCACAGCTGACAAAGGGGTACGAACGACAGGCCGCATGTTCAGGAATACGAGGGGGTTGGAAGCAATGAGGGAAACGAGGAAAGAACAGGTTGTGATTCTGTTTCTGTTCCTGATGACACTGATACGGATCGGGCTGTTTGTGAAAGCTCCTTTTTATGTGATCGGGGAAACGATGTTCGATGATTACTATCAGGTGAAAACTGCAGAATACCTTCTCCATGGCGAGTGGCTTGGGCCATATGGCTTTACCACACTGAGCAAGGGGATTTCGTTTCCGCTGCTGCTTGCGGCAGTCAACCTGATCGGAATGAACTATCCGTTTATTCTGGGCTGTTTTTATGCCTTCAGTGCAGCACTCTTCTGTGCCGCGCTGCGGAAGAACATTCAGAATCCATGGGTGCTTGCGTTCATCTATCTGTTTCTGCTCTACAGTCCCAGCGGCTTTATTCTTCATGTTTCCTACCGCATCTACCGCAATTCCGTCAGTTATCCGAGTGCTCTTCTGATCATGGGTTGTATTCTCGGGTTCTATAACTCCCGCCGAGACCCTATCCGATTTCAGCTTTCCTGGGTTCTTCTGCTCGGGTTTGCAGTATCGTTCAATCTGTATCTGAGGGAGGACTCCATCTGGATTGTTCCGCTGGTCATTGCCCCGATGTTTCTGGTTGTGATCTGGGTTCTGATGAAGACACCCCGCAGAGAATGGTTCAGACGGATTGCCGTGATGGCTGTGCCGTTACTGATCGTATGTGCCTGCGATACCGCACAGCGCTCGCTCAATCAGCGCCATTATGGCGTGCGGATCATCAATGACCGCTCTTCCGGAAGCTTTGCGGCGCTTACAGGGAATATGATGCGGATCCGAAACTACGGTGCGGATGATCCGTATTCATGGCTCACGCGTGATACCTATGAGCGGATTCTTACGCAGTGTCCAAGTCTCAGCGAACAGAAAGATCTGTTTCTGGAAGTATATGACCAGTGGGGAGCCAATGCAGGAGGTGCCGCCGCAAGGGATGGAAAAAACACGGTGGGCGATCTTCCGGTCTGGAGTTTCCGGGATACCATGAATCGGCTTGGCTGCTATGAAACGGCGGAGAAAGCGGAAGAATTCTGCCGGAAGGCGAATGAAGAGCTGCTTGCGGCAGTTGACAGGGGAGACCTGGAATTTGATGATGCCATTCATCTGACTTCACTCTCACCCGGTATTCACGCGTCAGATCTGCCCGCATTGTTCAGCGAGACATGCAGGAATATCTGGGCGCTGGCTGCTTCAGAAAGCGGAGAAGCCAGAATTCCGGTGGCTTCGGGAAGAGCGTTCACCGTAGATCTGATGACCAAACTGCCTGGCGCGCCTGCGGTATTGATCGGTGATTTTGAGCTTTCCGGCTGGTTTGTTCTGAAAGATGAAAACAGGGTGCCGTATCTGCAGCTGGAAGATGAGAATGGCGCTGTGCTCCATACGCTGGAACAGGTGAGACGGCCGGAGGTGAACCAGCAGTATCCGGAGTATGCAAATTCACTTGTCAGCGGTTTTTATCTGAAGACAAATGAACTGACTGACCCGGGACATGTCTGGATTGCGGTTTATGATCAGTCACAGCTGATTGAACGGATTCCGGTCAGTGAGACGCAGGGAGAGAATGAGCGCTATTCGTTTTACATTGAAAAACATGACTATACTTCCGATAAGACCTACGAATACAGCAGGAAGAATATCCGGTATGCATCGCTGTTTCTTAAAACAGGCAGACTTGTTTCAATCCTTCTGTTTCCGGTTTCGCTGATTCTCTGCATCTATCTTGCCGTCTGTTATTTCCGCAGCAGATGCTGGGAGACATTCGATCCCTTTATTATCGTTGCCGGCGTACTGCTTACCTGTTTTATCGGGGTGTTCGGGACAACCCTGTTCACCCGGATCTGGATGCCGGATCTGGAAAACGTGCTGTATTATTCCGGCGGACAGACCGCCATACTGAACTGTTTTCAGCTTCTTTCCTGTGCGTACGGACTGAATATCCTGTTCTGGCAGGGAAAGATGTATCTGAAAGAAAAACAGCGCTGAGAGCGTAACGGAACTGACATGCATACGGGTTCTGACCCGGGCAACGGGCCGGAAAAGCGGTACAGAAAATGCCGGAAAACAGTGGAAATACGGGGACTCTGCCGTATATACAGTTGAAAAGGAGCCTGCGAATGAAAGATATTGAACAACTGCTGGAGGAGTTTGATTTCGCAAAGGAGACTGCACAGAAAAACCAGCTTTATTATGAATTGTTTCATAAACCTGTTCCGGTGAAGAACGGGCAGTATGTGCTGAGTGAAATGGAACTCGGACTGGTAGGAGGCGGCCGTGATGAAAGCCGGGCCGAAACTTCCGATCCGGTTACCGGGGCGGCTATTGACAGAACCGGTTCGATGCATTCCCGCTGAAATCGAAACGAAAGGGGAAGTAACCCGTGAAGAACCAGTAAAAAAGACGCAGATGAGGCTGTCTGTGATGACAGAACAATCTGTGTCCTTTTGTATTCATTCAGCTGTTTTATGCCGGTCTTTTCTTCTGATCCTGAAAGCGCCATACCCGATCCAGAAGAGGAGCGAGCAGAAGATGCAGAAGGTGCGAAGCGGCGTTCCCTGATAGACAACTGTAAGATCCTGATCCGGTACCGTATGGACGATCACAAGCCCGCGATCTGATTTTTCAGCCGGCAGTTTCGTTCCGTCTGAATATGCAGTATATCCTTTATACCAGGTAAGCGGAAGCTCAACGATGCGGTCCTGGCCGATGCCGGCAAGCGAAGAAGCAGGGACAGACAGCCGGGTGCCGTTTTTTTCATATGCGGTGCTGATGGGAGTGCCGCTGGAGTCGTATACTGCAGGCGCAAGCTGACGGAAGTCGGGAGAAGGCCATGGCAGATAATCGCCGCCGGCCAGTTCTACCCGCATGTAGGAGGCGGAATAATACGGATCAACGACTGCCCCGGAAGTGATGTCATTCCAGGTGGTCTTTGATGTGATGCCAAACGTCCGCTCAAAGCATGGCAGAAGATGCCAGATACCTTCGGTGAGCACTGCGGCAGACAGCAGGGCAGAAACAGCTGCAGCGACCTGTTTTGCACGGGCGGCAGAAAGCTTTGATACAAGTACATCCAGCAGGGTTTCCAGCAGGAGCGCTCCGCAGATCGGAAACAGGATGAGGGCAATGGTCATCAGCCGCCAGGGAAACTGCAGTACGCGCAATGCGGCGAGCTGCTGCCATGGCACAAGATCGATGGGAAGCAGGAAGGCCGCCAGTCCGATGAACCAGGATACCAGTGCGAAATGCATGTGATCCGGTTTCGGTTTCTTCCGTAAGACAAGCGGAAACAGCAGTCCGCAGAGGCTCAGCGCGATGCCGATATTCACCGTCATCTGCAAATCCTTTGCGTAATCGTTGTTTCCATAGCCGAATACCGTCGTATTGGCAAAATATTTCCAGAGCGGAAGCGAATACTGTTCCAGCTGTGAACCGGTGGCGTAATAGTGAACGATCAGCTCCTGTGCACCCAGCTGTTCCATCATCGGAATCGTATACCAGAGCGTTGAAAGAAATGCACAGAGCACAGCTTTAAGCCCGGCAATGAATACCGGCTTTGTAAGTCTGCGGCTGTAGCCGATCACAAACAGCAGAGTCATCAGCGCACCAAGCAGAAACGACAGGTTGTGCGTGCAGATCAGCCCTGCAAGACCGAAAAAGAGAATGTGCCATCGCTCACACTTCTCTGCTTCGAGCAGATCAAACAGACCGATGAGAATGACGATCAGAAATCCCATTGCCATTCCTTCGCCGAATGCGCCCCGGACATAGAAATCCGTGATGCGGTAATTGGAAAAGACGAAGGCGGCAGTCAGAAACAGACCGCTGAGATAGCGGATCTGAAACCGTGACAGCAGGCGCAGAAGCGCATAAGCGGAGAACAGACCGGCAGAGAAAACAGCTGCAGTATAGCAGACGGAGACCGGTACGCCGAGCAGGTATGCAAGGGAAAACGGCAGAAGCAGAAGATCGCAGTAGAACATCGGACTTCCATAACCGAACCCGTTGTTTTTATACGGATAGACGGCAGGCAGAATATCCAGTCTGCCAAGTGCTTCGCCATACCCCTGAATGCGGGAAAGATGAAACAGCGTATCATGTTCGAGCGCCAGAAAATCCTTCGCAAGATAGGGGAGGCAGAAAAGAACGGTCAGAAGAACGGCGGTAAGCAGACAATCCCGTCTGCGGCTTAACCGAAGGACCATGACGGAATCACCTCAAGCAGATGGATATATTCCCGATCGGTACCGAATCCGGTCAGTGCCGGCAGATAGATCAGGAAGAGAAGCAGGACAGCGGCTGCGAATGCGAACCGGATCTTTGTGCTGTTCTTTCCCCGGAAGGCTTCAAACAGACAGGCAATCGAAGCGATCATGAAGAAGCTTGTCGGATAGAAATGATAGGCAAAGACGCAGCGGTCAACCAGAAACCACGGGCCGATCGCGGTAAGATAACCGATCACAACCGCAATTGCAGAAACAGATCGCTTTGTCACAGCAATATAAATGCAGTACAGGATGCCGGCAAGTCCGGCAATGGAAAGGATCGGGTTGGTGAAGCAGGCAATCGTATGATAGGCGTCTGCGCTGTTTCCGGAGTAATACCAGATCGGCCGGATATCAAGAATCCACTGATACCAGACACTCTGAAACGGATGGGTCGCATCGAGGCCGGTATGATAGCTGTACATGCCCTTTGCCTGATCGATCACCGCTCTGATCGACCACCCATCTCGTGTGAAATGGCACGGAATATAGGAGAGGGCATAGATGACAGCCGGAATCACAAGGAAGAACAGTACAGACCATAATATGGTTTTCATGGCGAGCACCGGAAATTCTTCCGCACGTTTGACCGCAGTCTGCTCTTCACTGGTAAGAACAGTTCCTTCCGCAGGCGAACCGGCAGTTCTGCGGATCTTCTGAGCAATGCGGAAGCGTTCCCACATCGAACATGCATACAGCAGGGCAAGACCGACCGCACTGTAGCAGGCGGTCCATTTTACAGATACGCCAAGCCCGGTCATGACACCGGCGCCGAACAGTACCAGCAGGGATTTCTTCAGCGGAGAAGTGAAAAACGACGTACGGCACCAGTACAGCAGGAAGAGAAACATCAGGTTGATGAAGAAAACGCTCATCGGTTCCAGCGTTGCAATGCGGGAAGTGGTGATATGCATGAAATCACAGGCAAAGCAGAAGGCCCCGAGCATTGCCGGAAATTCCGTTTCAAACAGAAGCTTCAGCAGAAACCAGAATACCGGTATCAGCAGTACGCCGATCAGAGCACCGGCAAACCGCCAGCCAAACGGATTCATTCCGAAGAGTCTGATCGAAAGCGCGATCATCTGTGTTCCAAGCAGCGGATGCACAGTCGCATACATGTACTGTCCGCTGGCAATCTCCGCAGCGTTGCGCGGGTGATAGACTTCATCAAAGAAGGCTTCGTCATAATAGATCGCATTGATTCTGACCGCATCCTGTTCATCGATCATCAGGGTGGCCGGATAACGGCTTTCCGCCCAGGCATCTTCATAAACAGACACCGGAACCAGCCGGTTTCCGCTGATGTCTCTGAAGGCGATTTCCGTCAGAACATCCTGATCGAAGGTGCTGGTGAGCCGGATATAACGGTAATCGAAGTTTCCGTCGGTCCGCGTATACTGGGCAAACCGGGAGTCGGTGATGGAAGTGATATAATACCAGTCCTTCGCATCATGGGAGCCCTCGATCTGAAATTCATTCAGCCCGAACTGATAGCCGGACAGCCGTGCGTTGTTGTCGCCTTCGGTAAAAAAGGTGAGAATCTGATCATATACGGCGCCTTCTTCCAGCTCCAGGATGACGCTCTGCGGGGTATCCGACGGCTGCCAGCAGGTATGCGGCATCACATGGCTGCCCAGCAGATGAAAGCTGATTACGGCATAGCACAGCGTTACTGCGGCGAGCGTGACAATCTCCCGGAAACTGACGCGGACATCACGCCGGTGCAGAAACGGCATGGACGGATAGAGCGAAGGGTCGCTGCCTCTGCACAGGCACCACGTCTTATCATTGAAACGGGGCTTCATGCGGCGGTAAATCCACCAGCTGAGCCCGGCGATGCACAGCATCGTGAACAGGACGAACAGCAGTTCGCTGTCATGGAAGCAGTTCAGTGAGAACTTTCTGATTTCTTCAAGCATAATACATGTATTATAAACTTTTGAAAGAGCGGTTGCCAAAGCATCGTATGAAATATTAAAATTAGCAGGCAAAGCAGAAGCGCTTCCGGAACGGAGCGGTTCTGTGTATGTGACTGCGTATAAAGAGGATGGATTATGAGAGATACCGAAGATATGGAGATCGATCTGCTCGATCTGTTTGGCTGTGTTCTGAAAAAATGGAAACTGATCGTGATCACCGGTGTTGTATTCGGTCTGATCGGAATGGGGTATGCGCTGCTGTTCGGCCAGAAAAAAGCGACAGAAGTTACTGATGAAGAAATCGAGCTTGCGGTCAACGAACTTTCCGTCAAGGACGCAAAAGAAGTTGAGACGCTCTATTCCCAGCATGAATCCTATATGGATTACAAGGATACGCTGCAGAAATACTACTCCAACTACATCATGGATGATGACGAGGTCAGAAATTATCTGATCAAGACCATCCGCTATCATATTTATTCCCGGACGCCCGCAACACTGAGCCTGTTTACAGACGGAATTACCCCGGATGTCTATGCAAAGATCCGGACGGTGCTCAGTGACGGAAATGAAGCGACGGAAGTCGATGTATACAAGCATGTCGGATTCGGCTACAGCGGCTTGGGCGGAACACTGATGCTCAATCTTGGCGATCAGGATGAGATCATGCAGGATAATGCGGTGCTGTCGTTCTGGATCTATGCCAGAAATCAGGAACAGTGCAGCCAGATTCAGCAGATTGTCGACATCGCGCTGCGCGGACAGTTGGATACGGTGAAAAAGATTGATCCGAACGCAACACTGGAATTCCTTTCGGAAACCTACAATGATGATGTGCGCAGCTGGATGGTCAGTCAGCGTTCCAACTGGTTCACACAGATTCAGGACGTCGACAAGATGATCGCCAACGTGGATTCGCAGGTGAAGGCATTCAGCGAAGAACAGACTGCCTACTATGAACTGCTTGAGAAAAAACATGCGGAAGATCCGGTCAATCCGAAGGGGATGTCCTGGAAGAAGATGCTGGTGATCTTCGGCCTGATCGGCGGAATTCTCGCGGTCGGATATGCTGTGCTGGTCTATCTGTTTGACGGAAAGATGAAGACGGAAGGGGAGTATCTGTTCTGCCGGGTTCCGGTACTGAACCAGATCACATTCCGTAAGGGAAAGGAGTGTCTGTTCTCAAAGACGATCCGGAAGATCCGTCATGCGGCGGAAATGGAACGCTCCGAGTGCGAGCTGATGACCGCATCGGATCTCGAACTGCTTGTGAAGAAGCAGGGTGTGAAAAACCTTTACCTGCTCTGTGTTTCCGACAGTAAAGAGGAAACTGCCAGCGCAGAGAAAATCAGCGGGCTTCTGAAAGCTTCGGTGCCGGAGTGCAGTGTGAGAGTCGGCCGCCCGATGGAAAATGCGGAAGAGCTTAAGACATTCGGTAATTCTGATCATGTGGTGCTGGTTTCCGAGCTCAAATATGCGCCGCGCAGCCGGCTGTTCCGCTATCTTGATCTCTGCGACCGTTATCAGCTTCCGCTGCTTGGCGGCGTAACGGTCGAAGCGCTGTAACAGAAGTGAATGATAATCAGCTGCCTGAAGAGGTTTGATCTTCCGGCAGCTTTTTTTTCGTATGCGCTCCCTGATGCAGAACCATGGCGGCTGAGGATACAGCGGCGCAGGTTCATTTCCCAGGACAGGCGTCTTTGCCGGAACGGCAGAAAAAAACAGGCCTGAAGGCCTGTCAGAGCATCTGAGCAGTCAGCGGATCATTGCGGCCGGACGTCTGTGCTTCCTCCTGCAGAGGCATGGGGGCAGAGGATGTACTGGTACGGAACGAGTATTCGCAGCCGCAGTAATCCTGGCGGTAAAGTCCGTA
>JAFYGX010000060.1 GCA_017543025.1 Solobacterium sp.
GCATCCGCAAATACTTCTTCCCGCCGGAATTCATTTGCCTCATCCAGCAGATTGACCGGATCAAAGATAATCTGAAGATTGGGAGAATCGATCACGTCAAGAACCTGCCTTGCCCGCTGGGGCGAATAAACAATATGCCGCCAGACCGGTTCGATCGCAAGAATTACGCCAAACCGCTCCGCATCCCTGACAACCGGCCTCAGATTTGTGATAAATGTCTCCAGTGCTTCATCGGAATGGGAGGTTTCCGGATCATATTTATAATCTGTATTCGGATTGCCGGTTTCTGTTCCGACAACGCCAGCTCCCAGCAGAGACGCAAACCGCAGATGCGCGGTATATTTCTCCTGATTCCGCTTCAGCGCATCCGGATCGGGAGTCGCAAGATTCAGATAATTCCCGAGCACCGCAATATCAAGCCCCGCATCCGCAAATGCCCGTTTCAGATACATTGCATATCCCGGCGTCAGCGCCGCCGGATCCGCCGTCATGCCCTGCAGCTTTGAAAGCGCAATGTGTACGCAGGTAAATCCCTGTTCTCTCACAGCCGCAAGCTGTTCCTTCAGGGGCAACTTTGCTGCATCGTGAAGACGCAGTCCAAACTGGATCATATTTGAGTTCTCCTTCCGTACCGGGCTCAGATCTCTCTGATTTCCCTGCCGTTGACTGTAAAATCTTCCACAGTCCTCTCCATCGCACCGAACACTTCGGGAAGATGGACATTTTCTCCGCGAATATGAAGACCCTTCACATTCAGCTCACTGACATTCTTCAGCCAGAGGCTCTCGCCCTCGACCGGATCAAAACCGTCCATCATGATCGGCGTAACCGCCTTCCGCTCTGCTTCCGGCGAATAGGAGGCTTCCACCTGCTCCAGTGAAATCCGGACGATCGGAGATTCCGGCAGTCCGCATGCGCAGACAAGGCTTGCGCCTACGCCGCTGCATTCCACATTCTTCAGCGCAATTGTTCCGACTGTCGGCGTCCGGTAATCCTTTTCCATCATCTCCTGACTCTGCACATAGCTGCTGTGGCCATCCGGGTCACAGAAATAATGCATATTTACCGTTATCGGCATCTTCACATCTTCCATCCGGATATTCTCAAAGACAAGATCTGTCAGTACAGATGTTTCGCCTCTTCCCCTTCTGGTCTTGATCCGCACACCGCGGTCAGTACCGAGGAACCGGCAGTTTGTCACATGAACATTCTGCACGCCGCCGGCGATCTCGGAGCCGATCGTAACCGATCCGTGTCCGGATTCCAGCGAACAGTTGCGGATCTCAATCCGCTCGGAAATCACGCGGTGCGCAGTTGCCATGTAAAGCTTTCCGCTCTTGATTGCGATACAGTCATCTCCGACAGAGATCCGTGTTCCAAGCAGCAGTACATCCGTGCAGCTCTCCGGGTCAAATCCGTCTGTATTCGGAGAGTTATACGGGTTCTCTATATGCAGATTCAGAAATTTCAGATTGCAAGAATAATACGGGTGCACCGTCCAGCTCGGTGAATTCTTCACGGTGATGCCCTGCACAACGACATTTCGGCAGCCGTTCAGAAACAGCAGCCGTGGCCGCCAGGCAATCCGCTTCACTTTCTGATTGACCCACCAGTCGCCCTGATCCGCATTGCCGTTGAGCACGCCTTCGCCGATCACGGTAAGATTCTCAGCGCCGATCGCACTGAACAGCGCCGCAAAGCAGTCCAGCGGATTTCCTTCCCAGGACCCGAAGCTCATTTCATGGCTGTTGTCATACTGATCACGCACCATCCCCGGAAGGATCGGATACATCGTTCGATCGGTAAGTCCAAGCAGAACCGCATCCTGATCCAGCCAGAAGGTCATATCGCTCTTTGCGAAAATGGAAGAAGCACAATAGGTTCCCTTCGGAAGATAAACCGTACCGCCGGCCGGACAGCAGGCAATCGCTGCCTGAATTGCGGAAGTATCGTTGTTCACCCCGTCACCCTTTGCGCCGAATGCCTTTACATTGAGCAGCAGCGTCTCCTTCTGTGTCCGGAAGCTCAGCGTTTCCTCAGAACCGTTTTCTTCCCGTACGGTCAGCTCATATCCGGTATCAGGATCAAGACCGAATATCGAAATTACATTCAGTACGGTTTCCTTTACCGTCTTTCCATTCAGCAGAACCGTACACGGCGTGCTTTCATATCTGTCGTTATTCATCCGTTCGACCGTAATACTGCGTACGGTCACTGCAATTATCTGAACTGTCATGGTTCTGGTTTCTCCTTCTTATGAATGCCGCTTCTATGCGAGTTCTTTTCTCAGCATCTCCGTATAGGCAAGCAGGAACGGCGCAACACCCTTCGCCTCGTTCTCAACGACCGGCTCGCTGAAATAGTATTCCAGAGAACCGTCACGATGCTGTTTGCCGCCAAGTCCGGCAACCAGGCAGATTCCGCCGAGTTTGAGCGTGCCATCCGGATTTTTGGAAAGATAGCTGTCGCAGATTCCGTCAAACGCCTTCTCTGCCATCGCAGAATACCGCGGGGAGATAAAGCCGAGCCGGACTGCCTTGAGAATCGCATAGGCGATCAGTGCCGTACCGGATGTTTCAAGATAATTTCCTTCCGCGTCCGGTTTGTCCGGTACCTGATAGAACATGCCGCATGCATCCTGAAACGGGATCAGCGCGTCTGCCAGCTTCTCAAGCAGACCGATCAGATACCGCTTTTCATAATAAAGCGCTTCATCGCATGCCTGTGCGGTTTCTGTCAGTGCCAGAGAGAACCAGCCAAGCGAGCGGAGCCAGAAATTCGGACTGCACCCGGTAACCGGATCTGCCCAGTACATTTCACGTGACTCATCATAGCCATGGTAGTAAAGACCGGTCTTCGGATCCTTCATATTCTTCTCGACATTTCTGAACTGATGCAGAACATCGCTGCATTTCTCCATCTTGCGGAATTTGGTTTCATACCGCATATAGAACGGTTCTGCCATGTAGAGTCCATCCAGCCAGACCTGATTCGGATAAATGTCCTTATGCCAGAAGCTGCCCTCTTTTGTCCGCGGCATCGTATCCAGCTGCGTCCGCACGAGATCGAGCGCCTTTCGGTACTTCTCTTCCCCGGTTCTGTCATACAGGAAGAAAAGGTTGCTTGCGGTATTGATGTTATCGAGATTGTATTCCTTCACGTTGTAGGTACGGATCGTACCGCCTTCCTGAACAAAGTAATCAATGAAATCCTTCGCAAATGTAAAGTAGCGTTCTCTGCCTGTCATCTCATAGAGGGAAAGCAGCGCGGTAATCATGCATCCGTCAATGTAATTCCACTTGTTGGGCTTTCCTTCACGGACAAGTTCCTTGTTCCACATCGGTTTTTCCGCACTGGAGTTGTCCAGCAGATATTCGATGTACTCATTGATCTGTGTCTTCACTTCTTTTTTCATCTTCGTCTTCCTCCTGATGAACCTGAGTCACATTGCCTGATTCGTAATTTGTGAAAATACTGCTGTAGAGTTTCGCCCGGAAATAGCCCGGTCCGCTGAAGCAGAATGCAAGGAATACCGGAACAACGGCATATCCGAGCAGAAACAGCAGAATCAGCGGAACAAAACTGATGATTCCGCAAAGAATCGTGCGAAATCCTGTCACACCATAAACAGCCATCGCAAACGCTGTCTTCAGCGTGCCGCCGATCGTATTCTTATAACGCGAAAGAACCGGAAACACATACAGTGAGATGAGATATACAAACGCAATCGCCGCATAGAGCAGAATAATGACGATGCCGGGAAACTGGTCTCCCTGCATGCGGATAATACGCCAGTCAACAAACATCACTGCATATACGGCAATCATGATGACCCAGATGATCGTTGCCTGTCTGAAGTTCAGTTTGAAGGCCCGGAAAAACTGCCCCATGATATCTCCTTCTTCCTCTCTTACGATCTTCAGAAGAACATAATGCATTGCCGTAAAGGCCGCCCCTGCCGTGATGATCGGAATACAGAGCAGAAGCGTCAGCAGATTCACAAGCATCAGATCCGCAAGAACGCCAAGCATCTCCATAAACTTTGATTCTGGTTTCAAAAAATCCATAAGCAGTTATCCTCCCTGTCTCCAGACATTTAAGCACTCAATGTTATCTGCATGTTTTCCATATGGTAGAACATGCCTTTCTGTTCCATCAGCTGCTGGTAAGTCCCCTGTTCCGCAATCCTTCCATGGTCCATCACAACGATCAGGTCGGCATTGCGGATTGTGGAAAGACGATGCGCAACAACAAACGTTGTCCGGTTTCGGATCAGTCTGCTGAGCGCATTCTGAATTTCACGCTCCGAAATCACATCGAGTGCCGATGTCGCTTCATCCAGCAGAATCACTTTCGGATCACGGATAATTGCACGGGCAATCGCGATTCGTTGACGCTGTCCGCCCGAAAGGTTGGCACCGTGCTCATCCAGAACCGTATCCAGTCCCTCCGGAAGAGATTCCACAAGTTTCGAAAGATCGGCCGCTTCGACTGCTTTCTGAATCTGTTCCGGGGTGGCATTTTCAATTCCGTAGGTAATATTGTCCCGCAGCGTCCCCGTAAACAGCAGCGAAGACTGCGGTACAACGGAGATAAACCGCCGGTAGGATTTCAGATTGATCTCCGAAAGATCTTTTCCATCGACTCGGATCGTACCCGTATCAGGCGGCATATATCCGATAATCAGCGAAATCAGGGTGCTCTTTCCGGAGCCGGATTCTCCGACAATCGCAACCGTTTTGCCCGCAGGCACTTCCAGTGTGACATCCTTCAGCACCGGTTCCTGTTTCTGCGGATAGGTATAACCGATATGTTCAAGGGAAAATGCACCATCAAGATCGATCAGAACTTCTTTTCCTTCATTGACCTCGACATCCTCGCTGGTCAGTACCTCACCGACTGACACTACAGACTCCAGTCCCTTCGTGATAATCGGCATCAGATTGATAATCGCCGTCACCTGATTGACAACCTGCGTAAAACTGGACTGATAGAATGTAATATCGCCTACCTGAATCATTCCTCTGAGGGCCATGAAACCGGTAAAGCCAAGGCAGAGCGCCTGAAATACCTGAAACACAACCCAGCCGACAGCGCCGAAATTCGCCTGCATCATATCGAGCTGAAAGCCCTTCTCCGCAGTTTCAGTAAGCTGTTTTACCATGCGCCTCTGCTCTACTTCTTCCAGCGCATGCGCACGGGTGGCCGGCACCATTTCAACCATTTCCATTACCCGGGCGGAAGTTTCTTCCATTTCAATCCGGTAATCCCGGTTCGCCCGCCGGATTTTCTTCCGGAATGCGATGATCGTGAAGGACGCAATCGGCGCTACGAGCACAAAGAACAGCAGAATGATCCGGTTTTTCGCTGCGGTAATCGTCAGTGCAATGACGATATTCATCGTAATATTGATCAGACTGACAAACAGCTGTGAAGAGAGTGTTTCAATCGCATCGACGTCGCGGATGATTTTCGACTGCAGCTTCCCGGACTGCATCCGGACATGGTAGAGAATCGACAGCTCGGAAAGCTTTTTCACCAGCGCCGCCCGCAACGCTGCTTCCGTTTCCCGCGTAAGCTGACTGCGGACTCTGGAATGAATATAATTTGCCGGCAGATGCACCATAAGCAGAAACAGCCAGATGCCGACATTTACAATAATCGCCCGGACCCCAGTCTCTCCGCCGGCCAGGACGCCATTGATGACGTTTGCCAGCAATAACGGGGAAAACAATGACGGTGAATGTTTGATCAGATAGAAGAAGGAACTGATCAGAAAGCGATGATACTGCCCTTTATAAAGCCCCAGCAGCACCAGAAGAGGTTTATCCCTGTATTTCCGGTAATACGTTGCAAAGCGCTCATCGCGACCATCCATCAACGATTCAGAATTCATCATTCAGATACATTCATTGCTCAGTCCTGCTTCTCATTCTGAAATGCATCCAGATTCAGAGAAGGATCACTGAACGGTTCCGCCATATGTTCCACATGGTACGGATCGACGGCCGGTGCATCATCTTCATCGATAATCTTCGCATTGCGCGGAACAAGCACATCGGAATAAGGAGATCCGAGCGCAAGCAGGCCGTCTGCGATAAAGCCGGCCATTACAACTGCGCCGTGAACCTGAAGATGGGAGTTATCCTTCGGATATACATAAAGCGGCCGGGAGGTAAAATCACCCAGTTTTGTCAGATATTCCTCTGTCTTTTTCGTCAGTTCAATGAACGGAATCCCTTCCCGCTGTGCAAGTTCCTGCGCAGCTTTCGGGTATTCGCCATGACTGCCCGGCATAAAGTTACCCTTCTCGTCAAACAGTCGTCTTGCGATGGAAGAAAGGATTACCGGATATGCCCCTTTATCTCTGGCAATATCTGCCATCCGTCTGAGATTTTCCTGATAAGTGCCGTACGGATCACAGTAACGCAGTGGATCGGAAAGCTTCTGATCATTATGTCCGAACTGAATCAGAACAATATCTCCTTTTCCGATCTCCTGCTGTGCAGCCGCAAGCCTGCCCTGATCAATAAACGACTTTGTGCTTCTGCCGTTAATCGCAAAACTGCGGATGAACACATCGTCTTTGACATACCACAGGAGCCCCTGGGAAAGACCGGTCTGCGGATAAGTGGCAATGTGGTTATAAGTGACGGTACTGTCGCCCAAATAGATAATTCGCTTCATAAAACCCCCGTTTTAATAAATCAGGGCAGGCGGGCAAAAGCCCTCCTGCCCTGTATGATTCCTTACAACGTCACGAAATGGTATACAGCTGACAGAGTAGATTACTCTTTGACTGCACCTGCATTGATACCTGTAACGAAGTATTTCTGCAGGAACGGATACGCAACCATGAACGGAAGGATCGCGCAGACGATGGACGCATAGTACAGCGTATTCTGAGACACCTTATATGCGGTTGTCGGCGTATCACCGTCCATGATCATAACTCTCAGCTGATACTGGAAGTTAACCTGACTCGGACTTGTAATATAGATCTGTACAGTGGAATAGTCGTTCCAGATCGTAACTGCGAACATCAGACCGATGGACGCAAGCGCTGCTTTGGACAGCGGAAGTACAACTTTGTAGAAAATCTGCATCGGTGTGCATCCGTCAAGTTCAGCTGCTTCATAGAGTGAACCCGGAATGCCTTCGAAGAAGTTCTTCATGAGGACGAGGTTGTAAACATTGATACCATGCTTGACAACGAGGATCCACATACTGTCAACGAGATGCAGGCGCTTCATAACCAGATACTCAGGAATCATACCACCGGAGAAGATCATGGTTACCAGCAGGAAGTAGGACAAGAAGTTACGGCCCGGCATATCGTACTGGTTAAGTACATAACCACCGAGAGTAGCCAGCGCAAGACCCAGGAATGTACCGACAACGGTTGTGATCACAGAGTTCAGGAACGGACGGAAGAGCTTCTCGGTTGAGAGGATCGTCGCATATCCGCCGATTGTCGGATCATTCGGGAAGAGCTGGAATCTGTAGACACCGACTGCGTTGAAGGAGTCAGACACAACCTTCCAGATCGGAATGATGATAATGAGCGTAAGGATTGCAAAGACGATATAGAGAACTACATCAAATGCAGTAAGTTTCTTTTTCATACTGTGCACCTCCCCTTACATGATTCCGCGTCCGCGGATCCGCTTACTCGCAACGTCACTGGCAAGCATGAGCACCATACCGACAAGAGACTTGAAGAGACCGACAGCTGTTGTATAGCCGTAGTCCGGAATTGCAGTAAGGAAGGTCTTACGGTAGATGTATGTGGAAATAACATCCGACACTTCAAGGACTCGCGTGTTGTAAAGTACGAATACCGGTTCGAAGATGTTCAGAACCTTTGCGAGGTTGAGAATCAGGACGATGATAATCGTATTGGACAGAGCAGGAACTGTGACATACCAGATCTTCTGAAGTCTGGTTGCACCGTCGATTTCAGCCGCTTCATAAAGTCCCGGATCAATACCGGACAGCGTAGCGAAGAATACAACCGTTCCCCATCCTGTCTCTTTCCAGAGGTCGATCATGTAGAAGATCGGCCGCCATAGCGCTTTCGTATGAAGGAAGTCGATACTTTGCTTGATCCATCCCCAGCTCTTCAGCGTCTCGTTCACGAAACCTGTCGAAGAGGTTGACAGGAAGAGTGTGAAGATCGCAGCGACGACCGCCCAGGACATGAAGTGCGGCAGATAGATGACGGTCTGAACAAATTTCTTGCAGAACAGATTCAGCATTTCATTCAGGAAGATTGAAATGAGAACTGCAACAAATGTGTTCAGAAGAAGCTTGACGACAGAAAGGATCAGCGTATTTCCGAATGCGCTCCAGAATTCCTTTTCTGCGAACAGTTTCTGGAAGTTTCCGAGGCCGATGAAATGAATATCTCTCAGCTTATATGTGTAGAATGCATATCTGACACCGAGCATCGGCCAGTAATAAACAATTAATACGAAGATGAATACAGGAAGGAACATCAGATAAAATCCGCTGTAGGCTTTTACCTTTTTCCAGATATCTTTCTGGTTTGCACCTTTCGCGTTTTTCTTACTCATAGCTTTTTTCTCCCCTTGGCAAATCTATGGATTACCTTTTCAAAACGCAGTTATGGTAATACTTCATTTTTAGAGAAACACACCCTGCCTCCTACTGCTGTTTCAGAAAGCAGGGTGTGCAATGATTCCGTTCGCCGGAAACGCCCGCTTCAGCAGGCTTTCCTGTTACTCAGGGATTAACCGTTGAGTTCGCTGAGGATCTGATCAGAAACGGAACCGAACTGATCTTTGTACTGCTGGACTGCTTCTTCCGGTGTGATTTCACCGACAACAGCCTTATTCAGCAGTGCCTTCTTGCCTTCCGCAAGGTCAGCTTCACGCTCTGTGAGTGTTTCGCTGGACGCTGCAGCAGGAGCGTCTACACAGTTCTCTGTGAAGAACTTGTTGCCTTCAACAATCAGCGGATCGTTGTCAACGAAGCCGTTTGTCAGCGGAGCGATGACAAGAACCGGATCCAGATGATTCTTCTTCCAGAGGGAGTTAGGATCATTCGGGGACTGCTTCAGATGGAACTGGCCATCTTCGTAATGGTAGTCTTTTGCATTGTCCTGTCCGGCATTGAGTGTGAAGTCTTCTGCCTTTGTGGACCAGTGGAAGTCTTCTGCACCATATGTCCAGAGAGTCTGAACCTTGTCGCCATCGAGCATTGTGTCAAACAGTGCATCGAAGATTGCCTGCTCACGTGCATCGTTGCCGTCGCCATCATCTGTGATAACCCATACCGGAGCTTCACGGTTGAGGTAGCCGCCCCATGTATCCTTGATCTCTTTGATCGGCGGGAGCTGTACGAGTTCTTCGAGTTCGCCGTTCTTGTTCTTGACTTCGTTCTTGTTCATGTTGTCAGTGAGGTTTCTCAGCCACTGACCTGCCCAGTAAGTGAACGCACCTTCAGATGTTGTCTGGTCGTTGGAGAAGAACTTCTCACGAGCCTGCTTTGTTCCGGCTTCTTCTGTATCCGGGTCGATGATGCCATCCTTGTAAGCCTTGTTCAGTCTTGTGAGCGCATCAACTGTAGCCTGCTCTGCGAAACCGTCAACCCACTTTCCGTCTTTCTGATAGAAGGAAGGATAAGCACCCTGCCAGAATTCCGGCATATAGTTGATATACGGAGCTTCATCCAGCTTGCCGAAGCCTGCTGCGATCACGCCGTAGGTCTTGTTTGTGCCATCGCCGTCCGGATCTTCTTCTGTAAATGCTTTCAGAACTGCGTAGTAGTCATCAAACGTCTTGATGTCATCCACAGTCTTTCCGATTGAATCAAGCCAGCCCTTCTTCAGGTAAGTAACGCATCCGTTACCATAGGTAGGAGCGAAACCGAACTGTTTGCCGTCTGCTGTACGGTAAGCCATATTGATCTTCGGCAGTGTGATGCGTGCCTGGAATTCCGCATTGTCATAAGCCTTTGAAAGATCCCAGAGCAGACCGGTTGTCTGATACTGTCTCAGCATGGAAGCAGACATGATCAGAGCGTCCGGATAGCCGGCATCACCCGGCTGACCTGTTGTGAGTGTTCTGGATACAGTTCCGGAGTAGTCGGAGTGATCAAGCTGTGTGATGTTGAGCTTAATCGGATGACCGATACGTGCAGAAACCGCATCTTCCCACTGCTTGATGAATTCTGCCTGACCGGCATCGACAGTAGCAGTAACTGTTCCGTCTACTGTGATGTTCAGTGTTTCGAGAACATATTCGCCGTTTTCATTTGTCGATCCGCCTGTTGTTGTCGAGCCAGTGGAACCTCCGCCTGTGCTGCCGCTGCCGCTGCCGCCGCAGCCCGCCAGAAGTAATGTTCCACATGCGACTAAAGAAAGTAATTTCTTTTTCATGTTTCCCCCTCCTTATTTGGGTAACAGCGATAATTCTGTAAGCTCATGTAAGCGTTTACTTATCGCTGTTTTTAATGTACTACCTGCCGGCGATTTATTCAAGACTAAAAATTGGTAATTAACCAGTTTTTTTCTAACGAACTTTTGCTCTTTCTGACAAAAACGCTGATATTTTGTTTGCGTTCTGTTAAATAATCGTCTTTTTTAACATCTGAAGCTGTTTTTTCATGTCTAAAAAGTCCTTTTTTTTCATTTTTTTCCGATTCCTGCAGATCAGCCCACAATAATGCCGGTTTCCTGTTTTTTTGTATTTTTCTGTAAACGTTATCAGTTAATTCGCCTGCAGGTTCATCTGTTTGCCTGTATGATAAAAAAAGCCGATGAACGACGGCTGAAGGAGAACTGAATTATGAGTGCTGATCCATCCTTCCGAACTGATCGCTTTCCGTTTCCGTTTCATTCCGTACTTGTATCGCGTCGAGGCGTCCGCATCCAGGAGGACTACTTCTCTCCCTGCAGCGAAACATCCCTCCACCGGATGTTTTCCATCGCAAAAAGCTACACCGCACTTGCGGTATGCGCGCTGACCGCCGAAGGAAAACTTCATCCCGAAGATCCGATCATCCGGTATTTTCCCGACCTTACCCCCTGTGACCCTCACCCCTGGCTTGCCTGTATGACCATACAGGATCTGCTGGATATGAAAACCTGTCATGCGTCGACTACCTACAAACTCAATCCGGCGGAAAACTGGGTGCGCTCCTTCTTCATCACGCCGCCTGATCATCGAAGCGGGCAGATTTTCAAATATGACACCGGTGCTGCACATGTGCTTGCCTCACTGGTCCGGCGTGTCAGCGGGAAAGGCGTTCTCGATTATCTGCGTGATGTATTTCTCGATGGAATCGGTTTTTCCCGGGAAGCTTATATGATGAAGGATCCGTTCGGTGATGAAATCGGCGGCTCAGGGCTGATGGCGCGTTCCAGTGATCTGATGGTCACAGCGGAATTTCTGATGGCGCTCTGGCAGAACCGCTGGAAGCAGCCTTACCGGCATCTGCTCACCGACCGGTTTGACGAAGCGTTCTTCCTCCGCTTCCGCGACCTGTTCCTGCAGTGTGTTTCATTTCGAAGCGCCACTGTACATGAAGGAAAAACGCTGGAAGAATGTCAGGGATACGGATCGCAGTTCTGGCGCATCCGCAACGGATTTGCCATGTACGGGATGGGCGGCCAGTACGCTGCGTTTTTTCCGGAAGAAGATCTGATTATTGTCACGACCGCCGATACGCAGGCAGTGCAGGGCGGCACACAGCTCATCCTTGATGAGATATACCGCATGGATCATCAGTTCCGCAATCCGGATGCGGCAGATGCGCCGGTATCCACTGCGCAGGTGCCGGAAAGCCATGGCTATGCACAGCTGCTCGAACAGGTAATCGATCAGCTTGCGGGCTCCTATTCCATTCAGGAGAACCCTCAGGGATTTGTTTCCTGTACGATTCTCAGAGATGAAGCCGTCCTTGTGCACCGGGACTGCACCTTCCGGTTTCCGATCTTCCTCTCTGACGCAGCGGAAATAACCGATCCGAAGTACCATCAGAAGCTGTACATTACGACTTCCCCGCTGAAAGACGGCAGTCTCTATCAGTACATTCAGATTCTTGACAGCTACGTCGGCAGTATCCGCATTACATACCACGGCTCCGACGGAAAACTCACAATCCATCTGCATAAGATTGAAGAATGCGTCTTTCCGGAGATGAACGGTTTTCTGGAAGCAGTGAAAACTGCAGACTGAACCCGAAACAAAGACAGCTCTTTCACAGATGATGATAAAA
>JAFYGX010000061.1 GCA_017543025.1 Solobacterium sp.
TGCATTGCTTGACCAGGTGAAAAACGGCTCCCTCCAGACGGAAGATGAAGCCTATGCCCAGGAGATGATCTTCAAGTTCGATCACCGCAATGACCCGGAAACACGTGATCCGCTCCGCGTCCACAACAAAGAAGCGGCTGCATGGGTATCCCTCTGCAGAGCCTGGCTGGAGAAAAGCTGGGAGTAATGCACTGCCCGAACAGGAATCACGTTTCTTCTGAAAACAGGACTTCGAAAATATAAAATAGAGTATATGAAGTCTCTGTATTTTACATGGCCGCCGCAAAGAACTGTGATTTACAGCTTTCACCTGCGAAAGGACTGTGTCAGATGAAACGGAATCTCCGTCTGCCGGTCTCACTGCTTACCGCTTTTTTATGCTGGCTGTTTTATTCCTTGACCAGCGAACTGTATCTGTATACCGACAATTTCGATGTCGCACTGATTCTGAACGGCTTTTTCGGCAGTCCGCTCTCGCAGTACCAGCATCCCTTCTTCTGTCTCTTTGTAAATCTTCTTTCGAAACTTATGCCGTTTGCGGATATGTTTACCCTGACGGTTCATATTCTGATCTTCATTGAACTGTTTCTTCTGGTATACCTTCTTCCGGAACCCTTTTGGAACAAAGAAAAACGGGAAATCAATGACTGGCTGATCCTGATCGTCACTATCCTCTTCTGTGTATTTCTTTCCGCCGGTCTCAATCTCTGGCGGGCGAATTATACGATTCAGGCATCTTCTCTTCTGTTTACGGCTTGGCTGATCCCCGTCATGAAAAACGACAGAACCCATATTGCAATAAGCACTGTGCTGATCGCTTTCGGAACCATGATCCGCAAGGAACCGGCGCTGCTGTTTATCCCGTTTCTCGCCCTGCTGCTGTTTTTGGAAGGCTTTACGGCGAAGAAAGAAGAACGAAAAGCATCCTTTCAGAAATACATGCCGGCCATCCTTGTCTCAGCGCTTCTTCTGATCTCTCAGGCGGCGCTGAATCTCATCGAACCCTTCGCTGAAGCGAAGCGATACAACACTGCCAGAACCGCGCTGGTTGATTTCCCGGTAAAACCGTGGAGTGAGGATGTCTCGTTTTCCGGCATTGCAAGAGAAGACTACGAAGCGGCACAGAACTGGTTATTCTCGGACACAGAGATCATGACTGCCGATCTGCTTGAAAAAATGGCAGGTGCCGGCTCGTTGAATTTCTTTGATTTGTCGGGGAAAGGATTCGAAACCGCACTCATGGATATGAGAAGAATCATCTGGAAAACGGATGTCTATATGTCGGTGATGGCGGTTTTCTGCATTCTGGCTGCGCTCTGGAATACCGCTTTTCAGAAAGCCGCAATTCTGAAGCTTCTTTCCCTCTGCACAATCTTCGGAGCCTTTCTGATCCTTCTGTTTTTCACTGTCCTCGGCCGGGCTCCGCTTCGGGTGTGGCAGCCGGTATTGTTTGCGGTGATGACCGTTCAGATTTCCCTCTTCCTGAAGGGAGAGTCATGGATCGGACATACCGCACAGTCCTTTTCCCTTCTTCTTCTGTCCGCGCTTCTCTATTATTCTGCCGGGCAGGTGATCGCTCATGTCAGATGGCTCGGCTTCAAAACCTGCCTCACTTCGCGAATCAACATGGATGACAGTGCGTATCTTGATACCTTTGAAGACAACACCCTTTATATCTGGCCTTCCTGGCATGGAGGCACATTGAAATATCTCTCAGGGCTGAACAAGCTGCCGACTCAACGGGTGATCGAACACAATATCGCCCTCGGTGACTGGACCAGCGGACAGCCTTATTACACCGATTTTCTGAAACGAATCGGACATTCCAATCCAATCAAAGATCTCGTGGAAGGAAACAACACCTTTATCATGTCGGATTCTGACTACATCCTCGACTATCTGCGGTTCCACTACGGAGAGGATATTGCGCTGACTGCCTGCGGTACAGTGAACGATACGACCGCATACAAGGTGACGCGAAGCTGGTGAAAAGGAGTTCACGGTTCATGGAAAAGTGATTTTGTTCTGCACATATACATGAACGCCGGCCGAAAAAGATATACTGAAAACAGCGGAAGGAGAATAACTGAAATACAATGCGTCCGGAACTCTTCTTACAACAGGATTATCTGGCAATGAAGGACCATCTTTCATGAAATCCGTATTGAACTGTCTTCTGTGTTTTCTGATCACTTTTGTTTTTATGATCGCATCACTTCTTGTCACCGCAGTGATCCCGAAAGATCTGATTCAGAAAAAATCAGAAGAATCTGCCCAACAGCTGATGCGGATGGATACCCATTTCTATAACGTCATTGACGGCTCCCCTGGCCGGGATACTCCCCGCGTGGGAGACTTCAGCAAGATGGATCAGTATGCGGATGCGGTATCTCTAAGCATGGCGTATTATATCGACCCGGCCCATCCCCTGAAATCCATTCTTTGGGCAAACTACTACAACGGGAGGGAAGATACAGAGCACCGCCTCGATACGATGAACGAGAGCTATGCGCTGTCCGTAAAGGGAAACACAGAGCCCAACACGGAGTATCTTCGCTACTGGCACGGATCACTGATTCTGATCCGGCCGATGCTCGTTCTCTGGAATTACACCGAAATCAAAACGATTCTCGGAATAACGCTTGCCGTACTGCTCGCAATCCTGCTGTTTCTTCTGCTTCATCACGGATATCGTGCCGAAGCGATATGTCTTGGAGTATCACTTTTCGCAGTCAGTGTCTGGTTTGTGCCCATCAGTCTTGAGTATGTATGGATGTTCCTGCTCATGGCGGTGATATCCATCTTTGCCGTAAGGACCTGCATTTCCGGAAAGAGCGAACGCCTTGGCCTTCTGATGTTTCTTTCCGGCATGCTTGCGGCTTACTTTGATTTCTTCACCACCGAGACGATCACGCTTCTGATTCCGCTTCTTCTGTCAATCAGAATCCTCGGCAGAAAGAGTTCCGAAAAGAAACTGTGGATTCTGTCACTGAACTGCGGTCTCTTATGGGGCATCGGGTATATCGCATGCTGGGCAATGAAATGGATCTTCAGCGCGGTGGTATTACATGAAACTGTCATTCCGCTGATCCAGCACTATTTTCTCTATCATCTCGGTGCGCTCGACGAGATGACAGCGCTTCAGCGAATTCAATACAGCATACTGAGAAATCTCTGGCCGTTGTTTCCGTTTGGATATGGAACGATCGGAGCGGTTCTCTTCGCACTCTGCGCCCTGGCTTTCATATATCTCGTCTTGCAGGGGAAACTCAGGCTGAAACAATCTATCAGAAAGAGCAGAATTCTTCTGTACGCCCTTCTCGGGGTGGTGGTATATCTTCGCTATATCGTGCTTCGTCACCATGTGTACTATCACTACTTCTTCACTTATCGGGCGCAGTCTGCTTCCATTCTCGCCCTGTGCTTTATTCTCCTGGAAGTGATGGAACCCGCCGGGAGAGGTTAATCCGAGCCAGGGGAGAACACGCCTTTAAGCCTGGACCGCCAATCCGCAAATGAAAGCAGTACCGACGAATCGTCTGGACCATCAACGTAAACACAGTCACAGAGTAGAGCTATATCTCATCGGCAATTCACCGCAGAATCCTGTTTCCCTGGGATACACAATCCCTTTCAATCAGATCTGCTGACTGAAAAAAAGCAGTTATAAATCAGAACTCCGGATTCTGAGAGACAAATCCCGGAAGGAGATGATGTACATTGAAAAACCATTCAGAGAAAACAGAGCTCACGATCCTTATGCCGTGCCTGAACGAAGCGGAAAACATCGCCTCCTGCATCAGCGATGCCATGGCGTATCTCCGATCACGAAATCTTGCCGGAGAAATTCTGATCGTTGACAATAACTCCACGGATCACTCCGCAGACATCGCCTCCGGAGCCGGTGCCCGGGTGATCTCTGAACCCCGCCAAGGCTATGGCCGGGCGCTCCGCACCGGACTTGATCAGGCAAAGGGAGAAGTCATCATTTTCGGTGACTGTGACAGCACCTATGATTTCCGGCACCTTGATCCTCTCTATCTGCCTCTTGCTGAAAACAGAACAGACTTCATCAGCGGAAACCGCTTCGCCGGCGAAATGGAACAGGGCGCGATGAGCTGGTCGCATCAGCTCGGCGTCCCCTTCCTCTCTTTGCTTGGCCGCATAAAATTCAAGGTTCCGCTTCAGGACTGGCACTGCGGCATTCGGGGAATCCGGAAAGATGCCCTTTCGAAACTGACACTGAAGACAGACGGAATGGAGTTTGCGACGGAACTGGTCGCAGAAGCCGCAAGAAAGGGCCTGCGGATTCAGGAAGTCAGCGTACCTCTGAAGAAAGCACAGAATCAGCGAAAGGAAAAGCTCCGCACGATTCGGGACGGATTCCGGCACCTCTGGTTTATCCTGAAATCATGAGATGCATTCTTCCCATGCGGCAGAGGAACCCGGACAGAAATGAAGCATGTCTATGGATCAGACAGATTCATACAGTTCAGGAATTATAAGGAGAACCTAAACACTATGAAAAAACTCGGCTTCGGTACCATGCGTCTTCCGCTGTTCAACCCCAATGATTCCAAAACCATCGATCTCGAACAGTTCAAAAAGATGACCGATCTCTTTCTGGAGAGAGGCTTTACTTACTTTGACACCGCCTATCCCTACCATGAAGAACACTCCGAACTGGCAGTCAGAGAAGCCCTGGTAAAACGACACTCACGGGACAGCTTCCTGCTTGCGGATAAAA
>JAFYGX010000062.1 GCA_017543025.1 Solobacterium sp.
CAACAGAGGAGATCACCATTACACCGGAAATGCAAAAGAGCGGAATAATCTTGAAGCACAGGGCTGGAAGTATGAAGGCATTGCATGGTATTCTTCCGGTTCAGATGGGGTTCCCCAGTATCGTCTGTATAATCCCAACGCGGTTTCCGGATCACATCATTACACCGCCAGTAAGGAAGAGAGAGCTCAGCTCGAGGCGGCCGGCTGGAAGTATGAAGGCATCGGCTTCTACACCGCAGGTTGATAAAGCAGAGTGAAACCTGCATCCATATCATTATTCAGATAAAACAGGCCCCGGACAGATCACTTTCTGAGGCCTGTTTTCGGACGTTGTCATCCGGGAACGCCAGAGCGATAACGGTACTGTGTTTCTCATCCGACTGTTTTACCGGGCAGCTCAGGGGTTTGCGGAATTCTGGTTTTTCGTTTTCTTGATAAAGCCCAGCAGCAGTCCGGAAATTGCCGATCCGGCAAACAGCGAAATCGCATACAGGATTGCATGGCTCATTACCGGAAAGACGTATATCCCGCCATGGGGCGCCGGCAGTTCACATCCGCACAGCATGGACAATATGCCGGCAACAGCCGAACCTGCCATACAGCAGGGAATAACCCGGACCGGATCGGTAAATACATAGGGCAATGCACCTTCTGTGATGAATGACAGGCCCATGAACAGGACGCCGGCTCCTCTCTCTTTCTCTTCCGGAGTATATCTGTCCGGGAAATACAGCATGGAGAGGAAGATTCCGATCGGCGGAACCATACCGCCGATCATGACGGATGCCATGAGTTTTGTCCGGTTCGAAAGCAGTCCGTTCACCCCGTAGTTATAGGCGACTTTATTGATGATGCCGCCCATATCCACCGCCATCATCATTGCGGAAAGGCCGCCTGCTGCAGCTTCACTGAACTGTTCCGTTCTTGCAAGAATATCGGCAAACAGATGGCCGAGCCCGGCAGAGACCGGGGTGATCAGGATTGCGGTAATCGCCTGCATCAGAATCAGGTTGAAGACCGGATAGATTACGATCGGTGCAGCTTTGCGGATAAAGGAAGGAAGCCTGCCGGTAAATTTCTGTATTTCGTTTGCGATCAATCCGGCCGCAAGACCGGCGATCATCGCTCCGACGAAACCGGAATTGCTTTCAATGGTCATATATCCGCCGACAAAGCCGGCCATGAATGCGTCATCTCCGGCAAGCCCGGACGCCATGAAGCCGGCAAATACCGGCAACATGAAATTAAACGTGACGCCGCCGATTTCCTTTAACATCGCCGCAAGCGGGGTAATGGAGCCGAAGTTTGCGCGGGCTTCGATCGACAGGGCGGAAAGGTCAACGGAGGCCGCATCAAACAGGAATGCAAGCGCGATGAGAATACCGCCGCCTGCGACAAACGGAGCCATCCAGCGGACGCCGGAAAGAATACTCGGAATCAGTTTGGTCTCCAGTATTTCGCTGAATCGTTTATGTACGGTGCCTTCACGGCCGAGCACCTTTTCGCTCTCAGGCAGTTTTGAACCATCCGGTTCTGCCGTATGAAGCGAAGCAGGCAGAGCCGCAGGGCTGACAGACAGTTTTGCGGATTCACTCAGGGCGACGGTTTCCGACATCATTCCTGTTTCATACAGCACAGCCTGATTTCTTCCGTGTTCCTTGGCGGTATAGAGCGCAGCGTCTGCCCGTTCGCAGACGTCGCCGATGCCGGTTCCCGGGCTGAAGTCCGCAGCACCGGCACTGATTGTCATCCGGAAGCCGTCCGGCGTTTCAGAGGCTTCTATGTTCTGACAGAGCTCTTTCAGGGCGCTGATCGCATCCGCCCCGTTCAGATGCAGCACGCCGATGAATTCATCACCGCCCCATCTTCCCGCAAAGCCGCCGTGTTTCTGAATCATCTCCTGAATCCGGTCTGCCAGAAAGCGCAGGGCATGATCGCCCGCCGCATGGCCTTTCGAATCGTTGATCTTCTTGAAGAAGTCAATGTCAAGCAGAAAGAGTGCAGCCTGACTGCGGCTGGGTTCAGTGAAACGGGCAAATTCGGCATTGAAGGATTTCCGGTTCATAAGCCCGGTCAGCTCATCCGTTGTCGCAAGGCGGATCACCTGGTTCCGGTAGTTATTGATGAGGTTGGCAATCAATACCACAACAATCGTAAGCAGCGTAAGCATGACGCCGATAAACATGGCGGCCTGCGAGCGCTGCAGTGCATGCGCCTCCGCACAGTAGTTCAGGATGATCAGGGATGCACGCCTGTCATAAAGCGGCCGGATGACATAATAATTCTTTCGCAGCAGCAGGAATTCGGGTCTGCCGATCCAGCCCTCAGAGGCAGACGCTCCGGTTTCGGGTGTAAAGAGCGCTGCGTCATTGATGGAATTATGCAGTTTGCTGTCTTCCGCCAGCACCATTCCGTCAGCGGAAACAATCCGGACATCAAGATCAGCGAGCTCTGATTCGTGTTCTTCCAGCGTAGTCTGAATGAGATGCGCAGCACCTTCCCGCTCAAACGCTTCCAGAGACGGATATTCCTTCTTCAGTGTACTGCTGAGCAGGGAAGCGAACAGTTTTGTTTCAGCTTCAATGGAATTGCGCAGGCCGGAGGTATGGATACGGAAAAAGAGCACGATGCTGCCTAAAAAAGCTGCGATGATCACCGCGTAAATGGAAATGATCTGAATATTCCGGTTCTTGTGTTTCATATAACATCCTTCCGGCTGCCATGAAACACCAGAGATGCACGCTGTGTCTCTGGCCGCATAAAGTGCCGGCACAGTGTGTCCGGTATGGCAGCGGATACCGGTTTCTGATTGTGTGTTTTTGCCAGATGCGTGTTCTCGCTGTCATGGTATCATACGCACCGGCAAACACGAAGAACCAAAAACGGATATCCTGATGAAAGTGGGCGGTGAAAGCGGAACAATAGACGAATGAAAGCGGAATGACTTGCCATGATACCGGTGATTCTGAATGCGAAGAAACAGCTTCTGCTGTGCCCTCAGCCGGTTCTGCGGCTGCGTTTCAGCTGAATTATGGCCAGAACGGCAGATACCAGCAGCCCGGCAAGGGTGAGATATTTGCCGGCTGTTAACCCGCGCGGCGTAAACCACATCTGAATGTCATTTTCGCCCGCCGTTACCGCAATGCCGGTAAGACCGCCGTTTACGGCATAGGTTTTTACCGGCTGACCATTGACGCTTACCGCCCAGCCCTGATCAAAAGGAACAGAGAGCACGGCAAACCCCGGCGAAGTGGTGCGGAGCCCGGCAGAGACATGGTTTCCTTCCGCATAGGCAGAATAACACTGCACTTCTTCTGAACCGATCAGGCCAGCGATCGCTTCTCTGTCTTCTTCATGGCAGATGAGATCGGTAAGCACCCGCTCTGAACCGGAAGGATCATATGCATCATAGGAGATCACATTTCCGGTATAGGTTTTGCCGAGATTGATGTAATCGGAATTGCGGTAGACTTCCCAGGTATCGGCGTAGTGGCCGATCAGCTCGCCGTGTTCAAACGGACAGCGCTGACCGGGGCGGATAATCGCATATTTCGTTGAGAGCAGAGTCATCAGATGCGGGTTCTGCACATCAAATGTCCATGGCAGATAATCGATCACATGTTCCGGATCGAGGGCGATAAGGTCATTTGTGCTGGCGAGATAGGTACTGTCATAGGCGAGCAGCCCGCGGATGTTGGCATCGAGGTTGTAGTTGGTGCCGATGCCGAAGTAAACGCCTTCAGGGTCGATGTAGCTTCGATAGAAGCTGCGGGCATTGTCCGGATCCAGCGTCAGTGTCCATTCATTGTAGTAATTCTTCTCTCCCATCAGCTTCGGAATGCGGTCTGCGTCTTCTGTGCTGAGGGCAGACTGGGTCGGATTGCCATAGCAGCTGAAGTAACCGACAAGACACAGCTCCAGAACCGTACCTGCAAGCAGAAGTGTCTTTCTGCTGTGAAAGAGGGCAAAGCCGTTGAGCAGAATAAACGGGACACAGGCGAGCATCGGAAGATATCCGTCCATCATGTCAGAAACCTTTACGCCGACCAGCCAGGCAAACAGAAACGGCGTGAATGTCAGAAGTAGTGCATTGACAATGGCGGATGCCGCTATAAGCTTCCGATTGATTGCTTCCCTTTGATCGAGATACGGCATGATCGATGCGATGAGCAGAAATGTGACATTCGCCATCCAGCGGAACGATGGTTCGCTGAAGCCGTGCATGACGGAGCTCAGAATCGGAATCAATGCGAAGGCGGAAATCACTGCGGTGACCGTGAGATTCATCTTCCTGTCTTCGGGTTTTGCGAACAGCTGGGGAAACAGGATAGCAGATACGCTGCCTGCCCAGAGATAGACAGCCATCAGCTGATGGTTCGGCGTGTCATAGAGATACAGGCGGGAAATCTCATCTGTCCGGTAAGCCGGAATCGTTGTCGGAGTGAAGAGACCGCTGAGATAATCGATATACGGCAGGATGCTTTCGTAGAAGAGAACGGAGCTGCGGGTGCCGACCCGGCTGTTGGCAAGCACACTGAGCACTTCCGGAATCACAATGACGCCGGAACATGCAAAGCCGGCAAGATAATAGCCGATCAGAATGAAGGCCGCTTTCCACATGCCCTGAAACGAATGATATTCTCTGTGCCAGCGGACGATGAAGTACAGGATCGTAAACAGGCTGGTCATATAGAAGAGATAATAGCTGTTGAAGAACATGAAGAAGACCATGAAGACAAAGAACAGGGGTTTCTGTTCTCGGATATAGCGGTCAACCGCAAGATAGTACAGCGGCAGAAATGCGATGAAGCTTGCGAAGAACGGATCGCGCATGATCTGAATCAGATAGGCGCTGAACGCATACAGCAGGGGAGAGATCAGGCAGGTGAAGTCGCTGTGCTTCTGATAGCGGGCATAGGCGTAAAAACTGAAGGCGGCGGTGAGATAGCGCAGAAAGGTCATCCAGAGAATTGCTTTGCTGTAGGGAAGGTCGGTGAAGACAAAGAAGTATTCAAAGAAATCGTTGAAGTAAAACAGCTTGCTGGAATAGAAATCATTGCCCAGGAAATTGACCCAGGACCAGTAGGGCAGGGTTCCGCCTGTCCGGAACGCCTGAACCATCGTGCGCAGATTTTCGAAATTGGAGGAGTAGATCGTGCGCATATCCCAGCCAAGAATAAAAGCTTTGCCGTTGACGAGATACGGCACAAAGATCGCAGCAGAGATCATCAGAAGCGCAGCGAGCATTCCTGCGGCAGTGAGAGTTCGATGTTGTTTCACGCAGTGTTCCTCATGTCACCCGGAACGGACAGATCACCGGTCTGGTTTCTGAACGGTTTTGCCCGGGGGTGTTATGTGTATTATTATATCAATTGCCGCATCCTGCTGCAGAGGGAAGGAAACAGAAGTCTCTGCATGTTCTGGATATGCATGAAGCCGGATGAGGCGGGAAAAGAGGAGACAGCGTGAACAGGACTCAGACAGCGATCCGATCATTTTTTGCAGAGAAGGAGAACCGGGTAAAGGCAGCAGTGTTTATTCTGGTTCTGATCCTGAATATTCTGACCGTCAAGACATCCGATGATCTTGGCTATTCCATCAGTTACGGAATTGCCGATATCCTGCGCAGGGAATATGAGCAGTATATGACCTGGACGGGCAGGTCGCTGGCGCATCTGTTTGCGAGAAGCTTCCTTGCGCTTCCGAAAGGAATATTCAATCTGGCAAATTCTCTCTGTTTCTGCGTGCAGATTGAACTGATGGGCCGGCTTGCGGCGGGTAAACGGGAACCGGTATCCGCATTGCTCTACAGTCTGCTTGCACTGGGGGTCTTTCTGTTTGCGCCGCTGTTTGGTCAGACGGTGTTATGGGAGACCGGTGCCTGCAATTATCTCTGGACTGCAGTGGTGATTCTTGCATTTTTACTGCCGTATCGGTATGCGATGAATGCGCCGGATGATCAGGGCACCTGGAAAACCGCGGTGCTCATGGGCCTTTCGGGGATTGCGGCAGGATGGACGAATGAAAATACCGGCGGAGCAGGAATTCTGATGGTGCTCTTCTTTATGGCAATGACAGCTTACCGGCAGAAACGGATTCCGCTCTGGCAGATCTTTGGGCTTGCCGGTGCGGTATTCGGCTTTGTCATGATGGTCAGGGCGCCGGGCAATGCGATCCGGGCAATGGATTTTGTCAGCACGGACGGAAAGGCATATGACCTGGTACATGATCTGTATGGCGTACTGGATGTGCTCGGTACCGGAAAGGGATTTCTGGTTCCTTCGGTCTTTGCCGGCATTGGCGTATGTGTCTGGCAGATCATGCGCGGCAAACGAAGCGAGCTGCTCACAGCGCTTGCGTTTGTGTTCAGCGCGGCGGCTGCGGTCGGTGCGATACTGCTGAGTCCGGTGCCGGTGCTGTTTGACCGCTCGATGTATGGTGCCGGCATCTTTCTTCTGACCGGCTGTGCGGTGCTGTTCTGCCCGTATCTGCGTAATCCGAAAGAATCGGACCGGCAGGGGGTTAATGCGGTAAGGACAGGCGGAAAGCTGGTGCTTGCGGCTGGCCTTGTACTCTCATTATTTCAGTACTGCCGGGCGTTTGTGGATCTGTCCTATACCCGCTATCAGTATCTGGTGCGGGAAAACTGGGTGCGCAGCGTGAGAAATGAGAACTGCCGCAATCCGGTGGTGCCGGTGATCTACAGTGAATTTTTTACGACATACAATGCGATGTACGGGCTGAATGATCTGCTTGAGTCGCCTTCATTTGTCAATAACCGCAACTATGCGCTGACGCATGATCTGGAAACCGTCCGGGCGACAACGCTCGACCGGTGGAACCGCATTTACCGGAACGGCGATCCGGTTCTGATGAACGAATGGGAATATGAACCGTATCTGAAGCTTCTGAAGGAGCGTCCTGAACTGGAACTGCTGGCTGTTGCACAGGGAACGGATGAGATTGATCCGAACTGGCTGAGCGAGCTGGAAGAAGTGTTTGGCGCAGATTCGGGCAGGGATCGTTACCGCATTCTTGCAAGGACGGAGGACGGCCTGAAGGACGAGCATCATCCGGAAGCGTTCGGTACGGAAGCGTATGCCGGCGGCCACTATGTCTGGCTGAATGTCTCAGATGAGCCGGAACTGTGCGATATTGTGATTGATCAGCAGGAATATACCAATGACCGTGCGGGGATCAGTATTGTTGTCTTTGATCCGGAAAAAGACCGGGTGGTCGATTCGATCAGCTTTGACCTTCGGACCGGGACGACCGGAACCCGTATTTATCAGGAGCGC
>JAFYGX010000063.1 GCA_017543025.1 Solobacterium sp.
CCCTAAGCGTTCAGCTGAAGATCTCCGTCATGGATCCAGCCGATCTCGCGGAGCACCAGACAGAAGATTGTACTCAAAACAGCCGGAAGAACAAAACTGATCAGGATCAGTCCAATCCAGTCCGTTGCAGTGATTGCGTTTTTCGCGCCGGAGGCAATATCCGCAACCCAGCCTGTATAAACACCGATCTGGCCGCAGAAGCCGCAGGTTCCCATTCCAGCATTAACAGCCGCGCCATTCATCTGAAGTCGGAATACACAGGTGGCAATCGGTCCTGTGATCGCAGACGTAAGAATGGGAGGAATCCAGATCTTGGGGTTTTTCACGATATTTCCCATCTGAAGCATACTGGTTCCGATACCCTGACTGACAAGCCCGCCCCAGCGGTTTTCACGGAACGACATGACTGCAAAGCCGATCATCTGCGCACAGCAGCCGGCGACCGCCGCTCCGCCTGCCAGTCCGGTTAATCCCAGAGTCATGCAGATCGCAGCTGAAGAGATCGGAAGCGTCAGCGCAATGCCAACTGTGACAGAAATCAGAATTCCCATCCAGAACGGCTGAAGTTCTGTCGCCCAGCGCAGGAATCTGCCGACAGCATCCGCTGCTGTTCCCAGCGCAGGTGCAATCAGGTAGGAAAGGCCGAGACCGACCAGGATGGTCAATATGGGTGTTACCAGGATATCAACTTTTGTCTCGCCGGCAACCACTTTGCCGATTTCACAGGCGATGATTGCTATGACAAGTACAGCAAGCGGTCCACCGGCACCGCCCAGAAGGTTGCTGCCGTATCCGATCGGGATCAGAGAAAACAGCACAAGCGGGGGCGCTTTCAGCGCATATCCGATGGCGACCGCCATGGCAGGACCTACCATCAAAGATGCGATTCCGCCGATTGTGTAACCCTTGTCGGCAATGGTTACGATAGCAGTAGTCAGAAAGCCGATATGAGCTGACTGCCGAGCGTGTTAAGTATCGTTCCCACAAGGAGCGTGCAGAACAGTCCCTGGGCCATAGCACCGAGCGCATCTACACCGTAACGCTTCAGACTGATTTCAATATTCTTTCGCTTTAGAAACGCCTTGAATCCAGTTTTCTTTGATGTTTCGCTCACAACGGATCACTCCATTCCCGATCCGAAGCCGGATCTGTAATATATGCATCGTTCAATGACGCTCGCCGTATGAAAACCAGTGCGGCGATAAACATTCCGATGACAAATAGAATAAATGCGACAAATAACAGCGGATATCCGGAAGTAGCCAGGAAATCATATATTCCATGGAGAAGTACAGGAACGAAAAAAGAAGATTTCCGGAAACGGCTGCTCTGTGCTGAATCTCCCTCGTTTTCCGCCTTTTTTGCCAGGCTGTACCAGACACCCATGAAAACGCCGAAGCAGGCATGACCTGGTATCGCAGTGACAGCCCGCAGAAGTGCAGTCTGCATCCCGTACATCAGAACATAACTGATATTCTCCCAAAGCGCAAAACCGAGAGCGACAAAGGTTGAATAGACGACTCCGTCAAACAGGCAGTTGAAAGCAGGATGGTTCCATGTCCTTTTTTTCAAAAGAATGTATTTTGCACCTTCTTCGGATCCGGCAACCACAATAAAATACAGCAGAAACTGATAAAGAAGGTTTTCACTGCCGAAGGCACGGTTCAGAAGACTGATCCCCACCTGTTCCAGAAGAACGGCGGCAAATGTGGCGAGGATCCCGGTAAATACCAGTGAAAGCAGCAGTGAAACAGGTTCTTTTTCAACCCGATCCCGCCGGTAAATGCGGATCATAAGAATAAGTGCAGGAATAACAGCCGCTGCAATCAGGATGAATTGACTTTCCATATTATGCTCCTTCCATTGAGATAATCAAAAGAGCAGTTTACTGGATTCGTTCCAGAAATTCCGCTTCACTCAGCACTGGAATTCCAAGTTCCTGCGCTTTGCGCAGTTTGCTTCCGGCATTTTCACCGGCAACCACAAAACTGGTCTTCTTAGATACGGAAGAAGCGGCCTTCCCTCCGAAACTTTCTATCTTTTCGGTTGCTTCCTCTCTGGTAAAGAGGCTCAAAGCACCTGTCAACACGAAGGTGAGACCCGCGAAACGCCGATCTGTTACTTCGCTGAGACATCGGAAATTCAGTCCGCTCTCTCTGAGACGTCCGATCAAATGACGGGACTGTTCTGCTGAAAACCAGCGTACAATGCTTTCTGCTGTGATTTCTCCGATATCTCGAATCTGGCAAAGAGTATCCCGGTCCGCATCCATCAGCTGGTCAAGCGTCTGGAATTCTGAAGCAAGAACCTTTGCCGCTTTCACGCCAACCTGCCGGATTCC
>JAFYGX010000064.1 GCA_017543025.1 Solobacterium sp.
CCAGCCGCCGCTTCCACTTGTTGCGGTTACAGATACATTCGTAACCTTGAGATTTGAAATGCTGCCACTCCCGACAAGAGCTCCAAAGAGGCCTGCAACATTCATATTATAGCCTTGAAATGAACATGCCATCCCGGTAATTGCGGCGTTGGAAATTGCAAAGCCATCTCCTTCATAATTGCCTGCAAAAGGATGCTCCAAAGTTCCGACAGGATTTAAGTTGCCTGCTCCACTCATGTCGAGATCAGCTGTCTGGCGGAAGTATTTGCCCGTATAGGCTTCACCGTCATTGACGGCACCAGCCAGTGCCTTCCAGTCATCGGCTGTTGAGATGAGGTACGGGTCAGCCTCTGTTCCTGTGCCACCGCTGTAAGCAGGTGTTCCATTCGCATACGCCGTCAAACTCATCCCCGGCTCTTCTTCAGGTTCGCCTGTCACCTCTACAATCTCTTCGACTTCTTCCGGAGTTTCATTCTCAATTACGTCTCCGACAGTCTCGACTGCTTCTTCTGTTTCTTCCACTTCTTCGCCTTCTGCGAATACAGAAACAGAAAGAAGACTGATACTCACGCCCAGCGCTAATGCAAGACTGAGCAGGATACCTAAAAGTCGTTTCTTCATCTTCATAAATTGTTTCCTCCTGATATTCTTCCTTCACGGCTGTTATGGACGCCGTATCGCCATGTTAAACACGCAAAAAACCGCCGAACCTGACAGGGTATAGTACCCCGTCAAGTCCGACGGTTATCCATCACGAATGTAGTATGCGGTTTCAAACGCCCCGCAGGACGCAAAAAGGGCGCAGTTAGCCTCTGCTCTGCTCTGCTCTGCTCTAAGGAGCGTGGTTCTATTCCGCATAGCTGTCAAGCCCCCTTTCTGATTAAATCTTGAATGTTTAATGTTTTATTGAGTGGTTTTCGGCATTGCAAGCTCTTTTGCCTGCCCAATGGTAAGCTGTGAATGCTGAGCAGTTTTCTCTATCGAAAGACCGTCCGCCAGAATTTCCAGGGTATTTTTAGTGCGGTCTTTTTCCACAGCACTCTTTGCCGCTTCATTCCTCATGTCTTCCATTGCTTTAACACATAGCCGCCACTCATGGATCACGCTCTTTTCATGTTTGCTATCTCATGAACCTGCTCAAGGGTAATGCCTTCACCCTTGGCAATCTGCTCATGTGATAATCCCATACTAAGCCAACGGCAGACGCTCTCGACAACCTGTTTCCACTTAGCGTCTCTCGCGCTTTCATTCCTCATGTCTTCCATTACCTTGCACATGGCCGCCACTCCTTTCTCGTCTTCCTTGAAATAACGAACCTTATCGGCCAGTTCTTTGTAATGCATATCGTCCGGGTCTGTGCAGAAGAAGTCGTGCATCAACTTCCCCAGCTCCGTGGATGCGTCCTTGTCTGCACCATTCACATAGACGATATGCTCGCCATCATCAAACGTCTCGTTCGTTTCTTCTATCCTTCGCTCAATGCGATACAGCGGTTTGCCCTTTCCGATCACATCATTCTCTGTGATGAAAATCACAAAAGTTTCAGGCAGATCTATGAAATCATCACCCGGCTGAAGCAGATGTGCGTCAAGGATACTGGAATGGTATCTAGCCCGCTTCCTGTCCGCTCCTTTATCCGCCCTCTGAACTTCAACGTTATATTCCTTGCCGGTTTCGTCGTCGGCGTCAATGTCCAGACAGATATCTCTGCCGAGCAGATTCTTCATCCTCCGCTGTGTCTTCACACTCTTTACACGGATGTTCGGTTTGTTCAGGATGATCCTGAGCAGAAGCTCTGCGCCATCAGTGTAGCCGTCAAAACAAACGTTCATGAAGTCATCGTCAATCAGACGTAAACCTCTGAGCCGCTGGAGGTCTTCCTGATGCTGCTTTTCCTTCTCAGCCTCCGTCAGAGATATGCTCATATAAGCAAACCCCTGTGCTTTGTCCAGTTCGTCCAGCTGTGTCTGAAGGGCTGCCATCTGCCGTAATATTTCTTCTCTTGTCATCAGCGCCCTCCTTGCCTCGGAGCACATGCTTTCTTGTTCTATATCGGTACATTCTATGAAAAACTTAATCTCCGAAATGGCACATCGATACATGTAGTTTATAGCAGAACCATATGTTGAATTCAACGGATTTTTCAGAAATTTTCCTGAACGAAAAATAGGCGAGAATCACCGCTTCGACCATTTCGCTTGTGACCCCTTCTGGCTGCCAGCACAGCTATCTGCAGAACCACTGTTCAACTTATGGTTCTTTCATAATGTTCAGGATCGCGGAAATCTTTTTGAAGACCGTCATGCTTGTCACTGTCCTCAGTGAATTGCGTCTCCGATTCTTCAAACACCGACCGGTAAAACTTTGCGTCTTCTTCCGGCATGATGTCAGCTTCATATCCGCCGGTGATTTCATCCCTGATGAAATCCAACACTTCTTCATCCGAGTCAAAGACTGCATTAATTGATTCCACGCTGTCATTCATGACGTCGTACATTGCAAGATGATCATCTTTATAACGGAAGACCGCAACATCCTGATAATGATTATTCATCAGATTATAGAAGTGCTCCGTAAGCCGGAAACCCGAAATCGTTTCAGAAATCTTTTCTACTGTATCTGAAACAGTCCTGCGGAAGGAAGCGAACGCTTCATGCGCTTTGGAAATCATGCGTTCGTAAAGAGAACTGATCTTATCTGCCTGATCCTCAATCTGATTACCCAGCAGTACGATCTCTGCACTCAGTTTCTGTTTTTCTTCCCGCTCCTGCAGAATCCGTCTGTTATTCTCTATCACATCAACGTGTTCACCGCGTGCTGCCATCTGCCTTGCCGCAAACCCCTCGTGCTGTGTCGGCTCAATGGCAAGACCTCTGTCCTTATAAGAGCGGCTGTCTACCTGATACTCTTCTGACAGATATCGGTTGACGGACTGTTCCCATCCTTTGCGGATCCGTTTGTAATTTTCTTTTCCGTTCAAAGGATCACTGGAAACAGTTTTCATTTTCCAGAGCTTCTCCGTTCCCTTGCCTTTGCGAACCCGGACTTTCTGCTGACCTGTCTTCGGATCAATCACCGGAATCTTATTACCGTTTTCATCAAGATCACATACCTTCTTCTCCTTCACTGCCCACTTCCCGTTCTTATCGATCGCTCGGCCGCTTACGATAGCGTGCGCGTGTGGATTACCGTCATTGCTGTCGTGAATTGCAAAAACTGCCGGAAGGTCTTTTGATGTGAATTGTTCATGAATGAACTCTTCAACAGCTCTGATCTGCTGATCGCGGGTACATTCGCGTGGAAGAGCGATGATGAGTTCTTTTGCGATCTGTGCATCTGACCGCTTTTCGTTTTTCTCAAGACGGTTGAACATCAAAGCAGGGTCTGCATACTCCTTCGGTGCATTGTCCGGAAGGATTGTCTTAACAAACACAACATCTTTCTTCCTGTGATTTGCACGAGCGTCTTTCATCTCACCAGTGCGCTCGTCATATACCTTCTGTCCTGTGATGTACGACAGTTTTGCGGTGCTGGACTGACCGGAACCGCGAGAGATATTTCTGATACTCAGACTGTATATGCTCATGGCATTTATCCTTTCTGACGAAAGGAAGAAAGGATACAGGGGTCCAGGGGGGCTTGCCCCCATGGCGCACGGGAAGGGCTATGCCCTTCCATAAGTGCGCTATCTCCTCTGGAGATAGACTTTTACCTGCACACCTTCCTCACCGATCGTCATCAACTCTCTATATAAATAAGGATGGAAACACACCATCACTCCCCATGCAGAACCTTCTGAACAGCCTGCCTGTAGTGAGCTCCGAACTGAATTTTCTGAAGGAATTCGATGAGTTCCTGACGCTGGGCTTCCGTTTCAAACAATAGTCCGGTTCCTGCTTCAAACGCTGCGCCGACCTGTATCAGACGGTGTGTTCTCGCTTTGCGTTCGGCAGTTTTTTCGCGGTTTCTGCGAAGCTCAAGTTTGTTTTTGTACTGGTCCATAAGCGTTTTGAGCTCTTCAAAGCCACTGTCGATTTCATTCCTGATCGACGTGATCTCGGCTTCATAATCACCTGATTGATCTGACATTTTCTGATCTGTGAGAGAATGCCATTCATCCTGCAGCGCATTGATCTTTGCGAGTTTTTTATTCACTCTGGACTCAAGCCGTTTCATATCAGCTTCATCTGCTTTCGACATATAATCACCTCCGTTTTCTGTCTGGTTTCATGGTTAGAACAGACCTGCCGGGTCTCTTTGTTCCGTCGGGAGAAACCATTTATAAAACACGTTTCAGATGTTGACTTCGACGCAGGAACCAGTGCGGATCTGTGTGTACAAGCACTGGTTTCCGGCGTCTAATCCTTGATTGCTGAGGGCTCTGATACACCTCGTAACGGTACTGACACACAGCAGCTTTCTGTATGTTGGAACCGTTTGGATCACTGTCGTCACACCTGCATTACCGTTCGAAATCGTCTCTGCAGACATCCGATTCGAAGACCGAAATACCTTCCCGGTAAATCTGCTCCGCTTCGTCAGCGGTGTAGGAATCCAGTGCGTAACGCATGCCGTTCCAGAGGGATTCTCTCGTCTCATACGGGATTTCCGCATGGTGCATGGCGGCTTCCAGATACCCGAAGATGCATAGGTTCAGAGCTCCGCTGTCCATGAGCTCTTTCGCATTTTGATTTGAAAATGTATTCATAAGTTTTATGTTTTCGCGATTTTCATCGCACTCACTGAACCGCTGTAAGCGGGTAAACTAAACAGATGTGATGACCTGATTTCAACAAAGACCAGCTATGATTGCCAATAATGGTTTGCTTAATCAGACTGCAGAAGACACTGTTTCTTTCGTGAAATCCAGTGAGGAAACAGACGCTTCTGCAGTCCGGCAGATGAAGGAATCAGAACACAGATTACCGATTGCAGTGGAGACTGAAGACGGCTGATAATCGCGTTTTATCCACCCTGCAAATCACCTTTCTGCAGGTGGTTCCTGAATGGGAAGAACGTGGATTTTCTGAAGCACATCTTCGAGCAACTCATACGGAAGCGTCTTCTCCTGACGGGCACTTCTTGAGCAGTTTTTCCAGTCGCTCAGAGTGATTTCTGCGATACCCCAACTGTTGATCACAGCCACTGCCTCCTTCTGTTTCAGACCATCCAGTGACGGTATGGAATAGGTACCGGCGCGATAACCCATCAGAACAGAAAGCAGAATTTTCCGATCCAGATTCTTTCCGATATACCCTTTGAAACTTGTGTAAGCCTTTATCATGACCCGCTTCAGATCCGCCACAACCTTAATGCAGGGCTCGTTTTTGACTGTTGTCCGGTATTTCATGAATTCATCCGCATCGATGTATGGTCTGGTATCGTAATTCGCAATTACAGCGTCAATTACCTGACCATTCATTTTTTCGTAATGCACGTCTGTATCAACAGCGGTTTCGCATAACGGACAGCGTTTATAATCAAAATTCATGGATATATAGCGCTGGACCTCTCTGACCCCGAAGTCAGATTTCCGCTCAACCATTTCACTGAATTCCGGAAAGGAAATGATCGGACTGCTGAGTTTTCCGCCACGCAGAAGGTAATCGACCGCAAATGCTTCACGATCTGCCATACTGCCTTTTTCCTCGCCGGTAACGTATGAATTGTGGGCGAGCACACCGCCGTCATTTATGGCAACATTGCCTCTTGTGGTGATGTTAAGCAACTCCTTGTTGTAGTGTTTAGACTCCCAGACATGATTCTCTTTACAGTCTGTTAGGGTCTGAGTAAGAGCGTATCGACCTTCCTGAAACAGCTTTGTGAAACCATAGGCATCAAGATTTCTGAGAACAAATTCCGGTGCGTTTGTGATCATTCCGTCGGTTGTAACGGAATACACTTTGTAACCCATGTCATGCAGCTGGTTTATGCTGGCGATGAGTATATTGCGGACAAGAGCAGTCGTATACGAGGCGTGATAAGGACTTGTCACAGACGATGGTTCTGCGTCTTCGCAGCCCATGACCTTTGCGTTGTACCGGGTCTTGGGGCTGACATTCTGCGCTGTTTTTCCGTAACAGCTGCACACCATGGTCTTCAGCGATTTCTCGATCACCGTATTGAAAGGAAAGAGCTCCTTTGCCTTTGCGCGATCTCTTACAAGCTCCGACACAGCATACCCGAGACACTGCGAAGGCCTGCAATTCCTCATCAGAATCTGACAGGTAAAACCCCGATGTACCCGAATGCGGGCACCCAGTTTAAGGGCCAGATAGATGTCCGGACCGCTCATGTAAACATTTCGGCCATGCAGCGGATAAATCTTCAGCCCCTCAGGTACAGGGACAGGGATATTCGGGCAGTAACAGGTGTCCGGAAAGTCAAAATCACCAACAACAGCGATCGGAACCAACGGGTTTTCAACATCCTTAAGGGTGAGTTCACAACCTTTTGGAAACTCTTTTACAGGCACATCCCAATCGATGTCATAGATACATGCCATAGCTGTCGGATAGGCATTCTGCAGGTCAAAGTCTGTTGTTGGTTCTTTGATCCAGCCAATGTAAAACGACGTATTGAACCCGCCTGTAAACGCCTCTTCAAAGAATTCTGAAACCAGTTTTGCGTCCGGATTATCCCGGATCGGAACGTATCTTGTGGCCTTCAGAAATTTCATAGATTCATCGCGAGAGGGATAAAGACCTTCATCCAGAAGCTCCAGACCCCGATATTTCCTGTCGTACACTTTCAGGTTTTTCACACCAAGGTATGCCATGATGCTGGACCTCATAGACGAGGCTGCTGCGCTGGACAAAGTGATCGGCACAGCATGGTTGCAGAGAAACAGTTCCGAGCAGTAAAGAACAACGATATCAGAGTCATTCATCGCATACTCGTAATAGCTTTCAGGGTCGTAAAGGGCGTAGGACATCATATGTTCTATGGCATGTTCAGGAAGTTCGATCTTTGGCTTTTCAATCACGGCGCCTAGAGCTTTCAGGGATTTATTCTCTGCAGGAGTCAGACCCTTTGTATCCCGTATATTCAGATTGATAAGCCAGCAGGTGTTTCGATAATCATCCCCTGAGACCTTCATGAAAATCCGTCTTGTACTCATCCAACCGCCCTGGATTTCACTGATGGAACGCAGAAGATCGGTATCAAAACTGGATCTGCGGAAGACAGAGATATCAGGTTTGCCGACATGGCAGATGATCGTGACTGGAACAATAGAATCCTTCATTCGCTTGTAATCGAGCACCTTGATCTGTCTGCCGTCGGTCAGAGTCTTCACCTTGTAAACAAGCTTCTCTTTCCGCACCAGTGGGAACGATGGGAAGTAACAGGTTCTGAGGTCAGAAAGAATATCGCCGATGCAGTAACTGAACGGAATTGCACCACCATCAGCCGTCACTTCCTGATAAAGAGGGTCCACAAGGAAGAAATAGCGGATCAGCGTATTGCCGATTGCGATGCTCATCTGAAGGGACAGCACACGGCGGTTTTTTTCGGGGACAGCGAACTGCTGAAACTCGGTGTCAAAACCAATGTTCAGACAGATCCCTTCTGACTGCACAGCCCTGAAGGAGCCGAGCACATCAGCGATGCGGGCGTTTTTCTGCACATCAAGCTGCGAAAGGAAAGCCCCGGGCACCGGAGAGATTACTGAAGTGGTGTCATTTATGAGTATGGCCCTGCCATAGGGTGAAATGACACCACTTTTCATTTGTGCAGAATCCCCGCTTAAACAGCGGGTTTCTGACAGGTCGTCTTCAATGCATGTCTGACGCAACTTTAAAGTTTGCGTCAGATCCTGCGGGTTCAGCACCTCTTTCAGAAGAGTGTACTGAGCCCGTCCTTTGACATAGGAACAGCCTCTGTTCAGCAGGGTATTTACAATAAAGGCATGGTCATCTGCAGTCCAGAAGCACTCCTGCTGGCAGACGGATACAGGTAAAAGTTTCTGTTCGTCGCTGACAGCAGGGTTTTCAAATAACTGTGAGTTTTGCAACATCGTGTTGCACCTTTCTGGAGGAATTTGCTCCTCACTTGCCTCACTGATGCCGCCTTAAAGATGTGTGGCGGCTGTAAACAAAAGAGAGTGCGGCGACACATCTGCACCGCTTTGCCGTTCAATCAGAAATATGCGGTTCGGAAAGATAGGCGTTCAGAGAATTCATGTTGGCATAGAGCCAACTGTCTTCCGTTTTGAATCCGCGCACCGCTCCGCTGTTGACGAGCGCACGTACAACGGTTGCCGGAAGACCGACTGCCTTTGCGGCATTTTTGATCTTCAGAACTCTCTGATCAGCATCCGGTTCTTCGGTGTAACCCTGAAACGGTTTGCCTTTCATGAATGCGTTGAGACTGCTCATGTTTACGTAGAGCCATGTGCTGTCTCCTTTGAAGCCAACGACTTCTCCGGACATGATCTTTTTGCGGATCGTATCTTGCGGAAGGCCGGTGCGTACGGAAGCCTGCTTAACAGTTTCCATTACCTGTACGCCAGGAATTTTTATCTGTTCTTTCATATTCGAATAACCTCCTGTGCTATAACACGTCCCGAAATGTAAGAGAAAAGTCGCAAATTTTTCATAAAACTGAAAATGTTTCAAAGTAGCCGTTTTTCGCTGAAACGTGGAGTTTTCTGCAAAAACATGAGAAAAGCAGGCATTTCCTGCCTGCCTGATCAAGTTTCCTGCAATCAGCTTCTGTAACTGCTTTGTTGCAATATCAGAATAGTTTTGTATCTGCTCAGGGAGTTTATAGTTTTTGCCAATTTCGTCGTTCAAAAGAAAAAAAGCCCTGCAGGACACGCAGATGTGTCGAGCAGGGTCTTAATGAAATGGTATTCCGCATGATTTGTTTGTCCTCAGAATCAGAGATCCAATAGGATGCTGTGCTGCTTTGCAGACAATAAATGTATCGTAAAAACACAAAACGCCTCAGAAGCTCGTTTAAAGGCATCCTGAAGCGTTTTAAAGAATACTAAGTGCTCATATACGCAAAAGCTGTTTCGTCGCATATTCGATGTTTAAACACCCTTATACGGCGTTTTGACGTTTCGGATAAGCTGACAGTATCATCCAGAATGCCTCTGTAAGCCGTTTAAAGCCCGAATACGGGGTGTTAGTGCTGCGGAGCAGGTACCAGACTGCATGAAACAGCTTTTCCAGCGCAGAAACGATTTTAAAGCCCTTCTCCGCAATCGTTGTGTTTCAGGCTGACAATCACTGGTTCAAATCTTCGGATTTGTCTCCCGAATGAAACTCGCAAGACAATTATTTGTCCATTTGCACAACCGATTTTCGCTTTAGAAAGGACGGATGAGCTGCAGCTTTTTGAGAAATTTTAAAGCCAATGTCGGCAAAATGTCGGCAAAAACGGTTTTTTGGCTGTTTTAGCAATAACTAACTAATTTTGAAAAATAAAGAAAAACCGCATATTTATGCGGTTTTCTAAGAGTCGGGAATACGGGATTCGAACCCATGACCTCTTCGTCCCGAACGAAGCGCGCTACCAAACTGCGCTAATTCCCGATGCCTGTTCAGCAGTTGTTATCATAGCACACCATTTTCTTCTGTGCCACACTTTTTTTGATTTTTTTCGCTGCGCTGACAGATCAGCTCCTGCCATTTCTTCTCCGGTCAATCTCCGGCCTCGTTCTTCATCACCTATAAAGAAAGCGCTCCCCCGCACCCGTCATGCGGGCACAGGGAGCGCTTTTAAAACCCGGACTATGTGGTTTCAAATACCGCAGTTACTTTTTCTTCGCTGTTCTGTATGCCTTCATTACTTCAACGAAATCATGCATGCACGCATAAGCACCGCGGATATCATTTTCTCCTGGAGAGAACATCGGCGTAAGGTCAAGACTGAGCTCATTGACACCAAGCTCGTTGTCCGCAAGCAGAATCTTCAGTTTTACACTGATGATCCGGATGCCTTCCGGGCAGTTTGGAAGCTCAGGGCAGCTGTACGTGTCGATAGTGAAGTGCTGTCCTTCTTCCAGCTTCGATGTTTCAAACAGCAATCCGTAATAATAGATATCATCCAGATTGAGGACCCAGCCGTCTTCGTCTGCCTCGCACATGAACCAGCCATGGTTCTCATCGACCGAAAGCAGATTCCGATCACGGTAAGCTCCGGTCTTGATCTTTCTGGTTTCACGGAATTCCGAAGTCGCCTTTTTCCGGTTGGCAGCCGCAACTGCCATATTTGCTTTTACATCATCGACAGACATCTGGCTGAATCTGAGATCACCCGGGGTGCAGAGCTTGCGGCAGTCACCGCAGAGATACCCACCGCCCGCAAGATCATTACCGAAAAGTCCGGTGATCAGTCCTGCTTCCTTTCCGCAGATCACGCATTTCTTTGTGTCAAACAGTCCCATTTCACTTTTCTCCTTTAATTATTTTTTCTGTTTTCTGAAAGACAGCTTCATAATACCACACACGTTATCATCTATAACAAGCTGCGGCTCCTCGGGCATAATCTGCCCGAAAAGAAAAGATTCTTAAAAACACGCTTCCTCCGGTGTGCACGCATGCCAATTAAACTGTACCCCAGCTCATAATCCCCCGGACACACAGGGTAAGAGCCGCCTCTGAACCGTATACAAAAGAAAGAGAAAGGAACTCATATCATGGAAGAAAAGAAAGAATTACACAAGTCACAGATCGATGATGTGTCCGGCGGAAGTGCCGCATCCATACAGACTACCGCTGCTGAATGCAAATTCTGCGGATCCGGAAATATCGATTTCAGAAGGACAAAAAGCCTGTCGGATCACTCGTACTTTCCTTACGCTGCTATGACTGCGGCAAGACCTGGAAAGTACCGGTCAGATAATCCGCTTCTCATGCCGTAATGATGGCTGCCTGCATGGCAGCCGTTTTTTTCAGGCACAAAAGTCAGTACAGCAGATTTCATAATACGTGTTTCGATTCACTGCGGCCGCCGAAGGTAGTGGCTGTATGATTCAAAGAACACAAAGAAGAAGAAACCAGAATACGGAATGACTGCCGCAGCTGATTTCTTCCTCAATGATTTTATATATCACTCGTATCGTTACAAGTTCTTCCGGATCTGTAACGGAAGATACAGATTCTCACTATCAGCGTACTTCTTCCGGTGTGAGCATGCCGCCGTTCAGAACTCTTCCATAAAAATACATTTCAAATTCTTCGTCCGTATCTCCTAACCGCTTTGACTTTTCCCACTCGTATTTCAACTCCTCCAGGTATTTGGGGTTCAGTATAACATCGTTCAGCTTGAATTTCTTGGCTATCCTATACGCTTCATCGTGGTTTTCTGCAATATAGACCGTTACCCCTCGGATGTCTACAACCTCATATTTACCACGGTGAGGATAGATATATCCGCCATTCACCATGTTCATCAGCCTGTCCGATAATTTCTGTTTGTTTTCCATAAACTCCTCCTTATCCCAGAATTCCGTTTCATACCCACTGATACGCAGGGATGTGAACTGCAATCATGTTTTCCACCCGAGCATAAGAATATGCAATCCATGTGTTCGATCCGTACCACACGGAGTGTTCCGTCTGTACAGCCAGAGACCGCACAGATTGATTGGATGCCAGATCTGCTTCGCTTTCTGTTTTAAGAATCAGTCCCATCAGGCTGGCTGTTCAGGACCCATGCATTCTCTGCACGATCACATTCGGATGTCACAGACATCCCCAGCATCCTGTCTGTCATCTGCATCTTATACGCAGCACCATATCCCCGTCCATATACCGGCTCCTCTTCAGACGATATCAGACGAAACCTGCAATCATGTACTTCATTGATTCCGGACAAAGCGGATATACAGCACTGGTGTGTTCTGCCTGCATTCCTTCCGGATCATGAGCCTGCAGGTTCTTCGCTGACAGATATCAGATCACAGAGATCATTGATCTTCACTCGGAAGCGATCATCAAATACCAGCAGCCCATACACCCGGTCAATCTGTTTTACCGGACCGGTATGGGATACATAGGCTCCGCCGTCCTTTTTCTCATCCGGCTGAAAATAAACCGCCCTCAGCACCGGATGAGCCGCAAGCTTCTGTTCGGCTTCAAGCAGCACTTCATTAATTGCATTTTTCTGTGTTTCGCTCAGTTCGATTCTTTCATCGGTGCGTCTTCCCTCTTCTTCAATCTCCGCCTCAAAGCCGGTCAGTGCCGCAAACGGAGAAAACTGCGCTGCTCTTGCAGAAGCAGATGCCCGCTTCCGGGCAGGATCATACGGCCGCTGTGCCAGCAGAATATCTCCGTATTTCTCTTCTGTCATACGGGCAGCGTTCTGAAGTTCTTCACCTGTAACGCCATAGACCTCATGCCAGCCATTTACCCGATGTTCCTTCACGCTTTATGTCCCCCGATCTGACGGTTCCGTTCCATTCCGGTTGCGCCTTCTTCCAGACTGGTCGCTTTAACGACAGCGTTTTTCCCGAATCTCCTGCGTACTTCCAGCATTGCTTCCCTCGCTCTGCGCTCCTTTTTCAGAGTCTGTTCTTCTGCTTCTTCTGCCGCCCTCTGCACTTCAAAGCTGCCGAACAGATCCAGCTGTTCCGCCTTTTTCGGCCGGACTTCCGTTTCTGCTGTCACATTCGCTGCCGTCAGATTGAACCGGCGCACAAGCAGACTGCGGTCTGCTGTTTTTTCAAACAGACGCAGGATCGCATCCGTAATCTTCCTTGCGGAATTTGTCTGCCGTTCCAGATGTGCGGTTCCGCCGGAAGAGCGCGGTACCGTACGGCCATACCAGTCCGTCATGGTCGCTCCATGGAACCCGGGCTGTTTCAGGCTCTCAACATCATATCCCACATACAGCACAAAACAGTCGGAAGCCAGTCCTCTGGCCAGCAGATCATCTGCCAGCGATTCGCTCATCTCCCGGACGATGATCTTCGCCTTCTCATACGGATATCCTTCACTCAGTACCTGTCCGCTAGCTATACTGCGGTTTTCCGGCTCATACGCCTGTATATCCGAAATCAGCGCACTTTCCTGTCCGAAGGCATGATCAATCAGAAACTCTGCATTCACGCCGAATTCCTGATACAGCGCTCCTTCATCCTTCAGAGCTTTCCGGCAGAGGTCCCCCATTGTATAAATGTCCATTGCATTCAGACGCCGGGCAATTCCTTTGCCGATCCGCCAGAAATCCGTCAGGGGTTCATGCGCCCACAGGAGTCTGCGGTAGGACATCTCATCCAGCTGTGCGATCCGCACGCCCTTCTCATCCGGGGGGATATGTTTTGCGACAATATCCATTGCCACTTTTGCCAGATAGAGATTGGTACCAACACCGGCAGTCGCTGTAATGCCGGTTTCATCCATTACCTCCCTGATCAGCAGTCCGGCAATCTCCGCCCCGCTTTTCCGGTACAGACTGCGGTAATCCGTCACATCGATGAACACCTCATCAATCGAATAGACATGAATGTCTTCCGGAGCGATATAACGCAGATAGATGCCGTAAATTCTCCGGCTGTATTCCATATAAGTTGCCATGCGCGGAACAGCCGCAATAAACCCGAGTGCCAGAGTCGGATCGGCGTTCAGTTCCATTGCATCCACGCTTTCCTTCCCCAGCTGGTTTCCCGGCGCCTGCGCCATCCGTTGCCAGTTGATTTCCTTCACCTTCTGCTTCACTTCGAACAGCCGCGGCCTGCCCGGTATTCCGTATGCTTTCAGAGAAGGAGAAACCGCAAGACAGATCGTTTTATCGCTTCTTGATTCATCCGCTACCACAAGATTGGTGCGCAGTGGGTCCAGACTCCGTTCCACACATTCAACCGACGCATAAAAAGACTTCAGATCAATTGCCAGATATTCCCGCTGTTTCTTCTGTTCGCTCATCAGAGCTATCGTATCATATCAGCCACAGCTGATTTCTCATCCGGACGCTTTTCATGCCTCCTGACTTTTACTGTGTTACATGTCTGATCTGAATCGGATACACAATGAAAACGGACAGATAATCTGAATCACTCTGACAGCTGAACAGGCGCTGCGGAGTCCGCAAACCGGTCTGCCTCCCTGCGCGAATCAAAGCAGATGACACGAACGTGCGGATGCCGACGAAGCAGATCCTGCAGCTGCGGCAGTTTCTCCGTTCTGTAAGAACGTACCAGCGCAAGAAGCTGCGGGTCCGCTTCTGTTTCAATCCAGGGGAGATCCGGCCGTGCACAGCCGGTTCTGCCCGTTACCCCTTCCACGCATTCTTCTTCCGGAAGATCAAACAGGAAGGCAGTATCACAGGCAGAAATACGCACTTCCCACGTCCGGCTGTAATCCCCGTCAAGAATCCACTGCCTCTCGGCGAGAATCTCTCTGAGCCGCAGGTCAAACTCCTCTCTGGAGATATGCGTACGGTCTGCTTTCCACCAGAGATTGTCCAGATGGAACAGCGGAAGTCCGGTTTTCCGATGCAGTGCCCGGGCAAAGGTGCTCTTTCCGCTGCCGGGGCATCCAAGCACCAGTATGCGAGTGCCGATTTCTGCTGTATGGCTGGCAGAAGCTTCCGGTTTTGATCCGGTCATAGACAAATACCTCACCGATCTCTTTCGTGTAGCCTTTATGAATTACCGTCTCCCATATCCGGTTGATCCGGATTTCTTCTGTTTCTGAGTACAGCAGAACAGCCTGTTAACGGGAAACGGGCGGAAGTACGGCAGAAACAGGGCCGAGAGGTTTCCTCCGCTTTGCCCTGTGTTTCAGAAAACTGCGATATTGGAATCCGTGCGGCTTTCGCACGCACCGACCAGCACGCCATTGGCAAGCCGCTGAATGATCTGACCGCGCCCAAAGCCGGTCCTGTCTTTTGCAAAACAGATATCGTGCCCCTTGCGGGCAAGCTCTGCTGCCGCTGCAGGATCAAAACCCGGTTCGAGCAGCACGCTCTTGTCTCTGACCCATTGCCAGCGCGGGGCATCCAGCGCCATCTGCGGGTTCAGATGAAAATCCGTCAGATTCATAACGGTCTGCACATGCCCCTGCGGCTGCATATACCCGCCCATTACCCCGAAGGGTCCGACCTCTTTTCCGTCTTTTGTCAGGAAGCCCGGAATGATCGTGTGATAGGACTTCTTGTGCGGCCTGAGCACGTTGATATCGGTTTCCTTCAGGCTGAAGTCACTGCCGCGGTTGGAAAGTGCAGTGCCATAGCCTTCCAGAACAATTCCGCTTCCGAACCCGTCGTAATTCGACTGAATATAGGACACCATGTTTCCGTCTCCGTCAGCCGCCGCAAGATATACAGTGCCCCCTTTCGGCGGAATGCCGCAGGCAGGAATCGCTGCGTGTTCCGTGATCTCCCCGGCCCGTTGAGCGCCATAGGAAGCCGCAATCAGACCGCGGTAATCAATTGTCATGCAGGAAGGATCGCTGATGTAGTGCTTTGCGTCCGCAAACGCGAGTTTCATTGCTTCAATCTGGCGATGGAATGTCTCCGCGTTCCGTTCTTCAAAGGAAAACTCCTTCAGGATATTGAGCGCCATCAGAGCAGTAATCCCCTGTCCGTTCGGCGGAATCTCCCAGACATCATACCCGCGATAGTTTACGGAAATGGGTTCAACCCATTCCGGCTGGTATTCCGCAAGATCCTCCAGACAGAAACAGCCGCCGTCACGCTGTGACTGCCGGATAAACTGCTCCGCAATTTCGCCCTGATAGAACGCCCTTCCATCCGTTTCCGCAATCAGTTTAAGCGTACGCGCATGGTCCGGAAGACGCACCATATCGCCGAAACGATACGGTTTGCCATCCTTTGTAAAAACCCGGAACCATTCGGCAAAGACCGGATCGCTGCCAAAACATCTGCTGTAATCGCGGAAGCAGTTCTCCCACAGATGCCCCAGCAGCGGGGAAACGGGATAGCCCTGCTCTGCATAGGCAATCGCCGGGGCAAGGGTTTCCTTCAGCGGCAGTTTTCCGAATCGTTCTGTCAGAGCAGCCCAGGAAGATACAGCCCCCGGTACCATAACCGGAAGCCAGCCGTGTTTCGGCATCCTGCCGTCCGGACACCGGTTCAATACTTCTTTCAGAGAAATATGCTTCGGCGAATAGCCGGAAGCGTTCAGACCATACAGTCGATCTCTGTACCATATCAGGGCAAAGCTGTCAGAGCCAAGGCCATTGCTGGTGGGTTCGGTTACGGTTAAGGCAGCAGCTGCCGCAACCGCGGCGTCGATCGCATTGCCTCCGCGGCGCATCACCTCAAGTCCGGCAGATGAGGCAAGCGCCGAGCTGGAGGAAACCATTCCGTGCCGTGCCGTGATGCAGAAACGGTTGGAGGGATAAGGCTGAACCAGCGGATCATATTCAGTCATGGAAACCGTTCTCCTTTCATTACTTTATTCTCATTTTTACAGAATTCTGATTCTGTCTCAATTCTGTCCTGGCACCACAACCTCCTGCAGATATGAATGCAGCCGCTACCGCTGCAATCCAGCATAAACGCCGCCCGTCGGAGGCGGCGTTTCGATGGCAGAAATGCTTTTAATCGAAAATTCCTTTCCCCATACAGCACTTCTTGAATTTTTTTCCCGATCCGCACGGACACGGTTCGTTTCTCCCCACAATCGCACGGGAATACTTTCCGCGTTTTCCGAATACAGACGGAGTTCCATACGCTTTATTTTTCACTGCTCTGCGCTTTTCTTCCGGATATTTTTCATAAAAATCTCCGCCGCTGCAGATCAGGGAAAGATTCCGGTATGCGGCACGGTATTCGTCCATCTTCTCTTCAAAGCCGTCTCTGTTCTCCAGAAGATCGTAGAATTCCTTATGTTTCCGGTATGCTTCCGGGTATTTCCGCTTCAGCATCCTTACACTGAACAGTGCATGTTCAGGCGGAAGCTTCATCAGAAGCAGATAATAATCAAGCTTCTCATATTCCAGAAGATCCTTCGACTTGCCGGCCGGATCAAGCGCTGTCAGATACCGCATCGGCATCGGAATCGATTCATCAAACCAGATCCGCGCATTCTCTCTCTGCTTCAGAATGTAGCGAATCGTTTCCTGCATCTCTTCGGGGAAATTATGGATCTGATCTTCACCGAACTTCATGATCCGGTTCAGAAGGCTATCAGAAATCCTCGCCCTGCATGCACGGGAGATCAAGGTAAACAGCATATCTTCCTTTCCCTCTCCCAGTGAATCCAGATACTTCTCAAAAAACGCAAGGCACTTCTCAAATACTTCTTCACCGGAACTGGAGGATAACTCTCCGAAATGAACAAAATGCATATACAGATTTCCTGCTTCCGTCATCTCATCTGCAGACCATTCTGTTTTCTCCTGCAGATACTTCTTAAGCAGACTGAACGAAAAATCAAAGTAATATCTGTTTTCACTTTCGTTCACGAACATACAGATAAACTCCGGATCACGGACTCCGAGCGCATACGCCTTTTCACATCGCGTAATCGCTTTTTTGATATATCCGCGTTCCAGATAGGAAATCGCAAGCTCCCGGTTGTACCAGGGGTTTTCCGGATCTAGTTTCAGCAATTTTTCTCCTGCTGTCACAGCTTTTCCGGTTTTACCGATACGGCGAAGCGCCTTCTGAAGCTGATAGAAAAAATACGGCTCACTCGGATAATGCTTTGATGCATATTCTGCAAGTTCTGCGACACGCGCCATGTTTTCGGTATGCAATACCTTTTCGATCTCGCCGCGGACCGTTTCGGCAATCGGATCTGTTAAAGCCGCAAACCGCGGGCCATCCGGTTTCTTTCCGCTCCGCAGTGCTTCATACGCCTCCCGGATGCGCATGAACCCTTCCGGATCGGCATCCGGCGTATGACTGCGGATCAGCCGGAAATATGCCCGCTTGATATCCTGCTGCGAGGCATCCTCATCTACTCCAAGAATCTCATAATAATCCGGCATTGTTCTTACTTCTCCACCATTATGCCAAGCCGTTCCGCCAGGTCTTCCACATCTGCTTCATCTCCTTTTACAATTGCATACTTCAGCGACTGAAGCAGACCGCTGAGCTCCATTTTCAGCCATTCATCCTCATCTTCCATATGTTTCAGCTTCCGCTCCGCTCTGCGGATCAGTCTGCGATACGGATCGGCAAGCGGGCTGTCCGCCCACGCATCGGTATCGATCTCCTCCATCATATTAATTTCCAGAACAGCCTCTTCGCCGGTGCTGGCCACAGTTCCTGTGACGCTGAGCAGACCGTTCTGGTCATAGGAGAATGACACATCCAGCGCTTCTTTTCCTGCTCTTGCGGCAGGAATCCCGCTGAGCAGGAAGTTTCCCAGGAAATGGTTCTGAGAAGCTTTCCGATGTTCGCCCTGATAGACTACGATTCTCGCAGATGTCTGATTATCCGAATAGGTATAGAACCGTCTGGTGCGCTTTACCGGTATCGTCACATTCCGCGGGATGATAACCGCCATGTAATCCACATCGTCCCCATGAATGGTATGAACGCCGAGCGAATAGGGGTTCACGTCTGTCAGAAGGATTCCCTCTGCCGGATCGATCTCGCCGGAAATCAGCGCTGCCTGAATCGCTGCGCCTTCCGATACCGCGTAATCCGGATTCACCGCCTTCTGCGGTCTGCTTCCAAGATACGCTTCAATATCCTTTTCAACGATCGGCATCCGGGTAGACCCGCCGACCAGAATAATCCGGTCAATCTCTTCCGGTTTGATTCCGCTGTCGTGCAGCACAACATCGATCGCATGATGCGTCCGCATCATGAGCGGGTTTGCCATTGCTTCAAATTCTTCTCTTGTAACGGTCACATCCAGTGCTGCAGGTTTTCCGTCAATGACAGAGAGCGCGGGAATGATCACCCGGCAGCTTTCTTCTTCGGAAAGCGTCATCTTGCATGATTCCGCCTCATTCTTCAGAAGCATTTCCACTCTCGCATCCCGCTTGAGCGGCCTGCCGGTCTCCGCTTCATATACAGATACAAACTGTTCAATAAGAAGACTGTCAAAATCCTTGCCGCCCAGCTGATTATCGCCGCTGCTCGCCTTGACATCGAGCACGCCTTCAAACATTTCAAGAAGTGTGACGTCAAACGTCCCGCCGCCAAGATCATAAACCAGAATATGGCTTTCCTCTTCCATATGTTCCAGCCCGTAGCTGAGCGCTGCGGCAGTAGGCTCATTCAGAATCCGCTCCACGTGAAAGCCCGCCAGTTCTCCTGCCTTCAATGTCTCCTGCCGCTGCCGGTCATCAAAATAGGCAGGGACGGAAATCACCGCATTCCGGATATCTTCCCCGAGGTATTCCGAAGCATAACTGCGCACATATCCGAGAATTCTGGAAGAAAGTTCTGTCGCAGTATATGTGCTGTTTCCGATCGCAATCCGCTCCGATGTGCCGATCTTCCGTTTGATTTCAATCGCCGTCTTTTCCGGTGACAGAAGAACCTGATCCTTCGCCCGTCTGCCGATTACCCAGCTGCCGGAATCATCGATTCCGACCGCGGAAGGAATGACCGCTTCGCCGTCAAACGAAAGAATCATCTCTACCACGCCATTCCGGTAAACAGCTGCCTCTGTTGTCGAAGTGCCAAGGTCAATTCCGATAATCGTTTCCTGTTCCATAATTCCTCCCTGTATACCTGTAAGCTGATACGACAGCTTTTCTGACCAGTTTTCCCTGAATGAGGAACCCTTCCTCATAGACATGCGCAATCGTTCTGTCCTTTGCCGGGTCTTCGCATTCCACAGCTTCCGCTACCTGATGCATCTCGTAATTCACCGCTTCCCCCGGCTTGCCGAATACAAAAATCCCGGCCGCAGATTCTTCTCTGTTCAGTTTCTCCCCGGCAAGCATCGCCTGCGCTTCCCATGCCGGATCGTTTTTCAGCATCTCCTGCAGTGAACGCAGTTCAGCCCGGTACAGCGAGATCATCCGGATCAGCTCCTGATCCGAACCCTCCTGCTTCATACCCGCAGTATTCTGTCTCCCTGCCGCGAGTTTCTTCAGATCCGCAATCTGCGCCGCCTGTTCATCTTTCAGATCATCCAGTTCTTCTGTAATGTCCTGAAACAGCGAGTCATTTTCTTTCCGCATCATGCGGAACGATTCGGAAAGCTCTCCGATCTGCTCGCTGAGTTGTCTCATATTCGCTGCAATTTCCTGATTTCCCTCGCTGAGCTCGCCAAGCAGTTTTCTGCTTTCACCCAGTTCTTTCAGCCATTTCATCATAGTTTTATATTCTCTTTCGCTTCCATTTCCTGAACTTCTTTTATTCTACTGTAGAATAGCCGAACATCCTTCATGAATCATACAGTTACCGGCACGTTCAGATGATGTGTCAGAGGCGCACAGAGTCCTGATTTGTTTTATAATCTTACTGCTTATGTACAGAAAACAGACATTCACTGCCATTCTCTGCGCAGCTGTGCTGCTTTCCGCCGGCACTACCTTCCGGCTTCTTGCGGAAGGTGAGGAACCGGATTTTTCTGATACCGCCTACTGGAACAGCAAATGTACAGACAGTGCGGGAATGAGCGACAGCGACGCCGTACAGTGCAAAGCCTATGCGGAATATATGAAGCAGCACAACAGTGATCTTCAGAACAAAGTCGAGGATATCGAAAAACGGAAAAAGGAGATCGCAGCGGAACTCGCAGCCTCTTCCCAGCAGATCAAAGCGCTCAACGCACAGGTAGAAGGCATTACCGGCATGATTCAGGATCTGAACATGCAGATACAGGCAGGAGAAGAAATGGTGGCAGATCTGCAGCAGCAGATTGAACAGAATGAAGAAGCGCTTGTCGTGAAACAGGCAGAAATCGATTCGCTGAAAGTCCGGGTCGGAACCCGGATGGTTGAAGAACAGAAAACGATGCACTTCATGAAGTTTATTGATGTTCTGATGGGCGCCTCTTCCTTTGATGAACTGATCCGTATTGCCAACGGTATCAGCGATATCTACGAATACGATAACTACTATCTCGGAAAGCTGAGCGACCGGGTCAGTGAGCTGAACGCGATTCAGGAACAGCTGATTGGCGACAAACAGGAAGCGGAAACCATGCAGGAACAGCTGGAATTCGGCCGGGCTCAGCTGGATGCACAGCAGGCATCCCTGCTTTCTGCCCGCCAGCAGCTGGAAGTCACCCAGCAGAACTTCAACAGTCAGCTTGCCGCAGCAAACATGGATCAGGCAGAGGCAGAAGCAGCTATCGCTGCACTGACCAATGAGATCGGAACGATTGAAGAAACCATTGCCAACCGGCCAACCCCGACACCGAAGCCGTCTGCTCAGCCATCTGCCGAACCGTCTTCTGAAACACCGGATCCCACCGCTGCACCGGACCCTACCTCTGCACCTTCTCCCTCGGCTGCGCCTTCCCCTTCCCCAACCCCTTCCAGCGAACCTGAAACCAGTGACACCAGTCAGAATCCTTATTACGGCGGCTGGTCGAACTGCACCTGGGGATGCTGGCAGCTGGTTCATGATACGCTCGGCATCTCACTGCCCGGCTGGGGCATGGCAGGCGGCTGGCTGAATGATGCGGCAGCGTCCGGGTATGCGACCGGCAGCACGCCGAAGGTCTACAGTATTGCCGTATACTCCTGGCATGTTGCATTTGTGACGGCGGTAGACGGAGACCGGGTTTATATCAAGGAAGGCAACTACCTCGGCCGCTACGGTGAACGCTGGGTTCCGGTTGACGGGCTTCCCTATACCGGACAGAAATGCCTTGGCTATATCTATCTGTAACGTACATCCATGACAGGAACATTTCTTCCGATCACAGAAGGAATGTTCTTTTTTTCAGGCATTTTCCTTCGCTTTCCGTTACACATCGCTATAATGAATAGGCGAAGAAAGAAGGTTGAATATGGCGAAAGTCAAAGCAGATGTAGTATCCGGTTTTCTCGGCGCCGGGAAAACCACATTGATTTCCAAACTGATTAAGGAAGTCTTTACCGGACATAATATTGTCCTCGTAGAAAACGAATTCGGAGAAATCGGAATCGACGGCGGTTTCCTGCAGGAAGCCGGAATTGAGATCCGTGAGATCAACAGCGGCTGTATCTGCTGCACGCTGAAAGGCGATTTTGAAGAAAGTCTCCGTCAGGTTGTACAGACCTACCATCCTGAACGGATTATCATCGAACCCTCCGGCGTCGGAAAACTCTCTGATATTCTCCGTGCGATCCGTACGGTTGACGAGCTGGAACTCTCCAGCTATTCCACTGTCGTAGACGGAAACCGGGCAAAGATCTATCACAGAAACTTCAAAGAATTCTTTGATGATCAGATTTCCACCGCAGCCTGCGTGATCCTCTCCCGGACGCAGGAAATCACAGAGGAAAAGCTGGAAGAGGATGTTGCGATCATCCGCGAACTGAATCCGACCGCCCGCATTATCACAACGCCATGGGATGAGCTCTCTGGCCAGGCTGTCTTCGATGCAATGACAGGCAGCTCCAGCGGCTTCCCGGAAGGACTCGGCGAAGACGAAGAGGATGAGGAAGAACACGAACACCATCACCATGAACATGAACACG
>JAFYGX010000065.1 GCA_017543025.1 Solobacterium sp.
AAAGCAGAATCAATGCGCACCCGGAAACATTTTCTTCAGTAATCAAGTATATACCCTCCGGGATGCAGATTGCATCAATGCTTCATACGAAAAACGATCGCCAGTCCAGGAAAGATTAACGATCGTTTTCGTTAAACAATAATAGGACAACCGTCATCGGTGATCCTTTCACATTTTTATGATAGCACGTTCTGCAGGCAATGCAATCTTCAGAAAACCGGATCTGTGTTCTCCTCCGACATCGGTTCCGAAGGTGTCTCCGGCTCCGTATCCGGTACCGGCTCCTGAGCAGGCTCTGCGGTCTGCTCGGGCGTCGGCTCCGGGGTCGGTTCAAATGCAGGCGCTTCCGTCGGAACCGGTGTCGGAGCAGCAGGCTCCTGTACCTGCGGCTGTGCGGTTGCCTGCGGCTGTACATTGACATGATTCCCGGTTTCTGTATTTACACCGGTATCCGTATGACCGGTTCCTGTATTTTCACTCACCGATACGGCCGTACCGGTCCCTGGTACGATATGCACGAGAAAGAGGTCTCCCAGCTCTTCTGTTTCAAAGTATTCTTTGAAATACAGTGTATATTCTGACGAAATCTCCGGCACCTGATATACATAATCAAAGGTGACGGTCTCCTCCAGCTTCAAAGTGGTCACAGACGGCGCAATCGAGGTCAGATTCGAAAGATCGACGATCCGTTTATAAACCGTCGAGTCGGTCCATTCATCCCGGTATGATAACGGCGTACTGTAGTCCCCTGCTGCTTCCCCACCCCACTGAATCTGATAATCGGTGTCATAAAGAACCAGTTCTTTCTGCTGCAGCACTGCTGTTGTGATATTGCAGATGAGAAACTTCATGCCGTTATCACAATGAATGCCCTCATATTCTTCTGCGGTATCTGCACGGTTCACGGTAAACTCCAGAAAAGCAGTATGCATGGTATCTCCCACACTGCCTTCTCCCTTGCCGTATTCCGATACGATCACAGCCGGTTCAACCGGTTCCTTCCGATCGCCTGACGCATGAATCTGCCATCCGGCAGTGAATAAACACGCAACAGTAATCCCTGCTGCCGCAAACGTTCTTCTGTTTCTGATCGGCATAACTGTCACTGCCCTCCTGCCAGAGAATAAACGAGTATTCCGGCAATAATCAAGATCAGCGCAATGATCTTTTTTGTATTGATTGATTCATGAAAGATCGTTACCCCAAAGTAAGTCACATAGATATAAGAAGTCGCTTCCAGCACTGCCCCCAGGGAAAGCGGAATACCCTTATATGCAATGATCGAACACAGCGTAGCCGCAAAGAACAGCACATAAGCCCCGATCACCAGCGGATTCATATACTCTTTCACAACCGAGTCATACTGCTTCATTGCCGCTTTCTTTAACATGACCTGACTGATGGAACTGATCAGTGTGCCAAACAGAATAAAGAGGGAATAGAAGAATACAGAGTTCATGACTGTTTCTCCTCCTCTTCCTTCGCATCCGTTACCGCAAATAGCACAATGCCTGCCACAATCAGCCCAAGACCGAAGATCTTGCCCGGGGTAATGGTTTCATTAAACAGCACCACCCCGAAGACAAACCCCCATAATACCGTCATGGCTTTTGCCGCATAGGCAGTGGTGAGCTTCATATGCTTGATGACCTGCTGCCAGAACAACGCATATACCCCAAGCAATGCAATCATGCCGCCATAGAACAGAATGAACTTCGGGCTGAACATGTCTTCCTGAGCCGCAAGCTTTCCGAATACCGACGACAGCGCATAGATCATCAGCAGAATATGAAGCAGAATATGCCACTTTAACTGTTTCATGCCTTCTTCTCCGCTTCCGGCATATACGGCAGCAGTGCTTCCCTTGTCTCAGCCTTCATCAGAAAATACCCGTGCCGGCTCGAGCTGTCGGTAACGCTGCCGTTCAGCGCATTGATCTCATAGCGTACCAGAAATTCCGGATGTTCCTTCTTCAGCCGTTCAAATGCGATCACATCCATGTTATTCAGGATAAACCGGATACCGGCTGCGCCATAATGCGTTCCTTGTTTCAAATCCGGCTCTTCTTTCAGAGCACAGGAAATGACTGCCTTTACAAAATCAACGCCGGTCGTCAGTTTCACCAGATCACTGCCGATGAAATCACCGCCCATCCGGCCGCCGATCTCAATAATCCGGATATTCCCTGCATCATCAATGCGGAATTCACTGTGGCTTGCGCCGGTCGTTAACCCAAGCGAATCCAGCGCATGTTTGACAACCGCTTCCACCCGCCGGTACATCGATTCGCTTAAGTCCGATGGCTCCAGATGCCCGGTCTCAATAAAATGCGGAGCTCCGGTTGTAAACTTTTCTGTAATCGCCAGCAGATGATGTTCCCCGTTATACGATATGCACTCTGCACTGTATTCTTTGCCTTCAATATAGTCTTCTACCAGAGCTTTCTTTTCAAAGCCCTGTTCTTTTGCATATTCAATCGCTTCTTCCAGACCTTCTTCCGACATCAGCTTTGTGATGCCCCGGCTGCCGGAGCGGTCTAAAGGCTTCACGATTACCGGATAGGTCAGAGACTTCAGGTCAAGATCACTGATATTCGATACCAGTCTGCTTCGTGCCGATGGGTCGCCGCCCTTCTCAAACGCCCTGCGCATTGCATGCTTGTTCATTGCCCGCTCTGCTGCTTCCACGCTGTTGGCAGGAAGTCCAAGCGCATCTGCCACATAGGATACCGCCCCCATCGCAAGGTCTGAGCCGATACTGCAGATTCCGCAGATGCCGATCGTTCTGCACACATCCAGTATCTCTTCTTTTTCGGTAATCGAGATCGGATAAAACACATCGGCTGCCGTCTCACCCGGCGCTCCTGCACGCCACGCAAATACATGGGTCTGAAAGCCCATGTCCTTCGCAGCTTCAATTAACGGCATCTGCAGATAGGATGCCCCGATAATGGCCAGTTTTCTGTCTGCCATAACTGTTACTCTTCCGTTCCGTTCGAATCTGTTTCACACAGATTCTTCATTTCATCAATCACATACAGCGGCCGGCTGCGCACTTCGTTATAAACATTGCCAAGGTAAATGCCATGTATGCCAAGGCAGGAGAGCACGATACCGCCCATGAAGTAAATTCCCACCATGATGGAAATCCACCCTTCCGGTATCGTTCCGTCAATGAAATGGCGCACAACCAGTACTACAATCACAAGAAATGCCACAAATGCAATAAAGCCCCCGAGATAGACGGCTGCCCATAACGGTTTGTTTGACTGCGATGTGATTTCCTGTATGGCATAGCGGATCTTCTTGATCAGATTATAGGAGGACTTCCCTGCCGCCCGCTCATCTGCGATGATATCAATCGTTGCGCTCGGATACCCCAGCCACTTGAGAAACATGATATAACCCCGGTTTGTTTCATTCATGGCAAGAACCGAATTCACCGCTCTTCTCGATGCAATCGAAAAGTTGCCGATCAGCGGATCGTAGTCATCGTCCGCCAGCAGGTTATAGACCTTGTAAAACATGCCGGAAAGGAATTTGGTAACCGCACTGTCCTTGCGCTCTGCACGCCTTACATAAACCACGTCATTGCCCTTGAGGGCAAGTTCATACAGCTCCTTGATGCCCTCTGGCCGATCCTGCAGATCGCAATCCATGACAACCACATAATTTCCCGTGGAATACTGAAGGCCGGCAGTAATTGCCCGTTCCTGTCCGAAGTTACGGGTAAAGTGAATCCCTTTGACATGCGGGTCCTTCTCCGTCAGTGGACGGATATCTTCCCATGAGTTCTGCGGGTCTCTGTCTTCAACAAAGATGATTTCATATTCCTGCACAAGCGCACTTAAAACATCGCTCAGACGCCGATATAACTCCTGCACTGCCTCCCGGCAGCCATATTCCGGTATTACGACAGAGATCTCCATAACTCAGCCCACTCCAACTCCTAATCTGTTTCTTACCGCGCAAAGAATGAACAAACTGTTTCAATCACCTTACTGCGGTCTTCTTCCTTCATGCCATAGTACAGCGGCAGACGTACCAGACGTTCGCTTTCTGCTGTTGTATATTCGTCTCTGCCATGAAACCTGCCGTATTTTAACCCTGCAGGTGCACTGTGCAGCGGAATATAATGGAAGACTGCCTGCACTTCGTGTTCCTTCAGAAAGGAAATAAACGCTGTGCGCTCCTCCAGATCCTTCAGCTTTACATAATACATATGCGCATTATGCGCACAGCCAGCGGGGATGACCGGCCGCGACAGCTTCCCTTCACGCTCCAGTGCTTCAAATGCACTGTGATATGCATTCCATGTCTCCAGCCGGTTGTCATTAATCTCATCTGCTTTCAGCAGCTGCGCATAGAGATAGGCGGCATTCAGTTCACCCGGAAGATAGCTTCCGCCGAAGTCCACCCAGGTATATTTATCGACCTGACCGCGGTAGAACTTTGCTCGGTTGGTTCCCTTCTCCCGCATGATCTCCGCTTTTTCACTGTAGCTCTCATCATTGATCAGAATCGCTCCGCCTTCTCCCATGGAGTAATTCTTTGTTTCATGAAACGAATAGCACCCAAACGTTCCGATCGTACCGAGCGCCCTGCCGTGATACGTGCTCATCACAGCCTGTGCCGCATCTTCGATCACAATCAGATGATGTTTTTCTGCAAGTGCAAGAATCGCATCCATCTCACAGGCAACCCCTGCATAATGCACACACATGATCGCTTTTGTATGCGGCGTAATCGCATCTTCGATCTTCTTCTCATCAATATTC
>JAFYGX010000066.1 GCA_017543025.1 Solobacterium sp.
TCGGGATTACCTTACCGCAGATGTTGCACTTCAGGCGGAACGTTACGTCCCTGATGTCCGCAGCACGCTCTCTCATATAAGCGTCTTCCATCGCTTCGAACATCGACACCATCATATTTGCAACCTGTTCCGTCGCATATTCGGCGTTGACCTGTTCATTCACGATCATTTCTTCAATCTGGCTGCGCAGATCCGGGTCATTCGCCATCATGAGATGGGCATCAAATACTGCAAGTTCTTCCGGTGCAAGGCTGAGTGCAGCAACTTCCTTGATTCTCTCAATGTCCTCAACTGTCTGCTCAAATGCAGCATTAAGCTTAGCCAGTTCTTCTTCCGGATTTGCTTCTCGCCGTTCGATGTTCAGCACCGGCTGTTCCAGCTTGTAGACCTTTGCAATAGCAATACCCTGTGATGCAGCAATTCCTTTAAGCATGATTGTTACTTTCCTCCTTCATGCATCTGTTTATCAGGTTCTCTACGTCACGTATGCTGCTGACCGACAGAAGATCTTCATCCTCAATCGCAATACCCAGTGATTCTTCCAGCGCCATCATAAAGTCAACGATTTCATACGAATCCATGCGGAGTGAACGAAATGTCGTAGCGGGTGAAAAATCATCAGGTACTGTTCGATATCTGGAAATCAATTGTCGAATTAAAGCAAGACGTTCCATAAAGGACTCCCTTTAAAAGAATCTTACCATCAATTGCCTTCTAAATCCAGAATTCCGAAAAACTCCGTCACCGCCTTCTCCTTCAGTCTTCGAAACGTATGTTTGGAAACAAAATTCAGATACCATCCGGCGTCGTTGTTTTCCAGATACTCCTTTCGGATCAGCCATTGTGTCTGCGGCCTGCAGCAAAGCAGTCCCCGATCGATCCGGTATATGAAATCCCTGTCATCCTGAATGCAGTTTTTCAGCGGAGAATTTGCCTGTTCATTCTCCGCCAGGTCCATGCGCAGTGCTGCATTTCTGTAGATGGACCCCAGGTATTTCAGAACCCGATCCTTCTCGCGCAGCGTATAAACCTTCTTTACTTTTGTACTTCTGTACTGATCTTTTTCCACGATTATCCTCCTGTCATGTTAAGGGCACACTGTCCCTGAAGGAATGTGTCTATCCGATCCCGGCATAAGACTTGCTTTAAAAAATCCCTTCACTTAACATATAGAAGTGATTTCGGAAAATCCCGAAAAAAGTGAGAAAAAAATATGAGTTTTCAAAAAAGTACAACCATGTCGGTAAAACGAATACTTATTTCGCTGGGAATTTTTCTGCTCATTCCCATTGTGCGCTATCTTCTCTCGCGCGTTACCGGCAGTGATACCCTTTCGTTCATGTTTGCGCTGAACCTGGCAGTCTGGCTTCTTGTTCTTTATGACTGGGAATTATTCGGGCTTCACTGGAACCGTGCCAAAGCCGTTCCGGCTGACACGCTGATTTACTCAGCTGTCGGTTTCATCGCAATGTTTTTCTGGACGTTTCTCAACAGCAAATATCTTGGCGGGTATCTTGTTCTTCCCGATCCGTCCGTATTCCATACAGACCCGATCGCAGGACCTGCAGTCCGCTTTGCATTCAGCTTCTCGCTCGGCACAATTATCAGTATTGAATTCAAATGCCTGACCGATCACATGAAAATTCATGCCAGAGAAGCAACCATGATCCTGTTTTCCGGATTTCTGTTCGGACTGATCTACACACTTCTGTTTACCCCGTTCCGGTTATCCCTGCTGATTCCGACCTATCTCTACAACATCATTCTCTTTTCACTTATGTCTTATCTGTACAACCAGACGCATTCCATTATTCCGGGCATTCTGTCATTCACCGCTGTATATCTCTGCTGGATGATATTCTTTGTTTCCTGAACTCTCACCAGAGGATTTTCGTATCGTCACCTCTTTTCCCGTTTCCGGCAAACTTGGCTGTACCTTCAGAGATGCCTTCCATTACAGAGTACGCAAACAATTGCTGTTTTTACAGGCTGGCATAATGTGAACGTTTATGCCCATAATAAAAAGATATATGCTTGCATATTCAGCGCATTACAGGGGTGCTCTCAGCACCCGGCATCTCGCTGCTGCAGAATTTCAGTACCGCTGCCTTCCATAAGCCATGCAAGGTACCCGGACAGACGAAATCCTGCGCAATGCCGTTCTGCATTCCCTTCTGTTCCTGTCTGTTCCCGAAAAAAAGAGGCTTTGCCTCTTTTTTGATTATTCGGTTTCAATCAGACCATATCCGCCGTTAGCGCGGCGATAAACCACGGAAATCTTATCGCTTTCATCGTCGGTATAGATGTAGAAATCGTGGTTGGAAAGCTCCATCTGCATGATCGCTTCTTCCAGATCCATCTTTTCCGCAGTGATTGTTTTTGTCTTTACCGGAATATCTTCCTCGGTATCCAGTTCCATCAGGAAGTTTTCCGCAAGCGAATCGCGGTGACGCCGGTTCAGTCTTGTCTTCTGTCTGCGGAGCTGATCTTCCAGCTTGTCAATTGCGAGATCGACTGCCGCATACAGATCTTCATGTTCCACTTCTGTTCTGAGAATACCAACCCTAGTCGGAATTGTCACTTCAATCTTCTGAGATGCCGGATAAACTCTCGCAACGACACGGGCTGTCGTGTTCTCATCAATCAGAAGATATTTCTGAAGCAACGCAAGTTTCTTTTCGATCTTCTCCCGCATGGGGTCTGTAATGGTAATATTCTTCCCTACAATCTCAAAACGCATACATAATCCTCTCTTTCTGTTCAGAAATCGTATTGAATTCGCTGATTTTTATTACAGATACTGCTTTTTCTGTCTTTATTATAACCCCTGCACTGCGGAATTCCATGTGTGAAAACAACAAAAATTAAAACCGGTTTTCACCGGTTTGCACTCGGATTGATTCCTTCTGTATCCTGGGAAGTGCCAAGCAGTGACTGCAGCCAGCGAAAGACAACCAGCGCCGCATAACTGTCCATCCCGCAATATGCTTTCAGCTCGGCAATAATCCGCTCTCTGTCGGCATCCTCTTCTCCGCGGTCAAGATGCCTCCACTGATATACCGCATCCATTCCCTGCTGAATATCCAGTTCCTGATATCCGGGTTCATTCATCATTGACATGATCCGCTTCAATGTCCAGCTGCCGCGCATCCGTACATCGTACACATACCCGCTCGAAAACGGAATCTGCAGATCCTTCATCCGGTTTCGGATCCCAAGCAGCGGTTCAGACAGATCGGGAAACAGATCTGCCAGCTGCTGAATCCGGATTTTTTCCGCTCCTTCCGCATTATAAGCAACAACGCTTCCCCCGGATGGAACATCGCGGATCAGCTGCTCCGCAAGCTCTCTTCGGTCATCATGAACAGACAAAAATACCCGATGATCAATCGTTCCATCGGAATGAAGAATATGAAGGCTGTATTCAAACAGCAGCACATCAAACGGCTTCATTCCCTTATAAGGCGGAATCGCAAAGCATTCCCATTCAAAATCGAGAAACGTTACCGGATAAACAACATCTGTGAACCATGCCGAAAGCGCGGAACGGTCTGCGAACCGGCCGCCCAGCCGGTCTGCCATGATCTGTGCGTACTGCATCGCAGTGCCTTCAATCATATCAGGATCCGCGTCCTTCAGCTCATGTTTTCCTTCCCGGTCCATCTGATAGCGGCCAGGCGCCCCGGTCAGGGTCAGAATCGAGTTATCCGGAAGAGCGGTTTCTTCCGGGAAGCACGTATCATAATGCCTGCATTTTTCTCTTCCGCTGCAGCGGATCGTACGTACTGCAGGTGAAATCGGTTCTTTCTCATATGCCTGCATTCTGGCAATCAGCCTGGCGACATCCGTCATACCGGCCTCAACCGCATCCGCAACAGTCACAGAAGGATGATTGTTCCTGTTGTAAAAACAACGGCTCACAGTAAAAAGCTTCTTTGCATCAAGCTCCTCTTCTCTTACATATTCAGCGTTCAGGTGAATCACATACAGTTCATTCAGAGGAATGCCGAGATTCTTCAGAACCCATACCGTATCGCAGTAAAACTGCATATCTGCCGTCCGCGGATACAGGCCGATATACAGAAAATATAATGTCCAGCCCCCGTCTGTCCGATGGAGAAACGGCACCTTGACTCTCAGCCCGCCATATTCAAAGCGTGCTTTCATCAGCCATTCACAGCTCTTCATCGCTTCCAGCGAACGCGGGGGATCATCGTTGCGTTCACCGACAAAGCAGTCATGGGCACCGATTGCTTTTGCCGCAATTGCGGTGACCTCATCATCCAGACGGACAAACCGGTTGAACGGAACCGGCTCAGACTGCTGGTCCAGCCGGTAGCTCCGGGGACACCGGAGGTATTTTTTCAGATCGGAAATATGATACATAGCTGCCTCAGAATACGAAGTTTCCATTCCGGAATACTTCTGTTTTCGTACCGTCTGCCTGAATTCCATCCACTGTGAGATCTTCTGTCCCGAACATGAAATCAACATGAATCGAGCTGACATTTCCGCCTGCTTTTTTCAGCTGGGACTCACGCATGGAGTCCCCGCCCTTCAGACTGGTCGGATAACAGGCACCAAGGGCAAGATGGCACGCAGCATTTTCATCAAACAGCGTATTGAAAAACAGCAGATTCAGATTTGAAATTGCACTGTCATACGGTACAAGCGCCACTTCACCGAGCCGCATACTGCCTTCGTCGCTTTCCAGCAGGGATGCCAGTGTGTTCGCACCTTTTTCCGCACTCCATTCAGCCACTTTTCCCTTCTTAAATGTAAAGGAGAATCCGTCAATGATCTGTCCGTCTTCGTAAAGCGGCCTGGAGGCGACAACCTTCCCTTCGGTTTTCCTGCAGTGAGGTGCCGTGAAGATTTCCTCCGTCGGGATATTCGGATCAAACCACTGTCCCGTCTTTGAAGCAAGTTCCCTGCCGCCGCCCCAGATGTGATCTCTGACAAGCGGCACAAGAAGATCAGTGCCGATTGCGTTGCGGAAATGCAGCGCTTCAAATGCATATTGATTCATCACCTCACAATGGCAGCGGATCAGATCGCCATGCGCCCGCCAGTTTTCTGCAGGATCGCCGTTCTGATCCAGACACACCGAATGGAAAATCGCCTGATAAAGGGCTTCTTCCGCCTGCTTTGCATCACGGATTTCAGGAAACACCTGTTTTGCCCAGTCTTCATTCGGCATCGCCGCAACACACCATTGTCCCTGGCTGTTCATCGTATAAGCTCTGAGCGGCCGGAATGCCGTCGCCCGCGCCTGACGGATCCGCCCGGCTTTCAGTTCATCCACACCGCTGCGGCTGTCTGGATGATCGCTTACGATATGAAGAAACGCAGACTGATCATCCTGCTGTTCTCTGCGCTTCAGAAGTTCCGATTTCCTTACGGAAGACAGTACATCTTCTGATGCATAAAGCAGATCGTTCCGATCGGTGAAATCATCGGTAAACTGAAACTCCACTTTTCCTGCACCGCACTGATATGCGGTTTCCTGAAGAATTCTCGCAAATACAATATGTTCCGCCGGGACAGTAATCACAAGTTTCTGTCCCGGTTTCAGATTCACGCCCTCTTTCACGATCAGGCGTGCATAATCATTCAGTTTTCTGAGTTCCGGCATAGCTTACAGCTCCTCTGCAATCAGATTCAGGCGGGAAGCCTTTGTCACGCGCACGTTCACAAACTCTCCGGCTTCATGGTCGCGTACTGCACGAAACCGGACTACCCCGTCCACATTATCCGGGGCATGCATATAACTGCGCCCCGTCAGCATTCCGGTGAGCGGATCCCGTCCTTCCACCAGCACTTCCAGTTCCATATTCTTCAATGCCTGAAGGCGGCGGTGACTGATCTCACTCTGGGCTGCCATCAGTTCCTCCAGACGTCTAAGCTTCTCTTCGGGAGTCACATCATCTTCCAGTTCATAAGCCGGGGTATCTTCTTCCCGTGAATATGTAAACGCACCGAGATGATCCCATTCAATTTCCTTCAGCAGGCTGAGATTATCTTCATGGTCCTGCAGTGTCTCGCCTGGAAATCCGGCAATCAGGGTTGTCCGCAGCACCGGATGTTCAAACGTTCTGCGAAGCCGTTCGCAGCGCTCCCGGATCAGTTCCCTGCTGCCTCTTCGATGCATCAGCTTCAGAATCCGGTCACTGCCGTGCTGAACGGGAATATCAAAGTATGGCAGAACATGCCGGCTGGACTGAATCGTATCGATCAGATCATCCGGAATCTCATCCGGATAAAGATATAGAATCCGGATCCAGTGAATCCCTTCAATCAGATCCAGATGCTTCAGAAGCTCTGAAAGCTTCAGCTCCCCGTAGAGATCAATTCCGTAACGGCTGGAATCCTGCGCGATCAGATTGATTTCCTTTACGCCCTTTTCCGCCAGTGTTCTGACTTCGTTTACGATATCTTCCATCGGCCGGGATACGAAACTGCCCCGGATCAGAGGAATCGCACAGTAACTGCAGCGGTTGTCACAGCCGTCTGCGATCCGCACATATGCCATCCACGGATTTGCGGACAGCACTCTTGTGGTCTTTCCGTAGGTATTTGCAATCTTCGTGCCCAGCACCTCGCTGAGTATATTGCCAAGATCCGGATATTCATCGATCGCAATAAACCGATCGACTTCCGGCATCTCCGCTTCCAGGTCGCTCTTATAGCGCTGTGAAAGACACCCCATGACAATCAGCTTTTTCAGCGTCCCAGCCTTATAATCAGCGGTATCAAGAATCGTCCGGATTGACTCTGTTTTCGCAGATTCAATAAACCCGCAGGTGTTGATCACAGCCGCATCCGCTTCCTTCAGCGAACCTGTCAGGGTAATTCCGCTTTCCTGCAGCAGAGCGAGCAGATGTTCGGTATCCACCAGATTCTTGGCACAGCCAAGTGATATTACAGCAATTTTCATAGTCTTTTTTTCTTCCCGCCCCATTGTACCACAGAAAAAAAGCGCTCCCTATGGATGCGCTTCCCCTTCCATCCGCAAGGGTACCGGACACATCGTCCGTTCCCCGGTCTGTTTTCTTTTTCTGGTTCTAAGACTTCCGATCAAACACCGTGCCGCAGACAGGACAGTGCACGCTTACCTTTCCTTTTCCCTTCGGAACACGGCAGATCTTATGACAGGAAGGACAGAGATAATACCGGTTCTGCTGATCCTTCCGTCCCAGAATGAACGCCTTAACGAAACGGCGCGGAATAACGGTCTTTTCCAGAAAGATCCGGTTTTCCTTCGCCCGTGCAATAATATTCTTTGACAGCGAACGGAATACCGCGGCCGCCATCACCAGCAGGGATATGCCGGGCAGAAGATCATTGCCTGTAATGATGCCTGCCATATCAAGCACAAATACAAGAACCAGAAGCGTCAGGTTCAGTTCATCCGCTCCATAGCGTCCCTGCATGAATCTGTTAAGTTTCATCTGAAGCCTGTCCATTGCCATTCTCCTTTTTCCGTCTGGATACCAGATGAATCCTGTCGTTCCGGTACAGACCGACAACACCCCAATACCATAGCATAAACAGTGCAAATCCTGCCATCACATCCGTCACAAAATGCATTCCTGCCATGATGCGCGTCATCGCCACAAACGCGGTATACAGAAGACTGATTCCCCAGTACCACCCCCTGCGGCTGGCCTGTTCGGGAAACAGATCCGGCAGCAGCGTCATGCAGATGGAAGCCGATGCGCAGACGGTATGCCCGCTTGGGAAAGACCGGTAATAATCAGGCCGCAGTGAGAAACCAGCTATGCTGTACCATTCCCGGAACTGTGCATCATCGCCGAGGATGGCCACAAAGCGCGGTCTGCCCCACATCAGCTTCATCAGCTCCATCATCAGAAAGGCACCGGTGCAGATCAGAATGATATTCGCAAGCATATCCGAATTCGAATCCGACACCTCCGGCTCAGGAATCAGCTGCACAGCTCCCCAGAGCACCACCCATAGCAATCCGATCAGAAGAAGTTCCATCATCGTATACAATGACGGGCTGACAATCATATATGCGCACGGAAACATCGCAGCAGCAGACGTCACCCTGCTCAGTATTTTTCTTCCGCTCTGCCCGAAGAGCGTCTTCAGACACCAGGACGGAAACAGAAACATCGGAAAGGGCCCGAAGCGGGCGCCGGCAAATACAAGCGGTTCGCTGATATGCGAGGTCAGATAATCCGAAACCGCAAGGTCATATCCGCCCAGCATCACAAAACATACCAGATATACTGCAGCCAGAACAGCCGCATACAGAATTCTTCGTTTCATAAACACCATAATAAAACGGAACCGGCATTTGTACAGTCTCCGGTTCCGAAAAACAGTCTGCTGAAATCCATGTACAGCAAAGCAGAATCTGCGTGCATCGCCATATGTTCTTACAGCTTTTCAACCCTCATGGAGGCAGAAAAAACCTCTTTTCCGTCCTTCATCCCGTCAATCCGATACACCATATCGCCGTATTCATAGAACAGGGTAACCTGTTCGCCGCAGGAAAGCTCCTTCAGATAATTGATCTGAAACTCGGAAACCCTTGTCACCTCATGAAAATGCATGTCATACATATCATCGATCCAGTCAAGATAGCGCGTATTGTTCATATGTCCGTTCAGATCGATATCCGTATACATGACTTTCCGTATGACAGCCGGAATATCCGATTCAATGGAACGCAAGCCCATCGGCAGTGACGGCATGCCTGCTTCACTGACGCCGTGGATTTCGATTCCTTCCCGCTGCGGCGGCACCGGCAGCCTGCTGTTTTCATAGATCAGAAGCCAGACCGCCGATCCTCGCAGAATCACATTTCCTTCCGCATCCCTGATCTCGTAATATCGCGGAAACAGCATATGCGTCATCTCTCCGGCAATCGTTGACACTTCGATCATCTCGTCATAGCAGACCGGCCGTTCCAGTTCAATCCGGATCCGGGAAATAACCCACAGCAGCCCCCTGTCCAGCGTCTTTGACCGCGGCACGCCAAGCCGCTCAACATCGGAAATACTCACTTCCTGCAAGACTGAAAACAGCGATGACAGCCGCATGTGCTGATAGCGATCGCACAGGGATGAAAGCACTTTAATCGTTCTTCTGTACCAGTCAGGCATTGCCCGCCGCCTTCTGTGCAGCGCGGATGGCATCGATCACATCCTGAACCGTTGAGAGTGAGCTCCAGGTATTTTCCGGAATCCGGATATTGAATCTCGCCTCAATCTTTGTCATCAGCATGACAAAACTCATGGAATCAGCTCCGAGATCACGGTTGATCACGGTTTCCGGTGTAATGGATTCCGTTTCGGTTTCCGGCAAACACAAATGTATAATCTTCAGCAGTTCATCCATCATTTCCTGATCTGTCATAAATCACTTCCTCCAGTTTCCATCGTTTCAGTTTCCCTGTGGCTGTCCGAGGCAAAGCTCCCGGCAGAATGAAAACCTGCATGATTTTTCTGCTGATCGGTTTGTCTTTGCTGAAACGATCAGCCGCACGTTTTACTGCAGCTTCATCCGCCTGATTGCCGGCGACCAGCGTTAATGTGTCATTGATCAGCGCCAGTGCAATTTCATTGCCCAGCAGCTTCGAAAGCTCTGCTTCCCATTCCGGGCAGAAAATCTTTTCCCCGTTTTTCAGAACGAGCACATCATTCTTTCTTCCGCTCAGATGCAGGCAGCCCTCTGCGTCAAGCATACCGAGATCGCCAGTATGCAGTATACCGTCTTTCAGCACTGCTGCAGTTTCTTCCGGCCGCTTCCAGTATCCCTCCATCATGCACGGAGTCGAAACAAGCACTTCTCCATCCTCCGCAATGGTGATCTTCGTATCCGGACAGAGCTTCAGCGCAAACGGATCTCTGCTGTCTACCGAAATTGCTATCCCGCTGGCTGTCTCGCTGAGCCCGTAGCCGAATCCGACACGGATATTCTTCTCCCGTATTCTGTTCAGCACCTGAGCATCGCATGGTGCCGCCCCGACCAGAACCGTATGGCATTCCGGGTTCAGACTGTCTGTGGCAAGCAGATAATTCAGCAGTGTCGGAACCAAAACAAGAATCGTCACATGATAGGTTTTCGGATCTTCCGTATAATACCGCATCCCTCTTCCGATACCGACTGCAGCCCCGTAACAGAGCGGCCACAGCATCGTACATACCAGTCCGAATACATGGTTCACCGGCAGGATTGCCGCAATGATGTCATCCGTTCCGCACGAAAGCTCCTGCTGTCCGTTCCAGCACGCGTAAGCGAGTGCTTTCTGACTCAGAATGACCGCTTTATTGGAAGCTGTCGTTCCGCTGGAAAACACCAGAATATGGCCGGCATATTCCGTCTGTCCGCCCTGCGCAGAACAGGGCTGAAACCTGTTTTCTCCCGGCAGAACCTGCTCAATTTCATATTCATCAATCAGCGACTGCGTCACCTCATCCGGCAGTGACGGATCAAGCAGAACGACCCGTTTCCCGGCGATCGCTGCCGCAAACAGATCAATGATCCATTGTTCTGAGAGAGGTCCGTACAGCCCTGCACATCCAAACGATTCCTTCTTCAGCGCATCACAGCGCTGCATTACCCGCTCACGCAGATCGGAATAGGAAAGAACCTCGGCTGATCCATCCGCATGCGCAGAAAGAATTGCCGGATGATTCTGAAAATGGACTGCGCCCTGTTCAATGATCTCCAGAAAACTGCTGTATTTCATATCTGTCTTCAGTGTAGCACAGATTGTTCTGATGACATACTCCCACCGCGTCCGTCTGATGCCTGCCTGATGCTTAATAATGCTTAATAATGCTTAATAATGCCTGATGATGCTCAGAGGCGGAAATTCAGTCCGAGCCAAAAGATCGAAGCTGCCTCCTGTGACGAGGGGCTTCCTGCTCAGGAACACGATCGTGTTACGATAGACGGCACTGCACGCTGCAGCAGAACGATGACTTCTTCGAAATTATAGTGACATACTCCCACCACCTTCGCTGACGCTTAGAGGTGGGGATTGAGCCCGATCCGAAGGATCGACGCTGCCTCCCCGGCGAGGGGGGCTTCTCGGTCAAGAACACCTGCGTGTTCAGATAACCCGGGCTTATCGGATCCCCTGTGCCCCAGGGTACTTGGTTTACTTCAGCACTTTACAGAAGCACGATCCTGAGCGCTTCTGTTTTCAGATTCATCGCTGCGTTATGATCTCTTTATTCCAGATGAAACGGGCACAGCCGAATGTCTTCTGAAGAAGGACCGCCTGTGCCTCATTGGGATATGCGATATTGCGTTTCATCGTTCACTCTGTGTCTCTATATATTTCCTGATCACTTCAATCGGCGCTCCACCGGTTGTAAGGAGGCAATAACTCTGACTCCAGAAATATTCTTTCCAGAGCATTTTCCGTATCTCTGGATAATCACGCTTGATTAATCGTGAAGATGCGCTCTTATAAGCATTGATGAACTTGGATAATTCACTGTTTGGCTGTGCTTTGAACA
>JAFYGX010000004.1 GCA_017543025.1 Solobacterium sp.
GCATCCGTAAGCTGACCCATCTTTCCCGAGAGATCGGAAAGGTCAGTGTCTGTGTCAAATGACAGATCTTTGAGAAGATTGTTTCCTGCGACCGTCATTGTCATTCCGAGTTCAAATCCGGTCGTATCTGCCTCGAATTCGATATAATCGGGTATCTCTGCTGTTTTGACTTTTTCGGAGAGTTCGTCTGTCCCAAGACTCTCGCGCAGGCCCGGGAAGACGATGCCGACCAGGAAGGACGAAGATCCTTCCGAGATCAGTTTTCCGTTGGTGACTTTGATATTGGAGAAACGCTCCTGATCGATCTCGGCACCGGTGATCATCGCAAACGGCACACTGACCGTTTCCTCTCTTCCGTTGACCGTGATCGTTTCGGATGTGTCATTCGTATAGTCAAACCGTACAACGACATGTCCTGCTTTTCCGGCAATCTCCTTTGCGGAGACCGGTTCCCCGTCAAGGCTGTAGGAGATCTTCACCGATACCGGAAGCTCCCCGTCGCTTGTGCCCTGATAATAGATATCCTTTCCGTCCGCCTTCCAGGAGATCGTTCCGTCTGCGTTTTTCTGAAAGGTCTCATCACCGGCTACGTTTTTGATATCCCTCAGGTTTGTTTCATCGATGACCGTTCCGGTTTCCCCTTCAGTCTTCAGATGATCACTGACAATAACCGACTGTTTTTCGCCGGATGCGTCGGTAATGACGTATACTGTTTCATCCTTTCCGCTTTCCGGTGACGGCTGTTCCGTTTCCTCTGCCATAACACCGATTCCGGAAAATCCCATCATGCAGGCGGTGACACCTGCAAGTACGGTACGTCCGATCTGTTTTCTTATCTGTTTCATTTGTCTGGCCTCCTTATGTTTTCAGCCTTTCTGCGGCATGGTTGTTTTATTGATGATGGAATCGAAGATCAGCAGAAGCGACGGCAGCAGGAAGATGACACATACCATGGAGATGAGTGCTCCCCTTGCCATCAGCACACAGAGTGAGCTGATCATATCGATATTCGAATAGATTCCGACGCCGAACGTTGCGGCGAAGAAGCTGAGCGCCGAAACGACGATCGACTTTGCGCTGGTTTCCACCGCCGCGCGCAGCGCTTCTTTCTTTTCATTTCCTGCACAGCGCTCCCTGCGGTATCTTGTCGTCAGCAGGATCGCGTAGTCCACGGTCGCGCCGAGCTGGATCGTACCGATGACGATGCCGGCGATGAACGGGAGCTTTGTTCCGGTGTAATACGGAATGCCCATGTTCACCATGATGCCGCATTCGATCACGGCAACCAGAATGACCGGCAGCGAGACGGACCGGAACACCGCGGCGATGATCAGGAAGATGATTCCGATCGAAGCAGTGCTCACAGCATTGAAGTCGTGATCGCTGATCGTGATCAGATCCTTTGTGCAGGGCGCCTCTCCGATCAGAAACGACGTGCTGTCATAGGACTTTGCGATATCGCTCAGCGCTGTGATCTGCGCGTTCACTTCATCGCTGGCTACTTTGTATTCCGAACCGATCAGAAGGATCTGATATTTGTCCGTAATCAAGGCGTCCCGCAGCTTTTCCGGCACAAATTCTTCCGGAATCGCCGGCCCGAGCACGGTGTTGAGACCGAGCACCCATTTGACGCCGGGTTCCTGTTTCATCTCTTCCGCCATTGCCCGTACGTCCTTGTTTTCAACACCCGCATCCATGATCAGGATATGCGAGGTGTTCATATTGAATTCTTCCTCCTGCTTCGCGTTGGCGATCATGGACGGAAGTCCTTTCGGAAGCGAACTGTCGAGATTGTAATAGACCGGCACATTCACATAACCTCTGACTGCCGGAATCATGATCAGCACCGCAGCGATCAGGAAGAGATGGCACCGCTTTGCGACAAAGCTTCCGATTCCCCGGAAATCCGGCAGAAGCGCCTTATGCCGGGTCTTCTGAAGCGGTCTGTCCAGAATCAGAATCATCGCCGGCAGGATCGTGAC
>JAFYGX010000005.1 GCA_017543025.1 Solobacterium sp.
GTCATCTTCTTCCGTATAGGATCGCAGAGAAAACGGAAGCTCTCTGAAATCAAAGGAAGAGAGATGATATCCGTCAAATCCGAACAGTGTCTGAATTACATCAGAGAGCATTGAAAACCGCATGGATGCGGGGACGTCAATTCGTCTCCAGACAGGTGGTTTTGATCCTTTGAGTGTGATTTTGAATCGATAAGCTTTCATGCGTACTCCTTCTTTCCCAGAAACCGGTCAGTTCCGGTTTTTCTTCCGTTCATTGGCTTTCCAGGCCTCAATTGCGTTTTTATGTTCTTTTACACGCTTTTCAAGTCCCTGATCACTCGGGTTGTAATAGTGTTTTCCCCGCAGAGATTCCGGCAGGCATTCCATTGCGGTGATATGCCCTTCATAATCATGGGCGTACATGTAGTCCTTCCCGTATCCGAGCTCGTCCATCAGCTTTGTCGGAGCGTTGCGGATCTGCAGCGGAACCGGTTCGTCCAGCATATGCTGCGCATCTTCTGCAGCACTTAAATAGGCGACTTCCAGGGAGTTGGACTTTGGCGCAAGCGAACAGAATACTACCGCATGCGTCAGATGGACGTTACATTCCGGCATGCCGAGGTACTGACAAGCCTGATAGGCCGCGATTGCGATCTGCAGCGCACGGGAGTCTGCCATTCCGACATCTTCCGACGCAAAGCGAACCACGCGCCGTGCAACATAGAGAGGATCTTCGCCTGCCTCCAGCATGCGGGCAAGCCAGTAGACTGCCGCATCGGCATCGCTGTTGCGCATGGATTTATGAAGTGCCGAGATCAGGTTGTAATGTTCTTCGCCGTTTTTGTCATAGAGAAGGGATTTGCGGGAGATGCACTGCTCCAGAATTTCCTTCGTGACGACTGCTTCCCGGATCTCGGTTTCACTGTTGACAATCACCATTTCCAGCGTGTTGAGGGCAGTGCGGGCATCGCCGTTGGCATAGGCTGCAATCATGCGGATCATTCGCTCATCGATCGTAATCTTCCAGTCACCGAATCCGTAAGGACTTTCGATTGCGCGTCTGAGCAGTGAGGCGATATCATCTTCATTCAGCGCATTCAGTACAAACACCTTGCAGCGGGAAAGAAGCGCGGAGTTGATCTCAAATGAGGGGTTCTCGGTAGTAGCTCCGATCAGGATGATCGAACCGCGCTCGACGTAGGGCAGAAAGGCGTCCTGCTGTGCTTTGTTGAAGCGATGGATCTCATCCACAAAGAGAATTGTCTTCGCACCGAGTGACCGGTTTTCTTCTGCCTGATTCATGACTTCACGGATTTCCTTGATACCGGAAGTCACAGCCGAAAAGTTAATGAAACGGGATGAAGTCGCTTCTGCGATGATATGTGCAAGGGTTGTTTTTCCGACACCGGGAGGCCCCCAGAAGATCATCGACTGCACATCATCCCGGTCGATCATCCTGCGAAGTACTTTTCCTTCTGCGATCAGATGTTTCTGACCGCAGTAATCATCCAGTGTCTTCGGCCGCATGCGGTCTGCCAGCGGGGTGGTCTCCGTGCGGTTGTCAAATAATGATTCATTCATGGCTTTATTATATCGGATTGCGGCAGAATACTGAGAACTGAGCAATCATGAACCTCCGAATCTGATCCGGAAGGTCAGGCGTGGTACGCGGCGGGTTCATCAGTTCTGTTTTTCTCTGTACATTTTCTCGTCTGCTTTTCGGATTGCTGTTTCAAGAGACTCGCCCTGTCCGGAAACAGCGGTTCCGATACTGATCTCTGTTTTCCATTCTGTATTTGCCGCAGCGTTGAGCTCCATGAGATTCTGCCGGGTCGATTCCGCAAGCTTCTGCACCTGTTCCGGTGAATCTGTTTTTGCGAGCAGAATGAATTCATCTCCTCCATACCGGGCAATACAGACCGGAAGTCTGGATCTGCGTGCGGTTTTCCGCAATGCTTCGCTGATTCGCAGAAGTGCTTCATCTCCGGCCAGATGTCCGTAGGTATCATTGATCTGTTTGAAATGATCGGCATCGATCATCAGTACCGCAAGCCCGGAGGAAGCTTCCTTCATCCATGAATGATACCGGTGTTCCAGCTGCTTGCGGTTATTCAGATGGGTCAAAGGATCAATTGAAATCATATTTTCCAGCCAGTTGAGATACAGAATCAGTGTTTCCACTGACAGCACGGCACAGGCTAACGGGAGCTTGGGAAACAGAAACTGCAGGATGCCGGCAATACCGGGAAAGAGCGGAAAGAGAATGAATGATACAAGCTGATTCCGCCGGGACAGATCGGTTTCATTCTGCCATTGGCGAAATGCACGGACACTGGCAGCCGCAACATAAACATATGCAAGCAGATACTGCAGCAGAAACAGCGGGCCGCGATGATAGATACAGGCAGAATCGACGGAAAAGAGAAAGCCGCTGAACAGATTGGCGACTTCGAGAATGGCTGAAACGGCGACCAGAAGAGCAGACAGAATCATTGTCTTCGGTGAGCGGGAAAATCCGGTATCCCGCATCCGTTCAAAGTAGAGAAACCAGAAATAGCACATCAGCACAGTCGTAAAGAAATAGACGGCTTTGGCAGCTGTAAGACCGGTCACAGAACGCGGCAGCAGGGCGGACTGAATCAGTACGCATACGGTATCGGAAAGAAAAAAAAGGGTCATGGAATCCGTGGCCGCAATAAAAAGCTGCTGTGAGGTCATCTTTGTAATGCCGGATGACCGGATGCGGACCACAAGCAGTAAAACCACAGAAATCAGATTGACTTCCAGATATAAAATTCCATACAGAGCATCCGGCTGAAGCATATTGGTCATCCTTCTCTGTATATCCTAACAGAGAAAGAGGGGATCGGAAACCCGAAGCGGAAGAAGGAACATAAAAAAACCGATGCATGAAGCACCGGCGGAACATCAGGCAGAGTGCACTTCCTCTTTGCGCTTCAGAGAGCGGATAAAGAATACAATGCATACGACATAGGCAAGGAAATAGAACAGCGCCATCACCTGCATGTTCATGTTCTGATAATGGGCGAAATAGACACAGGCGCTGGTAATGGCCGGGACAATTGCCCAGGGGGCATACTTTCGATTCGCAAAGCACAGCAGAATCAGCAGGATGTCCGCAAGATAACCGTAGCGCTCATGCATATCCGGAAGAAACAGCACACAGGTCCAGCTGGTCAGCGCTGCGATTGTGAGAATCATCTTCGGATCATGCATATCGATATCCTTCTTCATCGAAAGATAAAGCAGACAGCCAAGAACAGCCACTGTAAACAGAATGGCGAATTTATAGAACAGATTGAATTCCGTCAGACCGATCAGTGTCCAGAACGACGGGAAGCCAAGCGACATATCGTGGTACTGGTATACCTGGAAGAAATACATGCCGAAGCAGTCGGCAAGAGGCCGGCTGGCAATATATGCAGGAATGCACATTGCCATCAGGGTCAGCGGAATCAGCAGAAAGCTGAATACACTGAAGCGTTTTCCGCACACATAGGCAAATACGAATACCGGCAGAATGAAGACGAACTGAAGCTTGAAGGAAAATGCAATGCCAAGACAGAGAAAGCAGGGGAGAATCTTATCCTTCATCAGAAATGCAAGACCGAGCAGGACAAATGAGGTCCACATTGCATCACACTGGCCGAGATATGCAGAGTTGAATACGACTTCGGGAAGGAACAGCAGTGAAATGCATGCGCCGTTGGCAAGCCCTTTGTTTCCGGTGGCCTTCCGGATGAGATGCCGGCCGGTAAATGCCATGAGATAGTCGAAGCAGCAGGCAAGCAGCTTGTATTTGTACATTGCATTCATCGGGATCAGCGTCATGATCCATACAAGAATCTGAAACGGAATATTATAATCGCCGACCTGTTCCTTCAGACCGGAAAATCCGGATGCCGAGAAGGTGTCGTGCCAGGGGATGAAGTAATCGCGCATGTCCCCTCCGAGCATATCTTTGCCATAGAAGCGGATTGCCGCCGCAAGAATTGCCATGAGGATGAGAAACAGCGTATCAAGATGTTCCCTGATCCAGGCCAGAAGTTTTTCTTCAAACGGGAGTGCCTTCATTCCCTGCATTCCCCCTGTTCTGTTCCGTTGACGATCCGAACATATTCATCATAATCACGGATGTATTCGCTTCCGTCATAGTGCGTATCGGAAAGGCAGAGAATCACCGAATTCTTCGAGAAGTTGTACATCTCTTTCCAGATCATTGCCGGAAGATAAACGCCCATCCGCGGTTTATTGAGATGAACGATTTCTTCGTTTCCTTTTCCGTCTCTGATCCGGATATCGCTGGAGCCGCTGACATTGATCAGTACAAACTGTGAATGCCGGTTGGCATGCTGACCGCGGACCATGGAATCATCGGTGCCGTACAGATAGAATACACGCCGGATCTCAAACGGAATATCCTGGTTTCCTTCGATTGCGACAAGGTTGCCCCGTTCATCGCCGAGTTCATGAAATTCAAGAAGTCTGTAATATGACATATCGTGTTTACTCCGAAAAGCGGTTGATCGCTTCAATGACAGCAGTCTGTTCTTCTTCCAGCATGCCGTTGAACATCGGAAGGGAAAGAACTTCATCTGCCGCCTGCTCTGCAAGCGGGAAACTTCCCGCAGAATAACCGAGAGAACGGTATGCTTCTGAGCGATGCGGCGGAATCGGATAATGGATCATCGTACCGATTCCCTCTTCCTGCAGCGCATTCCTGAGCGCATCCCGTTCTGATGTGTGAATCACATACTGGTGATAGATGTGTGTGGAACCCGGCCGGATCAGCGGTTTGCGGATCAGCGGGTTTGAGATCTCTCTGTCATAGCGTGCCGCAAGCCTGACGCGCTCTTCATTGAGTTCGTCAAGATGGCTGAGCTTAACCCTCAGTAATCCTGCCTGCAGCTCATCGAGGCGGCTGTTAACGCCGGCCACTTCATTATGATAATGTATGCGGCTGCCATAGTTCCGGTACATACGCACAAAATCTGCGAGATCCTTCCGGCCGGTGACGATTGCACCGGCGTCTCCGAAGGCTCCGAGATTTTTGGTCGGGTAGAAGCTGAAGCAGGAAATATCGCCGAAGGTTCCGCAGGCCTGATTGTGCCAGCGTGTTCCGTGACTCTGCGCGCAGTCTTCCACAACATAAAGCTGATGCGCATCCGCAATCTCACGGATCCGGGTCATATCACAGGACTGACCGTACAGATGAACCGCAAGAATTGCTTTTGTCCGGGGCGTAATCTTTGTTTCAATCTGTTCTGCATCCAGATTGTCATATACATCCGGTTCCGCAAAGACCGGGGTTGCCCGGTTTGCCGTGATGCCGAGCACGCAGGCAATATATGCGTTGGCACAGACAATGACTTCATCGCCTTCACCGATATTCAGTGCGCGGAAGGCAATCGTCAGAGCGTCCAGTCCGCTGGCAAGGCCCACGCAGTATTCTGCGCCAAGCCAGGAAGCGAATTCTTCTTCAAAGGAAGAAAGCTCGTGCCCGAGGATATACCATCCGCTTCGGAGAACTTCCAGGGCTTTGGCTTCATATTCGGCAGCGTGCAGATCATACTGCCGTTTCAGATCATTCGCCGGAATCTTCATTCATAAACTCCTTTTCGATTACATACAGAGGGCGTTTTCTGCTTTCGTCCAGGTTGCGCCAGATATATTCACCGATCACTCCCAGCATGATCATCTGAAATCCGGACAGCAGCAGAATCGCGACCATCAGGGATGTCCAGCCCGGCATGATGCTGTGGCCGATCCGGTCGATGATGAAATAGATTGCCGAGAAAAAACCGATCAGGCTGACCAGAAGCCCACAGCCGGTGATAAAGCGGATCGGATGATGCGAGAATACGATAAACGTGTCGATAAACAGATCGATGCGTTTTGCGTAGGTCCACATCGAAGTTCCTTTTTCCCGTTCCTTCCGGGTATATTCGATCATGACCGGATGATATCCAAGCCAGATCAGCTGCAGATAGATGCTGGAGTTTTTCTCCTGCATCGCAACAAGTTCAGCTGCGACCCGTCTGTCGATCAGAAAAAAATCAAATCCGCGCTTCGGATAGTCTCTGACGACCCAGCGCCGCACCAGTTTATAGTAGGTATCCGCAAACCAGTTTTTCAGAGCGGACTCTTCCCGCCCGCTTCGTACTGCCAGCGTAACCGGATTTCCGTTTTCCCAGGATCCGATCATCTGCGGAATCAGAGAAGGCGGGTCCTGCAGATCTGCGCTGATGACCACCACCGCATCTCCCTTTGCCCGGCTCATTCCGGCAACAATTGCCCGGAATTCCCCGAAATTGCGTGAAAGCTTTACAACCTTCACACGGGGATCCTGCCGATGCAGGGAAAGTGCTTTTGCGAGTGTATGATCTTCCGAGCCGTCGTCGACAAGAATCCATTCAAACGAAAGGTCTTTCCGGACATCAAATACAGAGGAACAGATCTCGGCATAGGTCTCATCCAGATTCATTTCATTGAAGTAACAGGGCGTTACAATCGATATCATTGGTGTTTTTTTATTGTCAGCTGTCATTTGAATCCCCGCTTTCCTGTCAATTATATATGAATTCCCGTATGTGATGCCTCCACAATCTCAGGCGTGTCTGATCAGAAGCAGCACAATCTGCCATTCGCATTGCCGGAGCATGTTTCAGCGCGACATTTCGGCGAACCGGTTCATCAGGATGTGAAAAATCCGGCGGCCGCCGCCGCGGAAATCGGCGTTTTCGATTGCGGCAGTAATCAGCAGCGGATCATTGGTGCCGATGATATCGACATCGCAGCTGACAAGATACTGAACAACATCCTCGCTGTCAACCGTCCAGCAGAATACCAGCTTCCCGGCCTCATGCATGGTTCGGACAAGCTCCGGCGTGACTGCGCTGTCATTGAGCGAAAGATAATCTCCTGCAGGATAATCCTGATAGCTGTCCCATGCCGCAAAGGCACAGACAGCAGTCCGGATCGTCGGATCGATCTTTTTGATATTTTCAAGAAGATACGCTTTCAGGGAGATGACAATCACATGGTCTTTCATATCATATTCATGGATGAGACGGACGACTTCCTCTTCCAGATGTTTTTCCGATCCGTTTGCCTTGAGGTCGATCTGCAGATATCCGTCATGTTCCTTTACCGTCCGGATGACAGCTTCGAGGGAGGGAACTCTGACATGGTCATATCTTCCCGGCAGCGACGGCAGCATCTCATAGGCCTGCAGCTCCTGGAATGTTTTGTCCGGGATTCTGACATTATGGCCGGTACAGCGAAGCAGGTTTTCATCATGGGAACAGACGATGATTCCGTCCTTTGCCTCATGCACGTCCACTTCGACCCAGTCGATGTATTCGTTCAGCGCCAGTTCCATGGATTCGACTGTATTCTCCGGCGCATAGGTGTTATCGCCGCGGTGAGCACAGACCATCGGTATGTCAACGGGCTCCAGCAGATACCTGTAGTGAATGCTCATAAAGACGGTGATTGCCAGAAACAGCACAATGATTACCGCATTTCCCGCCCGCAGATATGTCGGGTTGTTCCAGGTGACGGTAAATGCACGGTGACCCAGTTTGCCAAGCAGGTTCCGGGCTTCCACATAGTTGAAGAACAGCACCGTCATACCCGCAATCGTAACAACGGGTGCGATCAGCCCCTTCAGAATCGTGCGGAGCACATAGACATATACGCCGACCGTATAGGAACGCTGGGCGATGGAGACTCTTCGCTGAAAGAGCGAGATCACTTCGGTAATGTTTGCCGGAATGGAAGCGGAAAGCGAGTTGAGAATGAAATTCAGCCCGAGTGTCAGGAACGTCATGTACAGAATGGTGCTGATGTAATTTCCCTTCATCAGCTCTCTGCTTTCCTGACAGGCTCTGAGATAGCTGACATCCCGCAGCACATAGATGTGTATCGAAAAGAGATAGGTCAGTTCCACCGCAACAAGAATGATGTAAAACAGCGTATAGCTGTTCCGGTAAACGGTATTCGCTTCGATGCCCTCCATGATGAAGTAGGGAATGGTAAGCTTCATTCCGCTTCCCGAAAGCGTAACGTTTCCGGTGAAAGGAATCAGGACAAAGAGGAACAGGATCACCAGCCAGTTTTTCGGAAGAAGGGTTTTCCGGCAGGTGCGCCAGCCTGCCTCAAACATGCCGGCGATCGGTACTTCCCGGCCAACCTGAATCAGAGAATAGGCATGAATCAGACCGGCAATCTCAAACAGAGACAGAAACGAGGCAAAGATCAGATAAATCAGAATCAGAAGCCAGGTGACTGGTTCTGACATGAATTCGTGCATGTTTCCTTCATTCAGAAACGGAAAGCGGCTGAATGCGGAAAACGCCTTTGCCAGAAGATAATTCATGGTTTCTGTTGTCAGGAACGACAATGTCAGACAGAACAGCGAGAAGCTGATGATCTGGCGGAATCCGTGTCTGAGAAACAGAAGGAGGTTTTTCAGAAACAACAGAAATCCTTCATAAAAGCTGCGGGCAGCAGCTGTAATGTTCTTGAACAGTTGTTTCATGGGTCTGATTTCCTTTTATATGCATTGCCAGAGCAGATGAAGTTCAGAGGACTCCGGAACACATCCGCCGGCACATAAAGATCATACTACAGGGAGTTTTTTCAGCATATAAAAAAAGGAGTACATGCGGGCAGACGGAATGACATTCCGGCAGGACCCGAAGAAGCGGAAAGAAACGTGCATCCTGCAAAGAACCTGAACCAGGTATTGCAGAGTATCGTAAAATAAGTTCAGTGACGTACTCTCCGGAACAGACGGAAGCGCCTGTAAATCAGCGTCCTGGCTGAGTGGGGGATGACGTATGGAAAGGGATGAACGGAATGGGAAATATTTTGTATGTTGTGCTGAATCTGAATAAAAGTACTACCGAACTGGTTGCGGCGTGCCTGAAGGCCCGATACAGAGACGGCTTTGAACGGATTGTGTTTTTTGAAAGCAGAGAAGCTGAAAAGAATGAATCAGAGCATGTAGATATTTACCGTAAGTATTTCCGGAACTTTATCAAAAATGTAATCCTGCTGAATGAGGACGGAAGTATTCCTATGGAGCAGCTGTATTCCGTACTGGGGGCAGAAGGAAACCGGGTCATTGATCTGAGCAACGGACCGAAAGTCACGACTTCTTCACTTTATCTTGCGGCCTCTCTCTGCAGGGTGAAAGATGTATACTGTCTGATGCTTCATGGAAAACCTTCGGAACAGATGGAAGAAGGGAAAGACTTTGAGTATCTGAAGCTCAGGCAGATGGAGGGAATCGAACGTCTGGGCAGGCTGAGTTTTTTTGATCTGGTCTACTATTCGGAAGATGTGGAAAAGCTGTTTGCGGATGAAGTGCTCGATCCGGAAGACACATTACAGAAGATTTATTCGGGAGTTCTGAAAGGAATTCGGGATTTTTTCTCCGATCCTGCTGAAATAAAAAGCGTAATTCAGAGCCTTACGACCGGCAATGAGGCAATCATTAATGCGACGCTGAGATATTTACAGGAGAATTCAGAAGCATGTGCATTTGCCGATGCAAATGGGGTTGATCTGGGCAGAAGAGGAGACAGAGTCGGAATTCTGCAGTATTTCTTCAAACAGTATGTAAAGCGCGGCAGAAACAGAAACCTGGTCTGCTTATGCACCATTCCGGGATTGCTTTCAGGATTGCGGGATTACAGAAATATTGCCGCGCATTATTCTGAAAATCATGTGATTCTGACCGGTGATGATGCCCGGACAGTTATAAATATGGAGATTCAGGTGCTCAAATGCATACATGAGAATTCTGAACTGTGGAGGAGTATTTAAGACGTGTTCATTGCGATAGACGGTAATTCCACCGGGAGGAAAATCGAAAAACTGATCTTCGGGAATGATATGAAAACACTGGCGGAATTCAGCAGACTGATTCAGGGCAGAGTGAACGCCATGGAAGAAATCATTGTCCGTCATTCCGGAAGTGTTATCATGGCCGGCGGAGATAATATCCTTGCGGAAATCCCTTCCTTCAACGATGAGCTGGCAGGTGAACTGGAATCTGCGGCTGCCGGGGAGGAAGACTATGCGTTTTCCATATCGACAGCTGAATCTGCTGCGGGGGCGTATCTGGGACTGAAATATGCGAAAGCAACCGGGCGCAGGCTTGTTGAAGTACAGTTTGCCGGGAATGGTGAAATTATCTTTGCGGATTGCCGGAGCGGTATGGGAACCGAGAAGAGCGCGTTTGCGGAACCTTAATAAGGAATGGGAGCGTAAAGGTCTCTGCGGTCAGGTGGCTCGCCGGCAACATCTGGCCTGCTGCAGAAGCGGAAGGTACTGCATGCTTTCTGAAAGAGATCGGTTTTCTATGAACATTCGGAATCATGTTCCATGCGGCTGAATGACAGTTTCGCATGGAACGTTTTTTATTATTCCCGGGAGTTATCTGCTTCATTCCGGCTGACTGAATGCACGGGGCAGCCGAAGCGGTTCTTTTCTGCCTTCATCCGGTTGCGGGTGTTCTGTGATGTCTGCAGGGCAGGCTGTCGCTGCCTTCTGCCTGGAGGACGAACGCTGAAACAGCAGATAGACCGGGTACGGATCAGAAATAAGACATCTGGTCGGTTAAGGATGGCCGATTCTGCTGTGCAGAAAATGCGGAATATCACAGGCAGGATTATGCATGTTCAGATAAAACTGTAGTAGAATAGTTCGCGAAAATCGGAATACGGACATCTGTATGTCCGCGGAAGATTTTCCGGACGGGTGCTGATCGCTCCTGAAATCCTGATGGCAGACGGAATGTGTCTGCAGATGGAATCTCAGGAAAAAAGAGGCAATAAAACCGATCGGCACAGAGGTGATATTTATGGAAGTTTTGAAGATGTTCCAGGCAGATATCATGCTGATCCTGAGCGGTATCTGCGGAGTGATGACACTGTTTGTATATCTGACGGACGCATTGTCTGCCAAACGGAAAACAATTCTTATATTGCTGGAGCTCAGCGCGATGTTTCTGCTGATTGCCGACCGGAGGGCATATATCTACCGGGGAGAAGTGAGCGATCTTGCCTGGTGGATGGTTCGCATCAGCAACTTTCTGGTATTTTTTCTGACGCTGGTGATTATTTACAGCTTCAATCTGTATCTGATGGATCTGTATACCAATGAGGGAGGACTTGAAAAAGTACCGCGGCGCCTGAAAATCACACAGGGTCTTGCGCTTGCAGGGATGGCGATGGTTATCATTTCACAGTTTACGGGTTTTTATTACACCTTTGATGAAATGAACCGCTATCAGCGGGCACCGGGCTTTATTATCAGCTATGTCATACCGCTGGTCATACTGTTCCTGCAGCTTTCAGTCATACTGCAGTATTACAGAAATCTGAGACGGGGTATGCGCATTTCACTGCTCCTGTTCATACTGGTTTCCATTGCGGCATCTGTTGTTCAGATCTTTGTATATGGGGTTTCGCTGAATAATATTGCCATTGTTGCGATGGCGGCGCTGCTGTATGTGTTTTCCATTCAGGATCTGTCGCAGGAGGTAAAGCGGCGCAGGGAGCTTGAAATCGAATACTATAAGGAAGAAAAGCGGAGAGAACACGAAATGTTTGAACAGGTTTCCGAGGCGCTGGCAAGTGCGATCGACGCCAAGGATACCTACACAAACGGGCATTCGAGACGGGTTGCGGAGTATTCGCTGGAGATTGCCCGGGAAATGGGAAAATCCGAAGAAGAATGCGAGAAGATCTTCTTTGCCGGTCTTCTGCATGATGTCGGCAAGATCGGCGTGCCGAATGCGATCATCAACAAAAAAGGCCGGCTTACGGATCAGGAATTTGAGCTGATCAAACAGCATCCCGTAAAGGGCGGTCAGATCCTTTCTTCCATCAAGCAGTCTCCGTGGCTGAGCATCGGTGCGCGCTACCATCATGAGCGTTATGACGGAAAAGGCTATCCGGAGAAACTCAAAGGGGAAGATATTCCGGAGCTCGCACGGATTATTGCCGTAGCGGACGCATATGACGCCATGACATCCAACCGGAGCTACCGCAGCGCAATTCCCCAGCATATTGTCAGAGAAGAAATAGTAAAGGGGATTGGTACGCAGTTTGATCCGAAAGCGGCGAAGGCCATGGTTCATATGATTGATGTGGACAGCGAATACCGGATGCAGGAACCGGCCGCAGGTGATCAGGTGGAACCGCAGACCAGCATTCGCTGTGACTCAATCTATCATGACTGTTCAGAGGGAATGATTGTCACAAGAATCCCCTCCAGCATGATGCTGTGCAGCCAGCCCGATGACGGATGGCCGGAAGAAGCGAGCATGCCTGTGCTGATTGTTTATGATTCTCTGGACGGACAGGTGCACCCGGGGGAGGAAAACAACCGGAATCTGCTATATTTCGAATATGCCCGGGTCCGGCTTGACGGACAGGTTACAGCCTGTAATATACGCAGGTCAGAGACAACTGTGTCTGATGAGAAGAGCGATCTGGAGCGCCCGGAGTTCGGCGAGCCTGCCCGCGGACAGCGCTATCGGATCGAGGCCTTCCGCAACAGAGACCATCTGCTTATCAATATTACAGATCAGAAGCGCATACTGCAGGTAATACTGGCGCTGCCCTGCACTTCGCGGTTTACCTATATCGCGCTCAGCGGTGAGCATTGTGTGATTCATAACATCCGGACGGAATGCGGGGAAGAGGAGGCAGATCCGAACTCCATTCCGCGGATCGCAGAAGAGATCAGCTATACGAAAGACTGTCCGGTCGGAGACGTGCCGAATGTTGAAATTGACGGCTGGCGCACAGCAGCCAGTGACGGCATTCTGATCGGCGACGGCCTGACGCTTTCGTTTCATTCCATGAGTATGCCGACAGCGCGAATGGTCTGGCATTGTCCGTTTATCAGCGTGTTCTCTTCCGATGACGGAAAGATCAACGGAACGAACTTCCACGAGTTTGTACTGCTGCGGTTTGACGGGGAGAACTGGGAATCCGATGCGCATGTTGAAAACAAAGTGGAAGTGAAGCAGGAACCGAGCTTCGACGGCTGGAACGTCTGGAAGGACGAGAACAAAAAAGGCGTGGATTGTGTGGTGAAGATCAGCAGAGATAACAATACAATTACCATGGAAACCGAAAACCTCGGTCTTTCGATCCGCTGTATCACAACGATTCACGATGATGTGAAAGACATCTATGTTGCTCTTACCGGCGATCAGTGTGCGATTTCAGATATCCGTGTATCCCGCATCAGCCAGACAGAACAGGCCGAATAATAAGGAGAACAGTCCGGGAGTAACATCCCGGGCTTTTCTGATCCGCGGAGTAAGGAATCGGAAGGAAGTACCGCATCATGCACAGATTGATCGTACGATTCCGCGGCAGATTGCCGGTTTTCTGGAACTGTATGAAAACAACAAAAAAGCCTGCGTTTCATGCAGGCTTTGTTCGCAGGGGTGGAGAGAATCGAACTCCCATCAGCGGTTTTGGAGACCGATGTACTGCCATTGTACGACACCCCTAAAAAATAAAATGGTGACGCGTACGGGATTCGAACCCGTGAATGCCGCCGTGAAAGGGCGGTGTGTTAAGCCGCTTCACCAACGCGCCATCAGCTTTTAAATAATACCATATGTTCAGGGATTTGCAACAGGAAATTTTCTTTTTTTACGCTATTCATGTTAACTGCCTTTAAAGGTATAATGGTACGGTATTAAACGGGGGTTCAGAATGACAAACGAAAGACCAAGACCGAAAAATAGAACCAGATCAACGTCATCGAGATCACGGAAAAAACGCGGTGGAATGCCCATTCTGGTATTAGTGCTGCTCTGTCTTCTCACGTCGCTGATCGTATTGCTTACAACGCTATATTTCTATAATAAGGAAAAATATGCCGGTGAGGCAGTCGCTTACAGCAGAGAACAGATCCGCGATCTTGATGTGGATTCTGTTGATTATAAGATCGCACGTCTCTTCTACTCCGAAGAAGAACTGCGCAATATTCGCCAGAATACCGTTTCCATCAATGAAACAGCCCAGACAGAAGACGGTACAGCGGAAGTGAAAGACCTTGAGATCGTTCCGATCTACGGGACAACCTATGAAGGATATATGATGCTGATACATAATCCGGCTGATATTTCCGTTGCGGTCAATCCGTATCTCGGCACAAGTCAGTCTGCGCCTTCTCTGGATGAATATGTTGAGATGTATCATGCGCTTGCCGGCATCAACGGCGGCGGCTTCCAGGATGACGGCGGGCATGGAAACGGATCGATTCCGCAGGGAATTGTTATCCATGAAGGAAAGCTGGTATACGGCAACCCGGATGTTTATCTCGGTATCGTAGGCATCACGAAGGACGGCGAATTGTTCTGTGCAGATGCGACCGGAAATGAATGCCTGGAATGGGGTCTTCAGGAAGCGGTCACGTTCGGTCCGGTGTTCATCAATAACTATCAGGTCGTATTCCGGCCGGGAACCGACAATCTGGCTATGCTCAACCCGAGAACAGCGATCGGTCAGAGAAGTGACGGTACCTTCATGCTGCTGGTAATCGACGGCCGCGGCCCGAGCAGCTTCGGCGCACTGTATGAAGATGTGATCCGGATTTTCCAGGCAAATGATGCGGTCAATGCAGCGAACCTGGACGGAGGCAACTCTTCCGCAATGATGTATGACGGAAATTATGTGAACACCCCTGTTTCGATGTACGGTTCCCGTAATCTGCCTACGGTGTTCCTTGTGAAAGGAGATAACTGATATGCGGATCAAAACAGGACTCGGACTTCTGATTGTCGTAATTCTTGCGGCAGGACTCGGTTTCTGCGGCAAGAACTATGTGGACAGCGCGAAAAAGGAATTTGCCGAGCAGGAAGCTTCGCTGCCGGAATCCGGTATCTCCTCCTATTTCGCCAGAATCAGAGAAAAGGATTATGACGGAATCTATGATGATTCCATGATCGTAGCACCTCATATCAACTCGAAAGAAGATTATATCGCCAAGCTTCAGAGTATTTATGACGGTGTGGATACGTCCCGGATTCAGTACACCGGACTTGACAACACAGACGGCTCAAAGGATTACAAGCTGTACTATGACAACCGTTTCCTTGCGACATTAAAGCTGATCAAGGCACCGGACGGAACATGGAAGGGCTCTACAATCTTCAGCGGAGATCTTGACTACACAATCGAAGTGCCGGCCGGGCTTACGATCAGCGCCAACGGCGTTTCCATCGGCAATGAATATCTGATCAGTGAAAATGCAGTCGCATCCAACTTCAGCGGTCTCGATGACACTTCACCTGCACCGCGGGTCAATGTCTATCAGCTGACCAATCTGCTTGGTGCACCGAAGATCGAAGTGGAAGGCCAGTCCGGCTATACAACGCTCACAGATGTGCTGACCGGAAATATCTTTGTCGGCAAGGAAACATCCGACCCGACGCTTTCGGAAGCGATGATTCATGCGGCAGAGGTTATTGCGAAGTGGCCTGCACAGGAAGGCAGTCTGTATGAAGTCGGTGCGGTTTCAATTCAGGCGAGCGACTGGTACAAGCGTGTCTCCGGTGTGCAGAACCAGTGGTTTACTGCTCACGGAACCAGCAGTTTCTCCAACCAGAATGCATTCAATATCATTCAGCAGAGCGATGACTCCATGGTTGGCTACTGCACATTTGACTACTACGCTTCCAACGGTGAAGTGGAACGGACATGGAATGTCGGCTATCAGATGACGTTCCTGAATATCGGCGGAACATGGAAGATTGCCGGCATGGCAGTCGACAATGAACTGAACCCGAACAAGGTGACGCCGCTTCAGGATTAACTGATATCAACAGGAGGATGATGGATGATCCATTGTCCTTTTTTCTGTCCATCCGAACATATCGGATATCGGGTTGCGCATATGAAGTGTTTCATTTGAATCCGGAAGGATCGTGGTATTATTAACGGGTATTTGTAACGAGGTAACCGTATCTATGATGAAACAGCCCGTCCGAACGAATGTTTCGGATTTTATAAAATCGACCATGGGGTCACAGTTTGTGATTCCCGTTTATCAGCGCAATTACACCTGGAGCCCGGAAGCGGAGACTGCCAGGTTCATGAATGATATCAATGCTCTGCTGGAAGATAGAAAGGAACCGCATTTTCTCGGCATTCTGATCTACAAGGAGTTTGAACGCGGATCCATGTACCGGGAGATCCGGATCGTTGACGGCCAGCAGCGTCTGACCACCTCCTTTCTGTTTCTCGTCTGTCTGAAAAAGATCGCGGAAGAGAAGAAAGACATGGAGACCATTGGAATTGTTGATGATTTCTATTTATATAACCGGCACGCTTCCGAGGATATCAAGCTGCGTCTGAAACCGACGGTATCGGATGATGACACGTATGAACGCCTGCTGTATGGCGGCAGAAAAGATCTCAGCCGGAAGAACCGGGAAAGCAATATATACCGAAACTATGAATATATTTACCAGCGTCTGAAAGAGATGAACCGGAAATACCGTCTGCTGGAAATCCTTGATACACTGAGCAGGCTTGATATTCTTGCGTTTCCGCTGAGCGAGCAGGATAATTCCCAGCAGATCTTTGAATCGATCAACTCAACGGGAGCTCCGCTGACCTCCGCTGACCTGATTCGAAATTATATTCTGATGAATGATGCCAGCGATGTGCAGGAGCGGAATTACCGTCTGTACTGGCAGCCGCTGGAACGCTATTTTCCCCAGAGCCGAAAGCTGGAAGAATTCTTCCGAGTATATCTTGCCGCAAAAACCTACAGCTATCTTCGCAAACAGATGTATACGAGGAGTTCAAGAACTTCTGGAATTCTTCAGAGGCCGCACAGGAAGAGCGGCTTCAGGAGATCAACCGGTATTGCCGCTATTACCATATGATCTATAACGGGGAGAGCGAGGATCCGGTGATTGAACGCACCCTGAAGGATTACCGGCGGAATGAATCCCGCATTCCGGCACCGTTTCTGATGGAGATGTTCCGTCTGTATGACGACGAAGTGATCGACGCGAGAACGCTCTGTGCACAGATCCGCCTGATCGACACCTATCTGACCCGGCGGGCACTGTGCGGAATGGATAACGGTTCGCTGAACCGGTATTTTCCGCAGCTGCTTCGTTCAGTGATGAACAGCTGGAAGAAGAAGCACCGCAACATTCATGAGATCACAAAAGTCTTTCTGATCAATTACAACCGCGGCAAATCACTCGCGATGCCGACTGATATGCAGCTGAAAACCCGGCTGCGGGAAATCAACGCCTATTCGCTCATATGCATCCGCCCGGTGCTCGAGCGGATCGAGCATTTCGGGGCAACTGCAGAGGTGGATACATCTGATCTCAATATTGAACATATTATGCCGCAGAACCCGAATCCCTGGTGGAAGCGCAACAGCGGTGCGGCAGATGAGGAAGAATATACATTCTATGCAAATCTGATCGGCAATCTGACGCTCTGTGCGGAATATGACAACACACGGATGGGAAATCAGGATTTTCAGTTCAAAAAGAGCGTGCTGCGCAGGACATTGCATATCCGGATGAACACCGAACTTCTGAACCGGGAAACCTGGACGGTGGAAGATATTCTGAAACGGTGTGACCGGCTGGCGAGACAGATCGCTGAGATTTACCCGTATGAAGGCGGAACCGACACATCCGGAGATGAGCGGGATGACGATATCATTCTTCTGACCACCTCAAACGTCAATGCACGGGCAGTCTATGTCAATCCTCAGTGCGTGGAGATTCTGACCGGTTCCACGATGCGAGCCTACCGGCCGAATGAAATGAAGTCCATGCGCATCCGTTATCAGGATATGAGTGAGAAAGGAATTCTCTTCGAAGATGAAAACGGGCAGGCAACCTTTGACAAGAATTTCCGCTTCAGTGATCTGAATACAGCAGCTCAGTTTCTGCTTCATCGCGGAGGAGACAATACTTCGTTCTGGACAAGAGAAAACGGAACGGTTTTCCTGCAGAAAAAAGAGCCTGCCGTACCGCCGAAAAAACCGGAATCCATCTCCCGCAAAGCTTCTGCAAGAGATGAAGCAGAAGATACTGCGCATGCAAAAAGGCGGGCTGCAGGACAGAAGCGCATATCAGAAGCTGCTGAGAATGTGACGGAACCGGAAGAAAACAGAACCGAAGGAAAATCCGCAAAGAAGAAAAAGGCAAAGGGGAAAACAAATACCGCGGCAGCCAGAGCCCAAAAACATCCGGCGAACCGCAGGCACACACAGACAGAAGCTTCCGCAAAACCGCAGAGCAGACCGAAACGGAAATCTGTTTCCGGCCGTAAGGCAGGGCATAAAAACGAAAACCTGCAGAAAGAGTCTGTGTCAGGGACGAATGAGACAGCCGCAGCTGTGGCCGGGGAAGTGAAAACCGGGAAGAAGGAAAAGAAAGCGGAAGTCCGCCGTTATTCCAGACGGCCGGATGCGCATCCGGGCCTCATGCCTCAGGCACCTGAACCGGCAGATAAAAAACCGGTTTCTGCACCGGGCTTCTTACGGTCGCTCTTTGGCCGCAGAGGCGGGAACTGAGAAATCCGGTTCGGACCAAGCATAATACGCTTTATATGTATGAAATGCCGAAGGAACTGCAAATCGCTGCAGTTCTTTTTTGGTGAGCAGAACGCAGTCTTTTTTATCTTCCAGCTCCTGCGAGCCGACAAGAACTTCATACGCTTTCATATGCCACTCCACATGGGAGAAAATGTGCCTGGAATCCGGCAGTTCAGTGACTTTAACAGGCGATATGCCATCCTGTTCCAGCCGGCGGATCAAAGCACTGCGGCTGAGCGATTCTTCATACCCCGGAAATTCATATAACCCTCCAAGCAGACCGCCGGAAGGACGTTTATGGAGCAGAAAGCGCGAGCCGTCGCGGATCACGGTTACGGTACGATGAACAATGGTACGCTCTTTCAAAGGGCTGCGATACGGGATGCGGCTGGTGGTCTGATTCAAAAACGCCGCACAGCTGCGGTTCAGCGGGCAGTTCTCGCAATGGGGAGCGCCGCTGGGAACACAGATCAGTGCGCCAAGTTCCATCCAGGCCTGAGAAAACAGCGATGCCGGAGTGCGGGTATCAGATGCATACTTCTTCTGCAGGGATGCTTTGTGATGATTCAGAAATGTTCTGAAACAGTTCTGAATCTCTTCTCTGATCTCAGGCTTCCGGATATCGCGGGCATCATTGAACAGCCTTGCGGCAACCCGAAGCACATTGCCGTCTACTGCGGGTTCATTCATGCCATAGGCAATGGACGCAATCGCGCCGGCTGTATAAGGACCGATGCCGGGAAGCTTCAGCAGTGCGTTCCGGTCAGAAGGCAATATGCCATGATACTGTTTAACAAGGACCTGCGCACATTTCTGAAGATTTCTTGCCCGGCTGTAGTAGCCCATTCCTTCCCACAGCTTCATGAGATCATCTTCGGGGCATTCCGCAAGATCCTGAATGGTCGGAAGCTTCTGCCTGAACTGCACGAACCGTTCTTTTACGAACTCAACCCTTGTCTGCTGCAGCATGATCTCGCTGAGCCATACATCATACGGATCTCCGGTATCCCGCCAGGGAAGATCCCGCCTGTTCGCAAGATACCAGTCCAGCAATGCGCACACATCTGTTAATGAAAGTTCCATGGTTCCTATTGTAACGGCAGAACGAAAAAGAAACTACCGCTGACACAAACACGATGACATAAGGCAGAAGTGAAGTCTGACTTGCTGTCTCGTGAAGGAAGATATGCCGGATGGCTATGGAACTCTTATGTCAGAAAGATTCAGTTCGCCTTTGAACATTATGTTCAGGATTGCGCAGATGGGGTCTTCTCAAATGAATGGTTTTGGAGTAGTATATGTTCATGCGCCGGTAATTCAATGGCAGAATGTCAGCTTCCCAAGCTGAATACGCGGGTCCGATTCCCGTTCGGCGCTCTTGATCACAGTATTGCTGTGATTTTTTTATGGAGTTACAACTTGAAATGTCCCAACGGAAAAAAGTGACAAATGAGTGAGTTGCAACTTGAAATGTCCCAAGTCTGAGTTAAGACGGAAAAAGGTGATTCGTGAATCACCTTTTTTTCAGGCTTACATTATCGCGGTGGACATATTTATTTTTGCGATTGAACAGCCGGCAAATGCGAGGTACTATAAAGATATACATCAATCCGAAAAACATAATATGGAAAAAGGGGGAAAGAAGAA
>JAFYGX010000067.1 GCA_017543025.1 Solobacterium sp.
ATGTTCGGTCTCATTGCGGTTGATCGGACAACGCAGAAACGAACACCGAAAGAAAGCCTGAAGTTCCTGGGAAACTATGCGGGGTAAAAGCGTACGGTATTTCAAATTGGTGTGACGGTTATCGACACTGAATTGCAGCTTCTCCGTCATAAGGGAACGTATCAGTTTTCTTTACGGAGGAGCTGATCAAAGCACGTAATCAGGCTAGCGACAGAGACATCATTTCGATACAAAAAACAGAAGCGGGAATGCAGTTATCGCTTCTGCTGGCGTGTAATTGCCGTCTTTCGATAATTCAGGGGGCTGATGCTGGTAATGGCGGAGAATCTTGTGCTGAAGGAAGAGTCGTCACTGAAGCCGGTTGCCAGGGCAATCTCATAGATCGTCATGTCAGTGACTTCAAGGTATTCCTTTGCCTTTGTAATCCTTAAATTGAGAATGTAATTATAAGGCGTTGTACCCATATACTTCCGAAACATGCGCATGTAATAGGCTTTAGACATATGCGCAATCGAAAACAGTGTTTCGAGTGAAATGAGTTCTGTAAAGTGCTGCTGAATATAGGCGGCACTTTTTTCAATCTGTTTCTGATTATGAGATACCGGCTCTTCCGGACGCAGAATCATACCGGTGAGTATCTGATGCACCAGCAGGCTGTCCGCAAGAACGGTTGCGGAGGAAGTGTTTTCCAGATTCTTCAGAATCTGATCGAACTGTCCTTTCAGCTCTGATGAATGCATTAAAACAGCAGAATTCTTCTGATCCGGAATCAGAAGTTCTTCAAGACCTTTCATTCCGTCTCCATCGAAATGAATCCAGTAATGCGACCAGGTTCCGATCTCCGGATCGGTGCGGTAGGACTGCGGAGTGCGGCAGTTGATCAGCAGTGCCATATCCGGCAGTAACCGGATCGTCACATCATTCTGCTGAATAATGCCGCATCCGTCGATCGTATAGAACAGCAGGTAACTGTCTTTAAAATCGCGCTCCGTATTGAAGTGCTCTTTTGCATAAAAGATTCCCGCTTCCATACAGAAAAAGGGCTGTTTCAAAGCCAGATCGGTTGGTGTTGTACGAAGCCAGAGGCTTCCCGGTTCAATATCAAGGTTATAGGTAAGCATACGCACTGATCATCAGTAGACTATTTCAAAAAAACAGAATACTTATCTACATGGAATTATATAATAACCGCTCCTATACTACAAATTGAAAAGAAGAATATTGCAGAAAAGGAGAGCATATGGCGGCTTATCATCTTGCAGTGGATATCGGGGCTTCCTCCGGCAGACATATGATTGGCTGGATGGAAGACGGAAAAATCCGGCTGAAGGAAATCTACCGTTTTGAAAACAGACTGATTCATAGAAATAATCATCTCTGCTGGGACATCGATCACCTGTATGAAGAAGTACTTCAGGGCATCAAATCCTGTAAAGAACAGGGTTATGAGCCTGAAACAATAGGCATCGATACCTGGGCAGTCGATTATGTACTACTAGATAAAAAAGGAAATCGTCTTGGCGATGCGGTATCCTACCGCGATGACCGCACCAATGCGATTCGTGATGAACTGGAACAGAAGGGGATTCTGTCATTTGAAGAACATTATGGAAAAACCGGAATTCAGTATCAGAAGTTCAATACTGTTTACCAGCTGCTGGCACTGAAAAAAGAAGAACCGGAATTGCTGGATCAGGCAGACTGCATGCTGATGATTCCCGATTATCTGAATTACCAGCTTACCGGAAAGAAAGTACAGGAATATACCAACGCAACCACAACCGGACTTGTGAATGCGGATACGAATACGTGGGAGGAAGATCTGATCCGTCGCCTTGATATTCCCTTTCATATCTTTGCGAAGATCTCTCCCGCAGGGACAATACTCGGAGACTTCTCCGATGAAATAAAGCAAAAGACTGGCATGAATGTCAAAGTGGTTCTGCCGGCAACCCATGATACGGGCAGTGCGTATCTTGCGGTACCAGCTAAAGATGATAATGCAGTATTCCTTTCTTCTGGAACCTGGTCGCTGCTTGGTGTGGAAAACCGGAATGCGATTACATCAAAGGAAAGCTGTCAGGAAAACTTCACAAATGAAGGCGGTTATGAATACCGTTACCGGTATCTCAAAAACATCATGGGCTTATGGATGATTCAAAGCATCCGAAGAGAATTGAAGGATGAAACGGGACATGTACCATCCTTTCCGGAACTGATCCAAGCTGCAGAAGAAAACAGGGATTTCCCATCAATGGTCGATCCGGATGATGACCGGTTCCTGGCACCGGCTTCGATGATCGAAGAAGTGAAACAGGCTTGCGCAGATACAAAACAAAAAATTCCTGTCTCAACGGGTGAAGTAATGCAGGTGGTGTACAACTCTCTGTCACAGGATTACCGCAGAGCGATCGAATCGCTGAAGTCACTGACCGGTAAAACCTATACTGCACTGCATATCGTAGGCGGCGGCAGTCAGGACATGTATCTCAATCAGATGACCGCCAATGCGACCGGCCTTCCGGTCTATGCCGGACCAACGGAAGGGACTGCACTTGGAAATCTCATCGTGCAGTTTATATCCTGCGGAGAGATCAGAACATTGCAGGACGCAAGAAATATGATTGGAAACAGCTTTGAAATCAAGGAGGTATTGCCGAAATGACAATCATGGATGTGAAATTTGTACAGGGATTTGTACGCATGTGCAACGACGGCTGGCTGCAGGGCTGGCATGAGCGCAACGGAGGAAACCTTTCCTACCGCATCAAACCGGAAGAAGTGGGAGAAGTAAAGCCATATTTCCATGAACCGGGAGAATGGAAACCGATCGGTACAACAGTACCGGATCTGGCGAAGGAATACTTCATGGTAACTGGCTCCGGAAAATACTTCCGTAATGTCATTCTCGATCCGGAAGATACCTCGTGCATCATTGAACTCGATGACAAAGGAGAAAACTATCGGATTCTCTGGGGATTATGCAATGGCGGCCGACCGACCAGCGAGCTTCCAAGCCATCTTATGAATCATGAAGTAAAGAAGAAGGCAAGCAACGGTGTACACCGTGTCATCTATCATGCCCATACAACAAATGTCATTGCGCTGACGTTTGTACTTCCACTGAAGGATGAGATATTTACCAGAGAGCTCTGGGAGATGGCAACCGAATGTCCGGTGGTCTTCCCATCCGGTGTCGGTGTTGTCGGCTGGATGGTTCCGGGCGGCCGCGATATTGCGGTGGCGACCAGTGAATTGATGAAGAAATACGATGTGGCCATCTGGGCTCACCATGGCATGTTTGCCTCGGGAGAAGACTTTGATCTGACCTTCGGTTTAATGCATACCGTAGAAAAGAGTGCAGAGATCCTTGTTAAGACCTTAAGCATGTCTCCAACGAAGCTTCAGACAATCACACCGCAGAACTTCCGTGATCTTGCGAAGGATTTCAATGTTTCGCTGCCGGAACAGTTCCTGTATGAGAAGGGAGAATGATCATGTTAGTAGAAACCAAAGCGAGAGTCGGCGTATTTTCCATTGCCCTTGGTGCATACCTGCCGCAGTTTCCAAGCCTTGTGCCGGAATTCGAATCACAGTATGAAGCATTCAAGAAAACGATTCCCAGCTCCGTTGAACTGATCGACGGCGGAATCGTCACAACAAAAGAACAGTCCATGGCTGCTGGAGACAAGTTCCGTGCAGCAGATGTTGATCTTGTGATCATGCAGCTGCTGACATATGCGACAAGCTACAATATGCTGCCGGCAGTACGGGATCTCGATGCTCCGGTCGTTCTGGTTAATGTACAGAAACTGAAAGCCCCGGATTATGAGCATACCGATAATGCCAAATGGCTGGGAGAGCTGTATGCGTGTGGCGCTGTCGGCGAAATGGTCGCCGATCTCAACCGTGCTGGAAAGCGCTCTGCTGTTATCACCGGTGTTGTGGAAGGCGGTGATCCGGAAGTCCAGAAGGAAATCGAAGAGTGGTGCAGGGCTGCACAGGTAAGAAGACGTTTCCGTGATACAAACCTCGCCCAGATCGGACGTCCTTATCCGGGTATGATGGATCTCTATATCGATGAAACTAATCTGTATCACCGCATGTGGGTCTATACCAAACAGTTTGACTGGGAGAAGATGTGGGCGATTGCGGATGACATTACCGATGAGGAAGCGATCCGTGCAAAAGCGCAGGATATTCTCGATACCTTTGAAATTGAGGGCGGTGCAACGATCGAAACCGTTTGGGATATGGCGAGATATGTTGTTGCGTTTGAACAGTGGGTCAAGGATGAGCAGATCGGACTGATTGCCTCGCACTATGATGGTTTTGCACAGGGCATTGCCGGGAAACTTGACAGTATGCTGATTCCGGCATTCTCCATGCTGATCAAACAGGGAACAGCCTGTGCAGTAGAAGGCGATATCAAAGTCGCTATGGCAATGTCCATTCTCAAAACGATTGCCGGTACCGGACAGCTTTCCGAAATGTACTCCATTGATTTCAATGAGGATATTTGTATCATCGGACACAGCGGAAGCGGTGACGCGGATATCTCACAGGCGCATAAACCGACGATGAAGATCGTGCCGGTATTCCATGGAAAAACTGGCGGAGGATATCTGACGCAGTTCTATCCTCCGACCGGACCGGTTACGTATCTTGCGATTACACAGGATCGGGACGGACACTTCAAGTTCGTTGCAGCGGAAGGTGTCAATGAAGACGGACCGATCTTCATGTTCGGTGATACAAACATGCGTACAAGATTTTCCTGCGGCGCAAGAGAATTCATGAATAAATGGAATGAAGCCGGCCCTACCCATCATATGGCGGCCGCTGTCGGAAGACATATTGATACGATTCTCAAAGTAGCGAAGATCTTTAACATTCCCTGTGAAGTTATTACCCGCTGAAGAAAAGTCTGATAACAAGGCGAGCGAAGTTACCGATACCGATACCACGTCGTCCTACTGATTCCGAGTTCCTCCCAGGACACACCTTTTTTGATCTGCTTAATAATCTCAGGTGTGATCTGCTTTGGGCGGCCTTCTGTGTAGCCTGGCTTCTGCCGGGCTATTGCTTTACCTGCAGCAGTACGCTCCTTGATCATTTCACGCTCGAATTCCGCAAAACTCAGCATGATATGAAGAATCAGGCGACCGGTAGGGGTGTTGTCAATCAGGCCCATGTTCAGCACATGTACGGAAACACCTCGATCAAGCAATTCTTTTACAGTTTCAAATCCGGACGTTGCGGGTCGAGCAATCCGGTCCAGCTTTGTGACAATCAGTTTGTCA
>JAFYGX010000068.1 GCA_017543025.1 Solobacterium sp.
ATGAACAGCTCTGCTTTTTTATTCGGGCATTTCAGTTGATTTATGCGCTGTAAACTCTATAATGATTAATGAAAAACTCAGGGCAAGGTGAAATTCCTGACCGGCGGTAAACCCCGCGAAGCTGCATACAGCAGCCTGAACCGGTTTGATTCCGGTGGCGACAGTAAAGTCTGGATGGAAGAGTATTGTTTCTTTTATCGGTTTTCCTTGAGGTTTTTCATAAAGCCTCTTTTTTTGAGGCAGAAGGAGAAACCAGAAAATGAATCAGAAAATCAGTACAATTGCAAAAATTGCCGTTCTCGGCGCAGCAGCCTTTATCGTAATGCTTGCAGAATTTCCGCTTCCTTTTTTTCCACCGTTCTACAAAATCGACTTAAGTGAAACCGTAGTTCTGATCGGGGGATTTGCCCTTGGATGGGTTCCTGCAGCGTGCATTGAAGCACTTAAGATACTGCTCAATGTCCTGTTTACCGGAACAACGACCGCTTATGTCGGAGAAATTGCGAATTTCATCATCGGATGTTCGTTTGTAATTCCTGCAGCGATTATCTATCACAGAAAAAAAACACGCAGGAGCGGTATTATCGGCCTTGTGACCGGCGGTCTCTTCATGATCATCATCGGCGGACTGATCAATGGACTTGTCCTTCTGCCTGCCTATTCCTATTTCTACCATATGCCGATGGAAGCACTGATTGAAATGGGCAGCAAGCTGATTCCTGCGATCCGGAACACTGCAACATTTGTTCTGTTTGCAACCATGCCGTTCAATCTCATCAAGGCTGTGGTTACTTCTCTTGTGACACTGCTCCTGTATAAACGGATTTCACCAATCCTTCACAGCTGAACAGGTAGCGAAAAAAACAGAGAAAGCACTGCGCAGATCGCAAAATGAACCGGTTGATTCGTGATATAATACCGTTGTTTGGAGATTTTTATCATGCCTAAATACTCACGTACATCTAAATATGAAGAGCTTCGGAGTCGACTACAGAATGACGCGGAAAGCGGAATTCAGACTTCAGCTTTAAATCCATATGAGCAGAGGCTGAACAAAGCAGCTCCGCAGCAGTTTGATGCGCCTGAATCACCGCAGCCGGAAGTGCTGGACCTCATTCATGCAAGGCGTTCTGCAGGATATACCGCTGGCAGTCAGCAGGATATTTCTCTGCCGGAACCGGATGTTCCTGCAGGAGGAGCACCGTTCAGTTCACAGTATTTCAAGAACAATGCAAACTATACAACTGCATTCAACAATGAATACATGAACGAGTACATCAATGAGGTCAAGAAATATAACATCGATCAGGGCAATGCGATGTCTGCCAACACCGATCTCGATATACTTCGCGGTTTAAGAGGAGAAAAACCGGTTCCGGCCAGGCAGCCGGTTCCGTCAACTCCTTATCCGGAGGAGCCTCAGCCTCAGATACAGCCTCAGCCGGTTCCTCAGGTACAGCCTCAGGTTCAGATCAAACCTCTGACAAGAGAAGAGAAAAAAGAAGAACGTCAGGCGGCTCCTGCATATAAAGCTCCGGATACTGCAGATATTTCATTTCCTGCAAGACCGAAGAGTGTGAGCAGTACACCGGCTCCCAAGCCAAAATCCGATCCGCGTCCGTCACTGCCGTTTCTTGATGATGACGATGACGAGTATGATGATTATGATACATACGGAGATACGCGGGGAGAGACGCGGCCGATGTCGAAAGATGACATTGCGGCTGAAGTGCAGCGTCTGATCAACGGGAAACAGGGACGTGATACGGGTTCCGTCAAAGACGGAAAATACCGCTATGATGATACTTCAGAAGGTGAGTATTATGAAGATCGATCGACGCGTCAGCAGCTTCTGAATGAAACCACTCAGATGCGCGCGCAGCTGGATGATTACGAAGATAATCTGAACGATGTGAATGATAAGATGAAGCACACCAATCAGATTCTGAATATTGTCCTCATTATTCTGATCATTGCGCTGGCGCTTGTGCTGGCTGTTGTGATCTACTGGGTTCTTTTATCGAAAGGAGTATTAAGCTGATATGCGGATCAATATCGCTATTGACGGACCGAGCGCTGCCGGAAAGAGTACGATCGCCAAAGAACTGTGCAGACAGCTCGGGTATGTACATCTCGATACAGGAGCTATGTATCGGTGCACTGCACTGAAAGCAATGCGGCTTGGGATCGATATGAATGATGAAGAACATATCTGCCGCATGCTGGCTGATACGGAAATCGTCCTCAAACCGGATGGGAGTGTCATTTTAGATGGAGAGGATGTTTCCAGGGCTATCCGGGAAGATGAAGTTTCGCTTCGGGCAAGTGATGTTTCCAGACATCAGAAGGTCAGAGAAGATCTGGTAGCCCGCCAGAGAAAGATGGCTGAAGCCAAGGGATTCATCATGGATGGCCGTGATATCGGAACGGTTGTTCTTCCGGATGCGGAGGTCAAAATCTATATGACTGCTTCTGCCAGAGCCAGAGCAATACGGCGCTATAAGCAGAACCTGATTGAAGGAATTGCCACTTCAGATATTGAAACGATCGAAAAGGAAATTGCCGCAAGAGATGAGCAGGATATGAATCGTGTTCATTCTCCGCTTCGCAAAGCAGATGACGCAATCGTTCTGGATACTTCAGATCTTTCGATTGAAGAAACGGTAGATAAGATGAAGGAAATCGTTCAGCCGTTCCTTGATAAGGAGGAAACATCATGAAACGTGGAGTAATTGCAATCGTTGGCCGTCCGAATGTCGGAAAGTCAACGATTTTTAACAGAATTGCCGGAACCCGGATTTCGATTGTAGAAGATACACCCGGCGTGACGAGAGACCGTATCTATGCGGCCGGAGAATGGACCGGACATGCGTTCCGGTTAATTGATACCGGCGGTATTCAGCTTGCGGATCAGCCGTATCAGAAAGAAATTCAGGCGCAGGTCTCCATTGCGCTTGAAGAAGCGGATGTGATTCTGTTTGTTGTCAACGGAAAATTCGGAATGACGGATGATGATGTATATATTGCCAGGATGCTGCAGAAATCAAATAAGCCGGTCGTGCTGGCTGTCAATCAGATTGATGATGAGTCAAGGCTTGTGAATATCTACGAATTCTATGCGCTTGGCGTTGGCGATCCGATTGCTGTGAGCGGTGTCCATGGAATTGGAATCGGCGATGTGCTGGACGCATGCGTTGATAAATTTCCGGAAGAAGATACGGATCAGCAGGATGAAGGACTCCGGATTGCTGTGATCGGAGAGCCGAATGTCGGAAAGTCATCTCTGGTCAACGCAATACTGAAAGAAGACCGGGCAATTGTCGCAAATGAACAGGGCACGACAAGAGATGCAGTAGACACTGCGTTTGAGTTCGAAGGCAGGCCATATGTGATTGTTGATACTGCCGGCATCCGCAAACGCGGAAGAGTATATGAATCCATTGAGAAGTATTCTGTTCTGCGGGCACTTTCGGCCATTGAATCCTGTGATGTTGCGGTCTTTCTGATTGATGCGGAAGCCGGGATCCGGGAGCAGGATAAGCATGTTGCGGGATATGCACATGATGCAGGAAAGCCCATGATTATTGTCGTGAACAAATGGGATGCGGTTGAAAAAAACGATAAGACGCTGAATGAGTTTACGGAAAAAATCAGAAATGAATTCGTTTATCTTTCCTATGCGCCGATTCTCTTTGTCTCTGCAAAGACAGGGCAGAGAGTCAGTCAGCTGCTTCCTCTAGCAGACAGAGTTGCGGAAAACAGCAGGCGGAGAATCGCAACCAATGTGCTGAATGAAGTAATCGCAGATGCGCAGGTCAGCACGCCTGCACCGGCAAGGAACGGAAAACGATTCCGAATTTATTATGCTGCAGAGGTCAGCGTTCAGCCTCCGACATTTGTTCTCTCCTGCAATGACCCGAAGCTGATGCATTTTACTTATGAGAGATTCATTGAAAATACGCTGAGGGAAGCGTTTGATTTCGAGGGAACACCGATCCGCATTATCGCAAGAAAAAAAGTCAGTGACTGAATTCACTGACTTTTATTCTGGAATAAGAAGCGATCTCAATCAGTGATGAAATCCGTTTTCATCCCAGTAACCTTCTCCGATCCAGTTACCGTTTTCATCCCAGTATCCATACTGACTGTAATCTGTTGTGTCAAGCGGGATCCAGTTTCCGCCTTCATCATAGTATCCACCCGGATTATCGTTATTGTTGAATGCAGCAACTGTGCAGGCGGTATTATCGCTTCCGTCGGCAGTTGTGCTGCCGCCGCATACTTTAACTTCCCCGCTGAGATCACCGACATAACCGGTATAGAATCCGTTTGTAGATGATATCTCAGCAATCGGGTTTTCATTGACATATACAGTAGCCCAGTACTGTCCGTTACCGCCACTCAGCCATGAGACATCTGCTATGCACGCGCCCCACTGATCAATACTGTTGTATGGATCATGAAGGCCGATGTAGCGGCTTCCTCCGGCACATACGCCGCTGGAATTTCCCCATGCGACATTCAGTGTGCCGAACTGGTCATAACTTGCACTCATCCCGGATGATCCGAGGAATTTCGCTTCATTCTGCTGATATGCGGTGAATTCTTCAACTGTGCTGAGCGGCATGTTTTCAAGTCCTGATTTTGAAACGCGGGAAGTGACTGTTCCGCCGCCGTCTGCGGCATATTCCGGTTTCACATGCGGGAACGTACCGAAGATATACGTGGATTCAGTGACATCCTCCGGCGGCTGAAGTCCTTCCGGTGTGCCGAACAGTTCCGCTTCCTTATCCAGGAGCAGGCGATTGATGTTGCCGGGAATATTCAGAGAACTCTTGTACTGCGTATAATAGGTTTCCTTGCCGGCAACGGCCATATCATATCCGACCCAGACGCAGTTGGTATATCTACTGGTGCTCGCGACCATCCATTTGTCTTTCATCTGACCTTTCGGGATACCGTACTGAACACCGTCATTTCCCCAGTCTGTGGTACCTGTTTTTGCATAAACCGGGTAATCGCTCTTAAGAATCTGCATGTAGTTGAAGTAAGGTCCGCTGACATCACTTTCCTCGAGATCAGCAGCGAGATATGCACTGCCCGGGGAAAGAACTTTGGTATTCTGGCCATCCGGATAGATGACAGATCCGTCCGATGTCATCACAACTTTCTGAATCGTATGGGGTTTATTGTAAACTCCGTTGTTCATCAGCATGCTGTGGGCACCCGCAAGTTCCTTGCAGGTTGTTTCAAATGTCGTTCCGCCAATCGCATAGGAGAGATGGAAGTTTTCTGCCTTTACATGTGAGAAACCGATCGCATGAAGGTAATCGACGACTTTTTCTTTTCCGATTTTCTCGACGACCCTGTTAAGTGTTACGATAGCCGGAATATTCAGAGAATTACCGACTGCGTCTCTGATCATCACATCGCCCTGATAGTTTTCACTTGCATTTACCAGAACCATGCTTTCAAGCGGGTAGGTGATCGGTTTGTCAATCAGCACTTCATCCAGAGAATACCCCAGATATTCAAAGGCAAGGGCGTAGGATAGAAGCGGCTTGACACTGGATCCCGGCTGCTTGTAATTCATGGTTGCCCGGTTCAGAAGACGAGCACCGTCGTAATTACGGCCGCCGCCGACAGCGACGATTGCTCCGGTGTGGTTGTCCATGGATACCATCGCTACCTGCATCAGGTCATCCGGAAATACAACACTTGTTTCTCCGTTCTGAATCGCTTCAACCTGTTCCTGCATATTCCGGTTCAGGTGTGTATATATCTGCATGCCTTTGATCGTCGGATCAACTCCGGTCAGCTCAAGTGCTTCTTCCAGTACGACATCGAGGTAAGACTGATATTCACTGTCTTCCGTCGCCTGACGGGAGTCGCCGACCAGCGTGTTTTCCAGTTTGATTTTCTTCGCCAGTTCATATTCCTCATCTGTAATATAACCGTGATGATTCATCAGATAGAGGACATTGTTCCGTCTGTCAGTCGCATAATCCAGATAATCATACGGATTATAGCGGTTCGGAAGATTGACGATTCCCGCAAGCATTGCAGACTCACAGAGTGTCAGTTCATTGCAGCTCTTGCCGAAATAGTACTGGGATGCACGCTGGATTCCGCGGATATTACCGCCGAAGTTCAGTTTATTGAGATAAAGCTGGAAGATTTCCTTTTTCGAAAGCAGCTTTTCCAGTTTCATTGCGAGATAGATCTGCTGCACTTTATACTCGATCGATTTTGTACGCTCCTTACCGGCGCTTCCGTCTGTCGCTTCGATGGAGAAATAGGTATTTTTCACCAGCTGCATCGTGAAGGTGGAGCCGCCCTGATCAAACGACATAGTCTTCAGGTTTTCGATCATCGCCTTGGTGAAGCGCGGAATATCAAAGCCGAAATGAGAGAAGAAGCGGCTGTCTTCGATGGAGAGAAATGCATCCACAAGGGATTCCGGATACTGATCGTAGGTAACATTCTCTCTCAGATAGACGCCGACTTCTGTAATCAGATTCCCGGAATCATCGTAGATTTTTGTTGATTCCTCGCCGATAAAATCCGTGAGGTTGAGTGAAGGGGCATGATCCGTCATGGATTTGATTATGAACCCACCACTGGCGATCGCGATCAGTTCCACAACAATTCCGATGCAGAGAATGATTGTGAGAATCCGAAACAAACCTCCCTCAGCGTTTGCGGAAGAAGATTTTCTGTTTCCGCCTGTCCGGGGAGGTTTTCCGCCTCCGCCGTCAGAGCTGCTCAGCGGTTGCTTTGCGGCTGCTGTTCTGTTTGAAGGAGAAGCTGAAGCTTCTTTCCCATATCCGGAAGAAGGGGATCTCTTTGCGGATGTAACGGCAGTGGCTGTTTCAGCAGCTGCTGCGCTGATCGGAATCGCGATGGTGCTTCCCAGATCCGGTTCGGCGGATGAACTATTCTTAAGACCTCCGGAAGAATCGAATGAACCGCTTCCGGATGATGCAGGAGAAATGATCGTTGTTTTCGTACGGTTCTTTTTCGAATCAGATGCATCCGGATAAATCACGGCCGGAGTTTCCTGCCGTGCAACATTCATTTCCGCTGTGCGTCGGACTGCCTCACTTGCGGCAGCTTCTCCATCAAGATTTGTAAATCCATATGAAGAGAAGAGCGCCTGGTCAAATCCGGTCCCTTTCTCTGTGGAATCAGAGGAAAGAGAAGGTTTTACTGCCTCAGACGGATTAAATCCGTTGCTGGTTTTTTCGGACTGCTGGGCAGAGGAGTAAGTATTCTTCTGTTCTGAAAACTGACTGAATGCCGGACGCTGGGAAGAAGATGAGGACGTGCCGGAAGAGAAAAATACGGAATTGGCTGAAGATGCATTTCCTGCCGGTTTTGCGGCAGGACGTATTTCCTCCGGCATGACATTATTCTCCGGCGTAAGAAAACGCTGGGAAGATGTGGCGGATGCGGAAGGCCGGGACTGATTTCGTTTTGTAAATATC
>JAFYGX010000069.1 GCA_017543025.1 Solobacterium sp.
GAAGGTGGAAAAAGGTGCGGCGCTCGCGATTAAAGCAGCCGGGGGGAGGCCCCCGAGGAAACGGGAGCGTCATGTTCCCGGATCAGAATGCAGATGCGGGCGTATCGGCAGAGTGTGGTAAGCAAACCCGTAAAACAGAAACAGAAGTTGGAAACAGCGGAAACAGAAAGACGAAAGAGCACACATTGTACGGAGAACGTATACCGAGCAGATGTTCAAAAACGAAAGTCCTGTGTTGAGCAGGACCTGAAAACAAAGATCCTGCGTGAGCAGGCCAGAGAACAGAACGGATGCGGAGAAAGTACACCGGACAGAACGGATGAACGGCACGAAAGTCACAGCGGAAGAAATGAAGTTGTGAGATCAGCGCCGGGACGGGAAGACCGGAAATGGATCTGCCGCGGACGGAGCCCAATAAGACGAGGTTATGCGGCAGTGAAAACTGCCCAGAAACAACGGAAAGGCTCCGACGATAACGCACTATAGTTGCTAAAGAGTTGCTGAGGAAAAAACGGGGTCCGAAAGGGCTCCGTTTTATTATTCTCAGATGTACATTCCTGCATGTTTATGCGCGTTTGTATTTCTGTTTGCCGCAGCCGGCAAAAAAGCACCGCGTTCAAACGGTGCTGTCTCGTTTCCTGAATATTCTTTTATAGGTTTGCAGTGATCAGATCCAGCAGATGGACACCTTCCGCCTCGCCGATCTGAACCCCTTTCAAACAGGAATTACAGTATACACAGACCCGTGCAGTACGGTACTGCTGCGAATGTTGTTTCATTAACTTCTCAACTGCTTCCGGCGGCTGTATTTCAATGTATTCCTGTTTCAGCTTCTGAAATGTTCGCGGTGCCAGCATGAGATTTTTTTCGGAGATGGCACGGTATCTGTATACACCGTCAAACATCGTCCGTTCCTTGTTTTCTTCTGTTTCCACCGGAACAAAATTCATTTTTGTCAGACATTTTCTTACCGCATCCATAACCTGCGGCTTCTGTCTTACCCGATAACAATCCTGTACGGTTATTTCTTCGCCGTGATAATCCGGCCACGGGAATGCCGGGTCTTCCAGCAGATATTCATAAATACTCCGGTTCTGCACATGCGGGGAAAGCTCATCGGTGATCAGTGCACACGAAGAGCAGTTATTCAGCACGGTATCTCCCGCTTGAAACAGACCCTGGGATTCTTTACAGCATCCAGCGATGACATGATCCGGCTTCGCGGAAAGATATGCCTGTATACGGCGGCTTGACGCCGGATGAAGTTCTTTATATTTACAGCTTGGAAGATAATATACTGTCATACACGAATTCTCCGTATTCCTCATTATATCCTGCAGAACTGTAATATGACCGCCCGCTCTTTTCCGCGGACATCTTCATATTTTTTGTTTGACGCATTGAAAATTCTTAAACGGCAAAAAATACTTATGGTTGAACGTTATATCCATTTCTACAATCATGAAAGACCGCAGAGAAAATTAAAGGTATGATCCCTATGGAGTATAGGAATGCATACCTCTTTAGTTAAAATGCGGTTTTTATGACTGTCCCATTTTCTATTCTTTTATATAAGGCGGTTGTCAGTCTGTGTCAAACGTTCAGTCCCAAATCCAGCTTTGAAGTGAAGAATCCATAGTTTGACCGCAGCTCACTTACCTTAATCTGTTTTTTTCTTTTTCTTTCCGGTAAACAGACGGATAATGCCGCGGATTATGAGGAAAATCAGGAAGATAACGAGAACCAGGATAAGTATCGCGCCGCCGATGACAGCCCAGTAATATTTTTTAAGGAAGTTCATTAAACTGCTGGCGCCTTCTTCGGTTGCGGAGTATTCAAACAGCGTAAACTCTTTTTTGAATTCTGCGCCTTTTCCTTCGACATAGTTCTGCAGATCGCGTTCCACCACTTCATAGTTTCTCGGTCCGTATTTCAGAATCTGCAGATGGAACTCTTTCGGATCGAAATTCTCTCCGAGGGAGCCGCGCACACGCTCGTGCAGTTCCCACATTCTGCACTCACCGTATCCGTAAGGAAGAATCTGGCCCGGTGTTCCGGCGACGATATCAACGATTTTATTGAGTTCTTCATCCATGTTGTTAATACCGAGGGTGTTCAGATCAGCCTTCAGCGCTTCTGCATCATACCCGTATCCGTTGACCAGAATATCGATATAGGCCTGCAGCGTATAACCAACAAGCGAATTAATCGCGATATAGTCCGCATCAGCTTCTTCAAGCGATGATCTCAGCAGCATGATTCTGCTGACGTACTGCGCCCATCCTTCGCAGTAGCCGATCGCGTTGATGGCATGCCGCAGTCTGATCGTATCCGGCTGGCTGTAGTACCAGGTGAACTGATACATATGTCCGGGAAGTCCTTCATGCGACAGCGTCATATACAGCATGTTCGGATCTTTTTTAACGTTGTCGCCGTTGATGCGGATCACATTATTTGTGACGGAATCAAGCACCGGCGGAAGATAATATGCGACAACGGAAGGATTCGCAACACACGGATCCAGATAAGACAGCGTGTAATTCAGTTCGGGTCCTTCCGGAAAATCCTCGATGTGCCCGCTCAGATCGGTCAGCACCGCTTCCGGACTTTCCAGACCTTTGATCTTCGCGAGCGGATTGCCGATATGTCTGACGAGATAGCTGAAGAAATCCTTCACGCATTTCGCAAGATAATCCCGCTTCTCGTCCAGCGAGTCATAACTGGAGCACCTTTCGTTTGCGAGCGCTTCATAGTATGCCCTGCCGTCTTCGTATTCATAGACGGAACCGGAAACGCTGCGGCTTCCGCGCAGGCTTTCAAGCACATCTCTGGTTTTCTGCAGCGCCGGAAACACGCGGTTCACGATCAGTTCGCGGTTCTTTTCTTTATAGGAAGCCTTCTCCTCCGCGGACAGTTCTTCCAGTTTGTCGATATTGATGCTGTAAATAACGATCAGCGGATTCTCATCTCCCTTGTCGATGAACTCCTGCATGCTTTCGAGGGCTTCA
>JAFYGX010000070.1 GCA_017543025.1 Solobacterium sp.
CCAACCAGAGCGCTTGCTCCTCCCCCTCCGGGAACGGCAGAAGAAGATGCCAAAAGTTCAGTAAACCTTTCACATGATTCCTTATATAAATTCATTTCATTCTCCTGAAGAAATCAGGCAGATTATCATCAGCAGACATCTGCCTGATCATTTTATTAGAATAATCCCGTGATCACACCGTTTTCATCTACGTCGATTTTCTCGGCAGCGGGAACCTTAGGCAGACCAGGCATCGTCATGATGTCACCGGTCAGAGCTACGATGAATCCCGCACCGGCACAGACCTTCAAATTGCGAATAACGACATTGAATCCCTTCGGCGCCCCCAGCAAGGAAGCATCATCCGAGAAGGAATACTGTGTCTTGGCCATGCAGATCGGCAAATTTCCGAAACCGAGATCCTCCAACTGTTTAATCTGCTTCGGAGTATTGCCCGGCAGATGAATGCCGTCAGCATGATAGATCTTCCTGCAGATGGTCTCCAGTTTTTTCTTAATCGGCATATCGAGATCATAGACGAAATGGAAATCATTCGGCTGTTCACAGAGTCTGACGACTTCTTCAGCCAGAGCCTTGCCGCCTTCTCCGCCCTTTGCCCAGACTTCTGACAAAGCGACATTAACACCGAGTTCATGGCACTTTTCTTCAACCATGTCCAATTCCGCCTTGGTATCGCTTGGAAAAGCGTTGATCGCTACGACACAAGGAAGGCCGTATTCATTTCTGACATTGGAAACATGCTGAAGAAGATTCGGAAGTCCTTTTTCCAATGCTTCCAGGTTTTCTTCGTTCAGATTTGTCTTGGCAACGCCGCCATGGTATTTCAATGCTCTTACCGTTGCGACGATGACAACGGCAGAAGGCTTGAGTCCTGCCATACGGCATTTTATGTCAACAAACTTTTCTGCTCCCAGATCGGCAGCAAAGCCTGCCTCAGTCACTACATAATCGCCAAGTTTGAGAGCCAGACGAGTAGCCATTACCGAGTTGCAGCCATGTGCGATATTGGCAAAAGGTCCGCCATGAATGAAAGCTGGTGTGCCTTCCAAGGTCTGGACCAGATTCGGTTTGATGGCATCCTTCAATAAAGCAGCCATTGCACCTTCTGCTTTCAGATCATGTGCCGTTACCGGTTCTCCCTGATAGGTATAACCGACGATGATTCTGCCCAGTCTATCCTTCAGATCGCTGATGGATGATGACAGACACAATACCGCCATGACTTCCGATGCCACAGTGATTTCAAAACCGTCCTCACGCGGCACACCGTTTGGCTTTCCACCCAATCCGTCAACGATATTGCGAAGCTGACGGTCATTCATGTCGACTGCTCTCTTCCAGGTGATTCTACGCGGGTCAATTCCCAGCACATTACCCTGCTGTATATGGTTGTCGAGCATCGCTGCCAGAAGATTGTTGGCAGCACCAATCGCATGGAAGTCTCCCGTAAAGTGCAGGTTGATGTCTTCCATCGGTACGACTTGTGCATATCCTCCGCCGGCAGCACCGCCTTTGACACCGAAGACAGGGCCCAGCGAAGGTTCTCTCAAAGCGACCAGCGCTTTCTTACCGATCTTACGCAAACCATCCGTTAAGCCGACAGAAGTCGTCGTCTTTCCCTCTCCGGCCGGAGTGGGTGTAATGGCTGTCACTAGGATCAGTTTGCCGTCCGGACTGTCCTTCAGCTCATTCAGAAGCTTGTAATCGACTTTTGCTTTATAGTTTCCATATAATTCCAGATACTTCTCATCGATATCGACTTTTTTTGCGATCTCTGTGATCTTTTCTTTTTCACATTCCTGAGCGATCTGTATATCTGTTTTTATTTCCATTTTCTTATCTCCATTCATTTATCGACTTGCTTTCAAAACCAGTAAGGATTGTAAAGCCAGGTATTGCTTATGCCATAATCCATGAATATCGTCTGTCCTGACATGTATGAAAAGATATTTGATCCCATACAGACCAGAGGATAACCCATCTGTTCCGGAGAAGCCCAGTAGCCGTTCCACGGACGGATGAAGATCTCCTCGATCATGTTCAGGCCTTCCGCTTCGTTTCCTGTCACAGAAGTATACTTTCCGAAATCAGATTTCAGTCCCGTATCGGTATTGCCCGGATTCAGACAGTTGATCCTGATCTTCCGTTCGATAAACATCGGATTGAATGCATTTGCTGCCACATAGAAATTAAGACATTCCTTTGAAAAGACATAAGCTGAAGCAATGATGTCATGGTGCTCATCGCACCATCTGAGTTTATCTTCATATGTTTCCTGATCCAGAAGTTCCTGACAGTTTTCGGCATTCTCTTTCCAGTTATAGCCACCGGAAGAGGCGATGATGCTGATGGATCCTGAATCCTCAATCTTGTTTATGATCCTGCTGATCAGATATTCGGTAGACAGCAGATTGACCTTCATCACTTCCATGGCATTCGAACCTTCAAAGTAGGTTGTCCCCTGGGAATTCAATGCGATACCGTGACAGAAGAATACGGCAAACAGATTATCCGGTATTTCATCCGCAAGATTATCCAGATCCCGCTTCTCGCCAAGATCGGCATGCAGGATCCTGCATATAGGAAAATCCAGTTCGCTATGTCTTCCATTGCGGCGGCATACCGCATAGACGTTTGCTCCAAGCTCACTCAGAAGTCTCGCAGCAGCCTTGCCCATTCCGGAAAATGCTCCGGTCACAAGCACATTTTTGTTCTTGTATCCAAACAGTTCTGCTGTATCCATATCAGTCTCCGATCTGGGTGACGAATGTCTTCGCTGTCTGACCTCCGTCCTGCAGGATATCAATCCCATTCAGGAATGCCGCCTGTTCAGAAACAAGGTAGGCTATCAGACTTGAGATTTCATACGGATGTCCCCACCTGCCGGCCGGAATGTCATCCAATTGACCTTCAGCGATTTCCGGCTGAAGATCGATCAATGCCTGATGCATCGGTGTCAGATGAGAACCGGGTGACACACTCAGAATTCTTGCGTGTCTTCTTGCAAAGCGGTCTACGTTCATCTGTGAATAATAGATGACGAATCTCTTTGCAATGCAGTAAGCCATCCCTGCGCAATTGAAATCATTGTCCGCAAACGGTTCCACCAGTTCATACAGTCTGTCATACAATTCATCTGAATCGTAATACTGTTCAAAGATATCGATCCATTCATCCTGTGTTTCAAGCTGATAGGCAGCTACGGATGAAAAATTGACCATCACCCCACCATCGGCAATAATACTTGCGAAAGCATCTGTCATATTGACTGTTCCCAACGCATTGACACGAATGACCTGGGGTGCTTTGCATAAAGTCGGCGAAACACCGGATGTATGAATAACATTTACGACATCTCCCAGTGAATCAGC
>JAFYGX010000006.1 GCA_017543025.1 Solobacterium sp.
CTGTAAATCAGAATACAGGCCTTTTTCAGATACTGCAGCCGGCTTTCCTTCAGCCTACCGTCACATAATCCGGACGTTGTCCTTCTGCACCCGGACCATAGCTGTCATATTCACTGAACCGGATCATCCCATGCGCATAACTCTTGTTCCAGTCATGCCAGCCCTGCGGATGAATATGTCTTCCAAGTTCGCAGTGTTCCAGGCGGACCATTGCGTAATCCCGCCAGGGTCTTGCGATATAGCAGGAATGATCTTCCACCTCATCACTGCAGGTAAAGCGGCAGCCGCGGGCAATAAATCCTTCTTTCACATCCTCCGGCGTACAGGGGGCAAAGACATATCCCCTGCCGATACTGCGGAATTCGCAGTTATCAAAATAAGCAGTCGCCCCGCCGAAGACAAAGTCCACATCGCCTTCGATCAGACAATCGCGCAGATAAACGGTTCTGTGTTTTCTCGGCCGGTTCTGCTGCGGCCCGAGAAAACCGTCCTTCTGCGATTCCTTTTCCGGCAGCGGCGCAAGAAACAGCGTATCCTGATGTGCCTTCAGCACGCAGTGATCCAGCACCACTTCATCTCCGTCGATCGTAAGCGCAATCGCCTGTCCTTTTTCCCTGCCCGGACCGGCGGTATTCTCAAAGGTACAGCCGCGGCAGACTACTCTGGATCCGTCAATGATCACCGTCGGTGTGCGGAATGTATGATATGGTCTTCCGTCTTCATGCATCATCAGTGCATACAGGGAGCCGGTGAAGGTTTTTCCCTCGATCTCAATACCATTTTCCGATATGTATACAGTCATAATTCAAATTCCCTTCCAAAAAAGAAATAAAGCAGGATTCATAAGAATCCCGCAGCTGACCTGGCAATCTTGCCCGGAATCAGAGAATATCCTGATTGCGGACATCATCCATATCGTCGAAATCCTGGTTTTCTCCGACCATGCCCCAGATGAAGGTATAGTTTCTGGATCCGCTTCCGGAATGAATCGACCAGCTCGGCGAAATAACCGCCTGTTCATTGCGCATCACGATATGACGCGTTTCCTGCGGCTCGCCCATGTAATGCATGACAAATGCGTCTTCCGGCAGATCAAAGTACAGATAAACTTCCATCCGTCTGTCATGCGTATGGCACGGCATCGTGTTCCATACACTGCCCGGTTCCAGATGCGTCATGCCCATTTCCAGCTGGCAGGATTCCACCTGTCCCGGCAGGATGTACTTGTTGATCGTGCGGTGGTTGGAATCTTCCAGCGTACCGAGTTCCTTTTTGTTTTCCGGTCTGATTTCAACATCATAATCAAATTCCGCTCTGTCGTCTTTCAGAATGCGCCTGGTCGGATATGTCATATGAGCCGGTCCGGAACACATGTAGAACTTTGCCGGATCTTTCGGATCAGCCGACGCAAAGCTCAGCTCCTTCGATCCTCTTCCGACATACATGCCGTCTCTGGCACCGATCTGATATTCCCTGCCGTCAACCGTAATCGTTCCTGCACCGCCGATATTGATAAACCCTGCTTCTCTGCGCTCCAGGAAGTACTGTGCACGAAGCTCATCGCCTGCCTCCAGCCGGAGCACTTTTGTGACCGGGGTGATGCCGCCGAAAATAATCCGGTCAATATGACTGTATACCAGTCTTACTTCATCCGGAATAAATACATCTTCGACCAGAAATTCTTCTCTCAGACGCTCAGTCGTGTAATGCTTTACATCTTTCGGGGATGCGGCAGTTCTCAATTCCATGATTGTTCTTCTCCTCTTCTTTCTGCATTTTTCTGCGGACAGCCCGGAATGTTTCGCATGCATAATTTTCTGCTGAAACATTTCCTCTGCTTTTTTCCTCACCTCACTTATAACACCGTACCACCAATGATTCCAGTTTTTTTCTTTTGCACTTGATCACGAAACCGCTGATTATTTATTCATTCCGGAAAGGAAATCTGTCAGGCATAAGAAAAACAGCGCACAATGCACTGTCTGTCCTTCAGCCCTCATCCCGGCAGAGATCGCACAGTGTTCCGCCGATCAGCGCAAGCAGTTCCTGCGGATTCACTTCCACCTGCATTCCGACCTTTCCGCCGGAGACGCAGATTTTATCAAACAGCACTGCAGTCTCATCGATCCAGGTCGCAAACTGTTTTTTCATACCGACCGGCGAACAGCCGCCGTGAATATAACCGGTTAGGCCGAGCAGTTCTTTCTGCGGGATCATCGCTACCGATTTTACCCCGGCTGCCCTGGCTGCTTTCTTCATATCAAGCTTCGCATTTACCGGTATCACAAATACATAGTGATTGCGGTCATCCCCGATTGTCACAAGCGTCTTGAATACCATATCCGGGTCTTCGCCGCATTTGCCGGCAACCGAAACACCGTCAATTCTTCCGTCTTCTGTTTCATAGGTATGAATCTGATAGGCAATATTCGCGGTATCCAGCTGACGCATCGCATTCGTCTTGGTCTCTTTCGTCTTTGCCATCCGTATCACTCACTCAGAAGCATCCGGTCGTTATCCAGATCTTTTCCTGCATGTTCATGGAACAGCCGCATCAGATCCTGTATGCCAAGTCCCTTCCGCTCTTCTCCTTTCAGATCCACCACAATATGCCCGTTTGCCATCATAAGCGTCCGGTTTCCGATACTCACTGCCTGCTTCAGATTATGCGTTACCATCATGCAGGTTGTATGGTGTTCTTCCGTAATGCGTCTGGTAAGCGTCATGATCTGATCTGCCGCAGCCGGATCCAGCGCAGCGGTATGCTCATCCAGAAGCAGAATGCGGGGCGGAACCAGCGTCGCCATCAGAAGCGTCAGCGCCTGCCGCTGCCCGCCCGAAAGCGTGCCGACCGGGGTATTCATCCTGTCTTCCAGTCCCATCTGCAGCTGTTTCAGCTTCTCATGAAACAGTTCCTTTTCCTTTTTTGTAATCCGGCTGAACGGATTGGTGGACGGTTCTGCCCTGAGATACGCCAGGGCAAGATTTTCCGTGATCGTCATATGCGGTGCCGTCCCTTTCAGGGGGTCCTGAAACATCTGTCCGATATAGCGCGAACGCACATAATCCGGTTCAAATGTGATATTGCGGCCATCGAGAATGATCTTTCCGCTGTCGGCGAGAAATCCGCCGGAGATTGCATTGAACAGCGTGCTCTTGCCTGCCCCGTTGGAACCGACAACGGTAATGAAATCGCCGTCTTCCACTTTCAGTGACAGATTGTCCAGAGCCGTTTTCTCATTTACCGTACCGGGGTTGAATACCTTGGAAACATTCTGAAGCTCAAGCATCCTCTTTCAGCTCCTTTCTCGCCCGGTGTTTTACTGCAAGCGATTCCTTCAGATACGGGGCCGAGATCGCAGCTGCCACAATCACTGCGGTCATCAGCTTGAGTCCTTCGATCGGAATGATCCGTGTCTGAAGCACAATTGCGTAGATGAACCGGTAAATGATATTGCCCGCAAGGCAGGCAAAAATATTGCGGGAAACGGACTTTCTTCCATTCGTCACGGTTTCGCCGATGATCAGTGTCGCAAGCCCGATCACCACAATGCCTGTGCCGGCATTGATGTCCGCACTTTTCTGCAGCTGACCGGCAATCGCACCGGAGAGCGCGGTAAAGCAGTTTGCCGCAATCAGTCCGATCGTGATCATCAGCCGCGGATTGATGGAAGAAGCACTGACCATGGCGCGGTTATCGCCTGTTGCCCGGATTGAAAGGCCAAGCCGGGTGCCCAGAAACCAGCGCATCAGCCCCATGCAGAGAACACTGATGAACCCCGTAAGAATAATGGCGTACCAGCTGCCGCCGATTCCGGTTGCCCTGAACAGTGTGAAGATCGTTTCCTGTTTGATGAGGCTGACATTGGAACTCCACCCCATCGCCATGAGATTGACGGTATAAAGACCCGTATTTGTGATAATGCCGGCAATAATGGACGGAATGCCCATCCGGGTCTGCAGAAAGGCTGTCACAAAACCGGCACAGCCACCCGCCAGCACCGCAAGAAACAGCCCGGAAACCGGATGAGAGGCTGCCGCAGCGGTAACCGACACCGCCATTCCGAGCACAAAACAGCCGTCTGTCGTAAGATCGGCAATATCAAGAACCCGGTAGCTCAGGAACAATGCCAGAGCTACCAGGCTGTAGATGCATCCGAGTGATAACGCTGTCTGTATGATATGAAGCATCTGAATCCCCGCGTTCTCTTACTCTTCCGTTGTGACAACTTCGTTCAGCTGGCCGAAGTCTTTCAGTACTTCAATATTCATGCCAAGCGCCTCAGCCGTCTCGGTATTGACGGTAACGATGCCGCCGTCCATCAGATAGTAATCGTTCATATCCGCCATGCCTCTGGTGACTGCCTCAAACGCAAGATCTGCAGTCCGCTTTCCAAGCTCCGTATAGTTTACGCCGCAGGTCACAAACGCACCGTTGCGCACGAAGCTGTCCGCACCGGTATAATGCGGAATTCCCGCTTCCGCAAACATCGGAGCGATCGCAAGCTCTGCCGCCATGATCACATTGTCCGTCGGCGTAAATACCACATCAACCTTCTGGCCGATCAGAGAAGAGGCCGCCTGAATCACTTCATCATTCGTATTGCCGTTTGCCTCTATGCATTCAATATTGTTTTCTTCAAGCAGTTTTTTCGCTTCCGCAATCGGCTTTGCGGAATTCGCTTCCGATTTCGAATAGAGCAGACCTGCTTTGTGAATCGGGCTGTTGCGGGTAAACATCATCTGAATGATGAGTTCCGTATTGAGCGCATCACTGGTTCCGGTCACATAATCGAGTCCGGTGAGCTGTGCTGCCTCAGGGTCGGAAATCGCCGCATAAACAACCGGTGTCTTTGTATCGGATGCGGCGGCTGTCATCGTCTGGGCTGCCAGTGTCGCAATCGGAACGATCACATCCACGCCGTCCGCAATGGCCTGTGAACCGATCTGCTGCAGCGTTGTCTGATCATTCTGTCCGGAATAGACGCTTCCGTAATCAATTTCCACGCCGTTCTGTTCAGCGAGCGCATCAAACTCCGCACAGATCGCATTCGCGATTTCATCGAGCGACGCATGATCCAGCTGTTTGACAATCGCAACCTTATATACCTTTTTTTCTGCCGTACCTGCTGTCTGCACCGGCGGAACAGATGTATCTGTACCGCACGCCGCAAGTGAGAATGCGAGCAATGCCGCAGCTGCTGATTTCGTAATACCTGTTGTTTTCATAATGCTTCTCCTCCTTTTCGGGCAGCCTTGATGGAAGAACCTGACAATCAGGGAATCAAAAAACTCCCGTCCGACATGGGACAGGAGTCTGATCAACTTCTGCGATACCACCCAACTTGACGTTTATACAGAACGTCCGCTCGCTTCACGCACCATCATACGCGTCTGATTGATAACGGGTGAGATTCCCGTCCTTCCTACCCGGTTTCCCGTTCAGTCGGCCCTGCTGAAGTCCATTCCACCGGTTTCCGCCTGCCCCCTTTCCACCCTTCGGAGTGCTCTCTTGAGGCTTCTGCCGATCTACTCGTCTTCGTCATCGGTTTTTGTGTATGCATACATTATTCGCAAAACTGCTTCCGTTGTCAATGAAGGAAACCCATTAATTTCAGATTTGTTTCAGAAAATTATGAAACATATGAAACTTTTTTCAAAGCCGCGGCATTTTGCCTGTTTTCTGCTGGTTTTGCGGTTTTTATCACAGGAGAAGCCGGAAAATGTTGTATAGTAAGTTCTGTTTTACAGGAGTTAAGGAGGACTATTTGATGTATCAGATCATCCGCAGAAAGGAGCTGAATCCCTCGGTTACCGAGATGGATATTCTGGCCCCTCTTGTCGCAAAAAAGGCAAAACCCGGTCAGTTCATCATTCTGCGCGTTGACGCGGAAGGAGAACGGATTCCGCTGACCATTGCCGGAGCTGATCCGGAAGAAGGAACCGTCAAGATCATTTTCCAGATCGTCGGCGCCACTACCATTCTGCTCAATGCAAAAAAACAGGGCGATACCATCGAGGACTTTACCGGTCCGCTCGGTACGGCTACTGACATTGAAGGAAAGAAGAATGTATGCGTAATCGGCGGCGGTGTCGGCTGCGCAATCGCCATGCCGGTCGCCCGTGCGCTTCATGAAGCGGGTGCCCGCGTTACCAGCATTATCGGTTTCCGCAGTAAGGATATCCTGATTCTGGAAGACGAATTCCGCTCGTTCTCAGATAAGCTGATCGTTACGACAGACGACGGTTCCTACGGGTTCCACGGCAACGTTACGGTTCCGCTCAGAGAAATGCTTGAAAATGGCGAGACATTTGATGAGATCATTACGATCGGACCGCTGATCATGATGAAATTCGTCGTTGCGACAGCCCGCCCGTTCAATGTTCCGGTCACCGTTTCCATGAACCCGATCATGATTGACGGAACCGGTATGTGCGGCGGCTGCCGTCTGACACTTAATCAGGACGGCAGACGGGTGACAAAGTTTGCCTGTGTCGACGGCCCGGATTTCAACGGCTATGAAGTTGATTTTGACGAAGCGATGTCCCGCAACCGCATGTATACCGCATTTGAAGCACATAAGCGCGAAGAGGCATGC
>JAFYGX010000007.1 GCA_017543025.1 Solobacterium sp.
ATTCAGTTTTGAGGGAGCAATCCTTCGCAAAGATCTGGTGACGATACCGGAGTGGTCACACCTGTTCCCATCCCGAACACAGAAGTTAAGCACTCCAGGGCCAAAAATAGCTATGCCCGCCATAGTGAATCGAGGTCGTTGCCGGTTCTCTCTACAGCTGCTCTGGCAGCTGTTTTTGTTTTTCTGGTGTTTATTACTGTCTTTGAAATTTATCGTCATAAATTTGGGTTTTTCCTGAATGGGGACTATAATATGCAGGGTTTAACGAATATGAAAACATTGAAACTTAAAACTTTAAATGCAGAAGAGACGAGAAAGCTGGGAGAGAAGATCGGCATGCACGCCAGAGGGGATATGGTTTTTCTGCTTTCCGGTGATCTTGGCGCTGGGAAAACCACATTAACCCAGGGCATTGCACGGGGACTTGGCATAAAGCGTAATGTAACATCACCGACGTTCACAATCCAGAAACTTTACCGGGGCGGCCGGCTGGAATTAAATCACATTGACGCATATCGGCTGGAAGGACTGAATCAGGATCTCGGGTTTGAAGAATATATGAATGACGGAGGCGTAACGGTGATCGAGTGGTCACAGTTTGCCCCGCAGCTGATACCGGATGAATACTGCAGTATTTCGATTTTTCTGAATGATGAAGATTGCCGGGAATTTGTTTTTGAAGCACACGGAGAAGCATATGAAGCACTTCTGGAGGAACTTGAATGATAACGCTGTGTATGGATACGAGTCAGAATTTTCTGGTACTGGCATTGCTGGAGAATGGCCGCCTGATTGATTCCGTTCAGAAGACGTGCTGGAAGCGTCAGAGTGAAGAACTGTTTCCGCAGCTGCAGGAGCTTCTGAACAGGCACCATCTTTCTTCTGATGATATCGGAGAAATTGTCATTACAATCGGGCCGGGCAGCTATACCGGCGTCCGGATTGCCATGACAGTCGCAAAAGTGTTCTGTACACTGAAACAGATTCCGCTGTACACACTTGGCTCCTTACAGCTGGCGGCAGGAATGCACGAACATGTTCATGTGATTATGGACGCCCGCGGACACCGGGCCTATCACGCGGTTTACGAGCACGGGGCTGCAGTAAGCAGACCGGAGGCAGCCGATCTTGACCTGCTGAGAGAGCAGATTCAGGATGAGCCTGTGCTGGGTGATGCAAGGCTGATCGGCAGAGAAGACTGCTGGCCGGATCTTGCGGCAAATTTTGCGGAACTGCGCAGCCGGAGGCAGCCGGTGGAAAATATACATCTGCTGGTACCGGAATATCTGAAGAACAGTGATGCATATCTGGTGAAAAAATCATGAGGAAGATGGAGGAACGTGATCTTCCTGAAATACTGAAACTGGAACAGGAATTGTTTCCTGAAAGTCCGTGGCCGGAGTCAGAATTCCGATATGAACTGTATGAAAATCCGTTTTCCTGTCTTTACGTATGTGAGCGGGAAGGGAAAATCGCCGGTTATATCGACTGGTGGATTCTGTATGATAAGGCACAGCTTGCCAATATCGGAGTGGCACGCAGCTATCAGAAGCAGGGAATCGGGAAACAGATGCTGGAAGAATGCATAAGAGATGCGGAAGCGAAAGGCTGTGAAACACTGAGTCTTGAAGTTCGCGTTTCAAATCAGGCGGCAATTTCGCTTTACCGCCGGTATGGCTTTATCGATGCGGCAATCCGGAAACGCTATTACGAAGACGGTGAGGACGCTATTCTTATGGTGATGCCTCTGGGAGGTACTTATGACGACAACGATACTGGCAATTGAATCAAGCTGTGATGAAACCGCATGTGCGCTCATCCGGAACGGAAATGAGATTCTTTCCAATACGGTGAGTTCACAGATCAACACGCATACACTGTACGGCGGAGTTGTGCCGGAGGTTGCCAGCCGGATACATGTTGAGAATATCTCGGCTGTTGTGACGGAAGCACTTCGGGAATCGGGGTGCACAATGGAGGAAGTTGATGCGGTCGCGTATACCCTCGGGCCGGGACTGATCGGCAGTCTTCATGTCGGTGTCATGGCTGCCAAGACAATCGCCTTCGCCTTTCACAAGCCGCTGGTTCCGGTGCATCATATTACCGGCCATATTTATGCCAATGCGTTTGTGACGGATCTTAAATTCCCTCTGCTGGCACTGGTGGTTTCCGGCGGGCATACCGAACTTGTATGGATGAAAGAAGACTACAGTTTTGAAGTGATCGGAACAACGGTCGATGATGCGATCGGCGAAGCATATGACAAGGTGGCGCGTGTGCTTGGGCTTGGGTATCCGGGCGGACCGGTAATCGATAAGCTTGCGAAGAACGGAAAGCCGAATCCGGATTATAAACTTCCGGTACCGAAAACCGACAACCCGTATAACTTTTCGCTGTCCGGTCTGAAGACAGCAGTTCTGCAGCTGAATGACAGACTGAAACGGAACGGGAAAGACGTTGATCCGGCAGATATGGCGTACTGTTTTCAGGAAACGGCGCTTTCTTCGGTGGTAAACAAAACCATCGCAGCTGTTAAGGAAAAGAAACCCGCAATGGTTGTTGTCGCGGGAGGGGTTGCGGCAAATTCCCGCCTGCGGGAACTGATGAGCGAACGGATGAATGAAATACCCGATTGTGAACTGGTGATTCCGCCGCTGAAGTACTGCACGGATAATGCCGCGATGATCGGAGCGTCCGGTACTGCGGCGTATCGTCACGGTCTCTTCGGTACGTTTGAAGATTCGGCAGATCCGGGCCTTCTGATGCCGGGGGAAGAATAAAGGACCGGCAGAAGCGTACTGCGGAGGGATGAACCTGTTCCGTAAAGGCGGACGCAGGCTGTCGGAGCGTCTTCTGCAGTTGTGCTGTATGCCGCTGAAAAGCAGGAAAGTCAAACTTGTTTTGTTTTTCACAAGATGATACACTTTTTGTCGGGTGTATGAGTTATGGCTGAAAGCAGGAAGGTACCGAACGCAACGCTGCATCGATATCCGATTTATCTGAAAGCGCTGCGAAAACTGAAAGCAGAAGGTGTTGACCGGGTGATGTCCCGGGAGC
>JAFYGX010000071.1 GCA_017543025.1 Solobacterium sp.
CGAGTTTCTTACCCTCACGGTACAGCGCTTCATCAAATCTCTCAGCGATCTCTGCTTCATAGCAGGCAAGATGATTCAGCCGGTACAGAAACCATTCATCGATCTTTGTCAGGGCGTGAATCTCTTCCACGCTGATTCCCTTCTTCAGGGCTTCAAATACCGTAAACAGACGATGATCATCAACATCTTTCAGCCGCTCACAGAGTTCACGCGGATCATCCGAATCCATATTCAGCGTATCCTGGCGGATTTCCGCTCCGCGAACAGCCTTAAGCAGCGCAGCTTCAAAGGACGACGCGATCGCCATCACTTCGCCGGTTGCCTTCATCTGGGTTCCAAGCGTTCTGGAAGAGCCGGCAAACTTGTCAAACGGCCACTTCGGGAATTTGACAACCACATAATCCAGTGCCGGTTCAAAGCAGGAACAGGTCTTTCCCGTAATTTCATTGGTGATCTCATCAAGCGTATAGCCGATCGCAATCTTTGTCGTAACCTTGGCAATCGGATACCCGGTCGCCTTCGAGGCCAGTGCACTGGAACGGGAAACACGGGGATTGACTTCAATCACCGCATATTCAAAACTCTCCGGATCCAGCGCCAGCTGCACGTTGCAGCCGCCGACAATATTCAGCTCGGTAATAATATCCAGCGAAGCCTTCCGAAGCATCTGAAATTCCCTGTCTGCCAGTGTAAGACAGGGAGATACGACAATACTGTCGCCGGTATGAACACCGACCGGATCCACATTCTCCATCGAACAGACCGCAATCGTATTCCCCAGGGAATCCCGCATCGTCTCAAACTCGATTTCTTTCCAGCCTGCGATCGAACGTTCGATCAGCACCTGTGTGATCGGTGAGAGCTCCAGTCCGTTATGCGCAATCATCCGCAGTGTTTCTTCATTTTCAGCGATGCCGCCTCCGCTGCCGCCAAGCGTAAACGCCGGCCGCACAATAACCGGATAACCGATCGCTTCAGCCGCCGCAACAGCTTCTTCCACACTGACTGCGATCCTTGAAGGCACAATCGGCTGATGGATCGCTTCCATCGCTTCACGGAACCGCTCCCGGTCTTCCGCCCGGTCGATCGCTTCAATATCCGAGCCCAGCAGCCGCACGCCATGCGCATTCAGCCAGCCGTCTTCGCTCAGCTGCAGAGCCAGTGTAAGACCGGTCTGCCCGCCAAGCCCTGCCAGCAGGCTGTCGGGCTTTTCCTTTTCAATGATCCGTTTCAGTGTTTCCGGATTGAGCGGTTCGAGGTAGATCTCATCGGCCATGTGCTTATCCGTCATGATCGTTGCCGGATTGGAATTGGCCAGCACGACATTGATGCCTTCCTCTTTCAGCACCCGGCAGGCCTGTGCCCCGGCATAGTCAAATTCCGCAGCCTGTCCGATCACAATCGGACCGGAGCCGATCACCAGAACTTTGCGGATGGAATGATCTCTTGGCATGGCTATTGTTCCTCCATCATCCGGATAAACCGGTCAAACAGGAATTCCGTATCTTTTGGACCGGCGCAGGCTTCCGGATGAAACTGTACGGTAAAACATCCGTCATCCGGGTAATCGATCCCTTCGCAGGTTCCGTCATTCGCATTGACATAGCGGATGACTCCCTTTCCGCAGAGCGAGTCAGGATCAACCGCATAGCCATGGTTCTGAGTCGTGATAAAGGTCCTCCCGGTATTCAGGTCTCTCACCGGCTGATTGGCACCGCGATGTCCGTATTTCATCTTATAGGTCGTTCCCCCGGCTGCTATGGCGGTCAGCTGATGGCCAAGGCAGATTCCGAACATCGGCACTTCACCAAGCAGGGCTGCGATGGTTTTAATCGCTCCTATATTATCTGCCGGGTCACCGGGCCCGTTGGACAACATGATTCCGTCCGGCTTCATCCGGCGGATTGTTTCCGCATCCGCAGATGCGGGAACAACTGAAACTGCACAGCCGCGGCCACGGAGTTCTTCTGCGATATTCCGCTTTGCGCCAAAGTCCATCAGAACCACATGAAATCGTTCCGGCGCCTTCGCGCTCAGCTTAATAATCTTCTGACAGGTCGCTTCTTCCACTGCGCCGGTAACCCTGAACGCCTTCAGCTCCGCAAGCGAATCCGGAATCGCAGATGTGATCATCGCATTCACGACACCGGATGTCCGGATGCGTTTTGTCAGTGCCCGGGTATCCACCCCGCAGATGCCGGGGATGCCCTGTTCTTTCAGATACGCATCGAGCGTCATTACGGACCGGAAGTTGCTAGGCGTATCGCAGAAATCACGCACTACATACCCTTTCAGAAGACTCTTTCCTTCAAAATCTTCCGGGATAATGCCGTAATTGCCGATCAGGGGAAAGGTCTGAATGACGATCTGACCGGCATAGCTTGGGTCAGTGAGCGTTTCGTTATAGCCGCACATCCCGGTTGTAAACACCAGCTCTCCCATCGCATCATTCAGAGAGCCAAACGAGGTGCCTTCAAACACCTCGCCGTCAGAACATATCAGATAACGTTTCGTGCCGTTCATAACGTTGCCGCCATCACTGCCTTGATTGTATGCATGCGGTTTCCCGCCTCCTGGAACACCAGTGAGCGCGGGCCTTCAAATACTGCATTCGTGACTTCCAGAGCCTCCATATTATACTGTTCGCAGACCTTCTTTCCGATGCCGGTATGCCGGTCGTGATAGGACGGAAGACAATGCATGAACACCGTTTCTTCCTTTGTCGCATCCATCAGCGCTGTATTGACCTGAAACGGCTCCATCAGCCGGATGCGCTTTGCCCAGGCTTCCTCCGGTTCGCCCATCGATACCCAGATATCCGTATAGATGATATCTGCATCTGCCACCGCAGCGTACGGTTCTCCGCTGAAGCGGATTTCAGCTCCGGTCGTTTTTGCGATCGACTGACAGGTTTCAATCAGTTCTCTGTCCGGAAAAAAATCTTCCGGCGCACAGGCGGTGAACTTCATACCGAGTTTTGTGCATCCGACCATCAGCGAGCGGCCCATATTGTAGCGGGCGTCGCCCATGTAAACCAGATGCTTTCCGCTGAGCGTGCCGAAATGTTCACGGATGGTAAGCATATCCGCAAGAATCTGGGTCGGATGGAATTCATTGGTCAGACCGTTGTATACCGGCACATTCGAATACTGCGCCAGCTCTTCCACGATCTCCTGCCCATAACCGCGGTATTCGATCGCATCATACATTTCTGAAAGCACACGGGCTGTGTCGGCAATCGATTCCTTCACGCCGATCTGCGAACCTGTCGGTCCAAGATACGTACTGCCCATGCCAAGATCGCTCGCTGCTACTTCAAATGCACAGCGTGTACGCGTGCTGGTCTTTTCAAAGATCAGCGCCACATTCTTCCCTTCACATAAGCGATGCGGAATTCCGGCTTTCTTTTTTTCCTTGAGATCTGCCGCAAGATCCAGAAGATAGGTGATTTCTTCCGGTGTAAAATCCAGCAGCTTCAGAAGATTTCTTCCCTTTAACAGCATGGTTCTTCACCCGTTCCTTTCCGTTTGACTGACCTGTGCAAACGCAGTCCGGATCACATCCGCTGCGCTCTCAAGCGTCCTGTCGCTGATATTCAGCGGCGGCAGAAGCCGGACACGGTTGCCGCCGGCAGTCAGTACAAGAACGCCTGCTTCCAGACACTTCGCAGCGATCTCTGCCGCACTTCCGCTCACCGGTTCAATTCCGATCATCAGTCCCATTCCGCTGACTGACTTCACATTTTCCGCCCCTTCGAGCAGTTCTCTGATCCGCTTTCCCTTGCGGACCACATCATCCAGCAGTTTCTCATCCAGCCGGCGGAAATTGGCAATCGCACCGGCGCATACCACCGGATTGCCGCCGAAGGTAGAGCCGTTATCTCCCGGATGGAAGATATCACTGACCTTCTCTCCAAGCATTGTTGCGCCGATCGGAAGCCCTCCGCCCAGTCCTTTTGCGGTAGAGGCAATGTCCGGCTGAAACCCTTCGTAATTCATCCAGGCATACAGTTTTCCTGTCCGGCCGTTGCCGGTCTGTACTTCATCGTCAATGACGAGCAGATCATTCTCCTTCGCAAGCTGCTGTACGGCTCTGATAAATTCTGGGGTCAGCACGTTGACGCCGCCTTCTCCCTGAATGCATTCCAGCATAACTGCACACACCGGGCGGCTTCTGACTGCTTCTGTCAGCGCTTCGCAGTCATTTGCCTTTACAGCGATAAACCCCGGAGTCAGCGGCTGAAACAGCTGGTGAAATTTCGCCTGGCCGGTTGCCGCAAGCGTGGTAAGCGTACGTCCGTGAAAGCTGTTTTCCAGCGTAATGATCTCATACGCACCGCTGCCTTTGTGAAGCTCGCCATATCGGCGTGCCGCCTTGATTGCACATTCGTTGGCTTCCGCGCCGGAGTTGCAGAAGAACACCTTCTTCATGCCGGTCGCTTCACACATCCGTTCCGCAAGCGCTGCACATGGTTCGGTATAATACAGATTCGAGGTATGCTGGACCTGGTTCAGCTGTTCCATCACCGCATTCTTCCAGACTTCATCCTGGTATCCGAACAGATTGACGCCGATTCCGGACCCCATATCAATATATTCTTTTCCGTTTTCATCCACGGCAATACAGCCATGGCCTTCTCTGATCACTACCGGAAACCGGCCGTAGGTCGAAGCGACATACGTCTGATCCATTGTTCTGATATCCTGCATGAGACCCTCCTTCTTTCGCACTGGCAGCTGTTCGTTGCACTGAACTGTGCTCAGCTGTCCGCTTCCTGTACAAACATCGTGCCGGCACCTTCGTCGGTCAGTATCTCCATCAGCGTCGCATGCGGTACCCGGCCGTCAATGATGACGGCTGCCGCTACGCCTTCTTCCACCGCGCTGATACAGCAGCGCACCTTCGGAATCATACCGCCGGAGATTTCTCCGTTTTCGATCATTTCCTCCGCCTGCTGCGCGGTCAGCTCGGGAATCAGCGAAGCCGGATCATCTTTGTCTTTCCGGATACCTTCGATATCCGTCATCATGATGAGACGGACAGCGCCGATTGCCGAAGCGATTTTCCCGGCAGCGGTATCGCCGTTGATATTGAAGACATTTCCGTCCGGATCAAACCCGAGTGTCGAAATGACCGGAATATAACCGGCCCCCAGCAATGTCTCGATCGGCTTCGGATCGACCTTCACAACATTGCCGACATAACCGAGCTGCGGATTCTTAAACTCTGCTTCAATCATCTTTCCGTCAATTCCGGAAAGACCGATCGCTGTACCGCCCTTGGCATGGAGAAGACTGACGAGGCTTTTGTTGATCTTGCCTGCCAGCACCATCTGAGCAATTTCGATCGTCTCTTTATCCGTAACCCGCAGTCCGTCGATAAACTGCGGTATTTTGCCGACCCTGCGCATCAGATCCGACATCTCCGGACCGCCGCCGTGCACCAGCACAACCTTGATGCCGATCATGGAAAGCAGAACGATATCCTCCATGACCTGCTCTTTCAGATGTTCGCTGATCATCGCATTCCCGCCGTATTTGACTACGATTGTCTTTCCGTAGTAACGCTTCAGATACGGCAGCGCCTGTACGAGCACATTCGCTCTGGTACTGTTGTCCATCATATCCCCCTTTATCACACGATTACGTCCGGTAATCGCCGTTGATTCTCACATAATCATAGGTCAGATCGCATCCCCATGCGGTTGCCTGATCATACCCTTCGCCCATCTGAATATCGATGATCACTTCCGGCTCTTCCAGAATCTTCTTCGCAAGCACTTCATCAAACGGAAGTCCTTTTCCGGATTCGCAGACCTCGATCGTTCCGGCAGCCGAAGAAAACTGGATTCCGACATGTCCCGGGTCAAACGACGCACCGGAATAGCCAAGGGCACAGAGCACTCTGCCCCAGTTGGCGTCGCAGCCGAATACCGCGGCTTTGGTCAGAGGGGAGCGAATCACGGACTTTGCCAGCAGTTCCGCTTTGTCTTCGCTTTCGCATTCCGTGACATGGCAGGTGATCAGATGTTTTGCGCCTTCCCCGTCTGCCGCCATGCGCCGGGCCATCTCCGTGCACAGAATCAGCAGCGCTTCAAGAAACCGGTCATAATCGGTTCCTTCTTCCGTAATCTCCGGGTTCTGCGCAAGACCGTTTGCCAGAAGTATCAGACTGTCATTGGTCGAAGTATCTCCATCTACGCTGATCCGGTTGAATGTGCGGTCACAGACGGTTTTCAGCGCTTTCTGCAGGAGCGGCTTCTGAATGGCGCAGTCAGTCGTGAGATAACAGAGCATCGTTCCCATGTTCGGATGAATCATGCCGGAGCCTTTGGCAATCCCGCCGATATGCACCTTCTTCCCGCCGATTATCACCTTCACGGCAAGTTCTTTCTTCCGGGTATCAGTTGTCATGATCGCCTGTGCCGCATGATCAGACCCGTCTTTGCCGGATGAAAGGCTGCGGATCAGTGCCGGCATGCCGGCTTCGATCGGCGCAACATCAAGATCCATTCCGATGACGCCGGTCGATCCGACCAGCACCTCTTCCTTCTTTACACCCAGCGCTTCCGCTGCCGTCTTCTGCATCTTCAACGCATTTTCCATATCATGCGGCGCGCAGGCATTGGCGATGCCGGAATTTGCGATAATCGCCCGGAAGGAATCACCTCTGATTACTTCCATATCCAGCAATACCGGCGCAGCCTTTACCTGGTTGCGCGTAAATAATCCCGCTCCCTGACAGGGAACGTCCGAACAGATCAGCGCAAGATCTTCTTTTGTCTTGTTCTTCCGGATCCCGCAATGGATGCCGGAAGCTGAAAACCCTTCTGCAGCGCAGACGCCGCCGTCTGTAAATTCAATCATTGTATTCCTCCTGTGCGAAGCCCTTCGGTTTCCTTCAGTCCCATGACCAGATTCATATTCTGAATCGCAGCGCCGCAGGCTCCCTTCCCGAGATTGTCAAACCGGGAAATCAGCAGGATCCGTTCTTCATTTCCGCAGACGCTGATCTCAAGATCATCGCGTCCCTGATAGGCAATCGCGGAACGATACCCGCCTTCTTCATCTTCTTCACAAAGATGAATCATACCGCTGCTGTATGTATTCCGGTAAACTTCCTTAATGGATTCCATCGTTCCCTGAATCTCGCTTCCGAGCAGCGGAACAACCGTTTCCATGCCGGAATAATAATCCGCTACGATCGGGCAGAAAATCGGTTCATGGTCGAGTCCCGAAATGATTTTCATCTCCTTCAGATGCTTGTGATTCTGATTCAGCGCATACAGCCTGGGTCCGAACAGCAGCGGGTCCGGATCTTCCGCCTCATACTGTGCAATCATCTTCTTTCCGCCGCCGGAGTATCCGGTCAGCGAAAAGCACTGCAGTGCCGTTTCCGGTCTGATGATGCCGGCTTTGACCAGCGGCTGCACCAGCGTGATGAAGCCGGTCGCATGGCATCCGGGATTGGCAATCCGCTTCGCCTTCCGTATCTTTTCCTTCTGCCCTTCCAGTTCCATCAGTCCGTACACCCATCCCGGTTCTGTCCGGTGACGGGTAGAGGTATCGATCACAACAACACGGTCTTCCTCAATCATGGATACGCTTTCTTCTGCCGCATCATCCGGCAGACAGAGAAAGACCAGATCCGCTTCATTCAGCATCTGTCTGCGCATCGTTTCGTTATGGCGCAGCTCATACGGAATCATAAGCAGGTCGATATCGGTACGGTCCTTCAGCCGATCAAATATCTCCAGTCCGGTGGTCCCGTATCTGCCGTCAATAAAAATCCGTTTATTTCTCATCTCTCACTGTCCTCCGTCACAGCAAAGCGGCGCTGAAGCGCAGCGATCCGCTCCTTCATTGTACTGATCTGTTTCACGACGGACTCAAGACTTGTGCCGCCCTCGGAAGAACGTCTGTTGACAGCTGCTGTAAGATCGATCGCTTCATAGAGATCCGCTTCAAACTGCTCGCTCAGCTTCCTGTATTCCGCAAGCGGCAGAGTTTCCAGCACCACTCCCTTTTCCAGGCAGAGATGAACTGCTTCACCGGAAATCTTATATGCCTGCCGGAACGGCATGCCCTTTTTCGTCAGATAATCTGCGAGATCAGTTGCGTTGATGAATCCCTGCTGCGCTGCCGCAAGCATTTTTTCCCGGCGCACCTTCATCGTTTCGATCATCGGCGTCAGAATGCCAAGACACAGCTCAGCGGTATCAACCGCATCAAAGACGGGTTCCTTGTCTTCCTGCATATCCTTGTTGTAAGCCAGCGGAAGTCCTTTCATGACGGTAAGCAGTCCCATGAGATCGCCATACACCCGGCCGGTCTTGCCGCGGATCAGCTCCGCCATATCCGGATTCTTTTTCTGCGGCATGATCGAAGACCCGGTTGTATAGGCATCATCCAGCTCGATAAACCCGAATTCCCAGCTGGACCAGAGAATCAGCTCTTCGGCAAACCGTGACAGATGCATCATCAGGATCGAAAGATCTGCCAGCAGTTCCAGACAGAAATCGCGGTCCGAAACGCTGTCGAGACTGTTGGCCGATACCGAATCAAATCCGAGCAGCTCTGCTTCATATGCCCGGTCGACCGGAAATGTCGTACCGGCCAGGGCACAGGCTCCGATCGGCGAAACATTCATCCGCTTTGCGCAGTCCTGAAGCCGGTCACAATCCCGTTCCAGCATATTGGCATATGCCAGAAGATGATGGCCGAACAGAATCGGCTGCGCCCGCTGCAGATGCGTATAACCCGGCAGGATCACATCTTTGTGAATTTCGGCGGAAGCAGTCAGCACTTCCATCAGGGCAGCGATCCTGCTGCTGAGCGAATGCACTTTTTTCCGCAGATACATTCTGGTGTCAAGCGCAACCTGATCATTGCGGCTTCTTGCCGTATGAAGCATCTTTCCGTCCGCTCCGATCCGTTCTGTGAGCACCTGCTCAACAAACATATGAATATCTTCGCTGGCCGGATCGATCTTCAGCTCACCGGACAGGATCTCACTGCGGATCACCTTCAATTCTTCAATGATGCGGTCTGCACTTTCCCGTTTGAGTATTCCGGTCTTCCCGAGCATCTCCGCATGCGCAATTGAACCTGTGATATCCTCATAAAACATCCGCTGATCAACCCGGATGGAAGAATTGAAATCGTCTGCCAGCCGGTCGGTCGACCCGTCTGTTCTGCCTGCCCAGAGCTTTGTCATAATCGTCCCCTTTCAAGTACTGTCTGCCAAACGGTTACTGTTTCTGTTTCTTCTTCTGATCTACGAGTGCCTGCACCTTGATCGGAAGCCCGAACAGATTGATGAATCCGGCGCTGTCCGTCTGATCGTAATCCGACTCCCCGAAGGAAGCGAGATCCATACTGTAGAGTGAATTCTCACTCCACACACCGGCTTTCATTATATTTCCTTTGTACAGTTTGAGCTTCACTTTTCCGCTGACGGTCTCCTGTGTTTTGTCGACGAAGGCAGAAAGTGCTTCCCGCAGCGGAGTGAACCACTGTCCGTTGTAAACAAGATCCGCAAAGGTCAGTGCAAGCTCTTCCTTCTTATGCGCCGTCATCTTGTCGAGTGTGATTGTTTCCAGATATTTATGGGCTTCGTAAAGAATTGTTCCGCCCGGTGTTTCATAAACGCCTCTCGACTTCATGCCGACCAGCCGGTTCTCCACAATGTCAAGCAGTCCGATGCCGTTTCTGCCGCCAATCTCATTGAGCTTCAGAATGATATTCTTCGCACTCATCTTCTCTCCGTTCAGACTGACGGGTCTGCCCTGTTCAAATTCCATCTCAATATATTCCGGTTCATCCTTTGCGGCAATCGGCGAGACGCCCATTTCTAGGAAGCCGGCTTTTTCATACTGCGGCTCATTGCCCGGATCTTCCAGATCCAGTCCTTCATGACTCAGATGCCAGAGGTTCTTATCCTTGGAATAATTCGTTTCCCGGGAAATCCGCAGCGGGATATTATGCGCTTCTGCATAATCGATCTCCTCGTCTCTCGACCGGATCGACCACTCACGCCAGGGAGCGATAATATGCATGTTCGGGGCAAAGTGCCGGATTGCCAGTTCAAATCTCACCTGGTCGTTTCCTTTTCCGGTGCAGCCATGGCAGATCGCATCTGCGCCTTCTTTCAGTGCAATCTCAACCAGGCCTTTCGCAATGACCGGACGGGCGTGGGAGGTGCCGAGCAGATATTCTTCATACTTCGCGCCTGCCTTGACGCACGGAATGATGAAGTCATCCACATATTCGTCCGTAAGGTCAAGCACATAAAGTTTCGAAGCACCGGTTTTCTTTGCTTTTTCTTCCAGTCCTTCCAGTTCATCCGCCTGTCCGACGTTGCCGGAAACCGCGATTACCTCACAGTTGTTGTAGTTTTCCTTGAGCCATGGAATAATGATCGATGTATCAAGGCCGCCGCTGTAGGCAAGTACTACTTTTTTAATGTCTTTCTTTTCCATCTCTTTCATCCTCTTTCCGTTTTCTGTATGGTTCTGTCTTCCTCTGACATCTTCAGTATTTCGTTTTTTCACGCCGCCGCATCCGAAAATAAAAATGTCCTTCAAACTGTCTGCTCAAAGGACGAATTATGCGCGTTGCCACCTTTACTTCCCGAACACATGCAGGACTCTTTTTTCCTCTTCTGCCTCCGGACTCTCTTTCCCTTAACGCGGTCTTCTACGGGAATCCGCTCGGCAATCGCTTCGCGGATCCGGCTCCATGACACGTTCCCCCCGCTTTCCTTTACCCTCTTTCACCATACAGGGCTCGCTTGAAAGCTGCTGCGAAGGTACTGCTTCACTTCTCTGCTTTGTCGTTATTATATAGAACTGAAGTAAAAAAGTGCAAGCGCTTTTGAATTTCTTTCACAGAAGAAGGGTTATTTTTTACATTTCTTACATTTTCAGATTCATTCAGAGACTTTCCATGATTTGTTCACCTGCTGTTCAGACAGGCCGGCTATGATTCAGATACGGCAGGAAAGAAACAGACCATACATGCCTGCCGCTCATATAACCATATACGGAGGAACAATCACCATGAAACAGAACAGAACACATACCGTTAAATCATGCGCTGCAGCGCTTGCACTCATGCTTGTGCTTGCCGGCTGTGCAGCTGACAGCTCTTCTGCTGCGACCATCAGTCCGGCAGCGACGGCAGCCGTCACAGAAGAAGCTGCTTCCCAAAGCCCCGCTTCCACGACAGCAGTCAGCACTGCAGTCACCGTCAGCACATCCGGACAGGACAGCAGCGATCTCTTCAGTGAACGCGATCTTGCGCAGACCGCCGATACATCCGATGCGAGAACTATCACCGTCAGCGATCAATCTGCGGTAAACATTACGGAAGAGGGTGTTTATATCCTTACCGGAACGGCAGAAAACGCCACTGTTACCGTCAGCGCCCCGGAGGATGCAAAAGTACAGCTGGTGCTGGATGGTCTGAACGTCATCAATGACACACAGGCAGTGATCGATGTGGAAACCGCTGACAAGGTATTTATTACAACGGCTGAAAACAGTGTCAATGAGCTGACTGTCAGCGCATTCGCTGACGGCAGCAGCGTCGACGGCGTGATCTTTGCCCGCTGCGACCTTACGGTAAACGGAACCGGCACGCTGAACATCACTTCCGCGGATAACGGCATCGTCGGCAAGGATGATCTGAAGATCACCGGCAGCACGCTGAATATCACGGCAGAAGATACCGCGATCGAGGCAAATGATTCGATTTCCGTAAACGACGGCGTACTGACGCTCACTGCCAAGCAGGATGGCCTGCATGCGGAAAATGATGAAGATGATACAAAAGGATCTGTAACGATCCTTGGCGGAACACTTACCGTAAATGCCGGCGACGATGCGCTTCACGCCCAGACGGTGCTGCAGATCGACGGCGGTCAGATCGACCTTTCCGGCGGGGAAGGAATGGAGGCAACACAGATTGTGATCAATGACGGAACCATTACGGTAAACGCCATGGATGACGGCATCAACGCCGGGGCAAAGTCTGATTCGCTTCCGGTATCGATCACGATCAATGGCGGCAGCCTTACCGTTACCATGAGTTCCGGTGATACCGACGCTATCGATTCCAACGGCGACCTCTTCATCAATGGCGGAACCATTACGATCTCTGCGCAGAATCCGTTCGACTATGACGGCCAGGGCCAGCTGAACGGCGGTACGCTGATCGTAAACGGCCAGCAGATGACCGCTCTTTCCCAGCAGATGACGGGCGGAGCGAAAGGCGGAATGCGCCGGTAAGCCGATCCACCTCTCCTTCAGAAAAAACAGTTCCTGTATGCAGAAACATGCCGTTTATGCGGCATGTTTCATTTTGTCTCATCCGTCTATCGCATGTAGAAAAAAATCTGTTCCATGCGGTGGTGGAAATCCTCAAATCCGGTATGCTCTGCCATCACTTCCATGGCAAGCGCAGGGTCATTCGTCAGAATCGCATCCACGTTGAGCCCGATCAGCCGCTCCATCGTATCCCGTTCATTCACCGTCCAGACAAAGACCCACTTTCCCTGCCGGTGCAGGGCTTCCACGGAATCAAATGTCGCAAAGGTCTCCTGAATGGAAAGAATATCATAGGCATCAAGCTCCAGCACATTGCCGATACCGACCACGGAGGTATAGGCCACAAGGATATCCGAATAGTTCTCATGAATATAGCGCAGGGTTTCGTAATCCTGTGACGTGATATCACATTCATCCATGAAATCATTTTCCCGGATGATCTTCACCACCTTGTCTTCAATCACCTCATCATGCCCGTTTCGCTTGATCTCGATATTGATATACATCTTACCGCGGCAGTAGCGGATCACATCTTCAAGCTTCGGGATCGTTGTCCCTTCATACTCCTTTGAGAAGAAAGAGCCGTTATCAAGTGTTCTGATTTCATCCCAGGTCACATCCCAGACATTCCGGTTCACACCTGTCGTCCGTCTCAGATTATCGTCATGCAGAACAATGATTTCGCCGTCTTTCGTCATCTGCACATCGAGCTCTACCGCCGTGACGCCGATCTCATATGCCTTCTCAAATGCCGGCATCGTATTCTCGGGAGCCACAGCCGAATAGCCGCGGTGCGCCATGATCATCGTCTGGCCGCCATTGCCCTTGAGAATACTTTTGAACTGGCGGTATCGCTTCGATCCGGAAAAATAGACGATTACGATGCATATGACAAGCCCCAGCACATGGACCCACTTCTATCCGGCAAGACCTGAAGTCTCCCGCAGTCCGCGGACTCTGCCGGTCTTTTCCAGCTGATATCTGTACAGGGAAGTCATCAGCAGTGTTGACAGCACGCCGAGGCCGATCCAGGAGAATACGGATGTGGTCAGTAATTCCAGCACAAGCCCGACCTTTTCATTCGTCATCACATCAAACATATCGACCGACGGTTCCAGCCAGTGCACAAACGCCCCGGTTCCAACGGAAAGCAGAACGGTGAAGACCACCGTCGCAAATACCAGCAGGAACAGCAGATACAGTACCCGCAGCAGAAGCCAGAGAAGATTCTTCCACGACTGCATCTGAACGCTCTTCCGGCAGGCAGTCGGAAAATCATCTCCCTCCACGGTCATGATCGGCACCGAATACAGAATCAGAATGCCGATGACGGTCGCAAGAACGATAAACGCGAAAAAGAATATCCGGTAGATCGGATACTTTACAAAATGTTCGAGAATAAATCCCGGAACCGCAATAAAGCGCGTTACGCTCGAAGAGTCGTTGATGTAGCCGAACTGCAGAACAATCAAAAAATATGGCAGCAGCATCACATTCTTCAGACGGAACTGTTCGATCGAAATGTGAAAGGTAGCCGCGAAGGCCTGCTTTAGCGTAATCTTCTTCCGCAGCACCGCCGCCTGTATGATCCGCAGCAGACCATACTGTTCCATCGCGGAAAACCAGCATACCGTAACCCCGATCAGCAGCAGCACAAGCCAGGACAGCGGATTCAGCAGCGACTCTTTCGCATTGTACATCGTGATATTCGAATTCCCGTTGACAAACGGCAGAAGCCGTTCCATATAGCTGAGCAGCGGAAATACCACCAGCAGTACAAACAGCCGGTAACAGAGTGCAAACCCGATCAGTGTCCGCAGATTGAAGAAAATCACGCGCAGCGGATTGCGAAACCCCTTCTGTATCTCATCTGCCATGGGATCCGGCGGATTCGGTTCCAGACCGCGTTCCCCTCCGGTTTCCGATGGGCTGCAGTTCTGCGATTCGTGATTCTCCCTGGCCGTTATTTCTTTCCTGTTCATTGGTTTCTCCTTCTCCCGTATGCGGGAGGAATCTGAAAAGACTTCCGCATGTTCAGCACGGAAGTCCCTGATCCGGATTCAGCCAGAGAATCCGTGTATCAAAATACTGTTCGATCTCGCCGACCGTCCGGATCACTTCCTCATGGCTGACATTCCGGTCGGGGGTTACCACCCATTTTGATTCGCAGTCATCCCGGCGGTAGATAATTGCCGTCACAATGCCGGTAAATGTATCAACCGGCTCATATACGCCGACAATATACGCATCCTGGAACTCACCGTCTGCAGCCAGCACTTCTTCCACATAACCGTAGTTGCACGGATACTGCGTATCCGCATACAGCGGATGAAAACTGCCGATTGTCCTGTCGACTGTTACAGTCACGGTTCTGCCGAGTGCATCTCTGCCAAGCAGATATTCCATCTCAGCAGTCTTCAGCCTCGCATCTTCCCGGACAGTTTCAAACCCGAGACCTTCATAAAACGATACGGCCTCCCCTGCCGCATGGGCGCTGATCCGGGCAGCTGAACGATGCGTCAGATGCTCTCGAAGCTTCTGAAACAGCGCGGCTTCGATTCCCTGTTTCCGCAGCTGAGGGCGTACCGCAAAGAGAATCACTTCCCCTTCATCTGTAAACGCAAGCACGCCTTCCAGACATCCTTCATAGCAGCCGAGAAACTGTACCGGCTGCCGGTAGTCCGCAATCCGTTTCACAGTCTCTTCCGCCTGTTCCCGGCTGATTTCAGCGTCAGCCTCTGAATCGTTCATCCGGGCTTCCCGGATGAGATTATACGCATCCGGGACTTCCTGCGGTGTGAGCAGACGGATCCTTCTCATATGCCGAGTTCCCGGTCATACAGTGCGACCGCACCATTGATCGCCTGTTTTTCCAGTACCGGGGTCAGCTTCAGCACCTGAATCGGAACGCCTTTGGAAAGCGGTTCTGCCGCTTCCCGCAGCTTTGTCTCAATTTCCGGTGGATAGCTGTCGGCCTCAACGATCAGTGCAAACTGCACCTCCATGCCGACCATCATCTGCTTGAACCAGACCCGGCTGATTTCCGGAATCGTTCCGCATGTCTCATAAACCTGATTGACAAGCGCAGTCGGATAGATCCGGGGTTCTTCAAAGCGTACCTGCACGCCGGCCGGGATTTCTCCCTTTTTCGGCTGAGGTGCAGCCTGCATCGCAAGCGAAGCTGCTGTCGCTGTATTCAGCTTGCTTACAAGCTCCCGCGGCAGAAGAATATTGGAGCCGTAAGGGTTGACAACGATTCCGGCCGCCTGGCCTCTCGTATCCTTGAAAATCGGTTCGAATTCCTTCAGTGTTCTGACAATAAAGGAATTCTGTTCTCCTTCCGGCAGTTTGAGCTTCCGGCTTTCCTCTTCATCGGTGAAGACCGGAAAAAAGCTCTTCTGATCCGGTGTATTGATCATGACAAAGCGCAGCTGCAGATTCGGCTGCTGGCCGGAAAACTGTACCGGCACAAGGAATCTGGCCTTCTGAAGCGCTTCAAACATCGCAATCTCATTGTCTCTGCTGCGCTGTGCTTTCACGTTCTCCATTGCCTGTTTCAGACCGTCATTGGTGATATCTTTCGCGTCGATCGCACGAAGCGTCGGCGCTTTCTTCTGTTTTTTTGCCATATTCTAGTTCTCCCGACAACTTATTTTAAAGAAAGCATCCTTTTTTGTGAACCCTGCAGGCCGACAAAAGATTGGTATAATTAGAAAAGAGGTGATTTTGCGTCAACTGCCCACCCACTAAAGTGAGTGGGCTTGTAACTCCCCAGTAGTGTAAACGTCTTACGACTCCTGCCTTTGACTTACCTGATTGCTCAGGCAGTGGGGTTACATCACGGGCTGGTTGACAACAGCCCTTACACAAGAGACATGCTCAAGTGTAACTGCAACGGTACTGAACTTCCCATGCCTGCAGTTAAGATGGTGATTTCAGCACTTAAGATTTTACATTCCAAGTGATTCGTCGGAAAAACCTCATATCTTAACTTGTCAAAGTTCAGAAGAGTGCCTTCAGCAACAACAGTTACCCAACGGTTTTCTCTTGAGAACTGTATATCACAGACTGATCAGCCAAGAAAGGAGGAAGCGGCTCCTCCCACCTGCTAAAGCAAGTGGGTTTCCGCCGCTAAGTATTTATATGAAACATATCCGCTTTAATTCTCCTGTTGTTCTCTGGTTCGCAATCATTTCCGGTGCCGTTCTGGCCATCAGTATGCTTACCGGAGGCTGGTTCCGCGACATGTTTTTTGTCTGTTACCGGACATCTCTGAGTGATCCTCTGTTCTATCTGCGGCTGTTCACGCATGTGCTCGGTCATCAGAATCTTTCTCACTATACCGGAAACATGATGATGTTTCTTCTGCTCGGCCCGATTCTGGAAGAGAAATACGGCAGTAAGCGTCTGCTCGAGATCATCGTTCTGACCGCTGCCGCAACCGGCATCATTCATGTCCTGCTGTTTCCGAATACCGGGCTGCTCGGCGCCAGCGGCATTGTCTTCGCGTTTATCGTCCTTGCCAGCATCACCGGCACAAAGCAGAACGAAATTCCGCTGACGATGATCATTGTGGCAGTCATCTACATCGGACAGGAAATCTACAGCGGTCTGATCGCTTCCGACAACATTTCTCAGCTCACCCATATCATCGGCGGTGCGATCGGTGCCCTTTACGGCATGACGATGCGCCCGGACCGCAGATAGGAGGAACTGCCTGATGTTTGATTATAAACACGCTGTCATCTATCAGATCTGGCCGCGTTCCTTTCAGGATTCCAACCATGACGGAATCGGCGATCTCAACGGCATCCGCTCCCGGCTTTCGCATATCCGCTCCCTCGGCGCATCTGCGATCTGGCTGTCCCCTGTTTACGCCAGCCCCAATACCGACTACGGCTATGACATCAGCGATTATTATTCCATCAATCCGGAATACGGAACAATGGAGGAACTGGAAGCGCTGATCAAAGAGGCCAGAGAGGCCGGCATGGAGATCGTGATGGACCTTGTGGTCAATCATACGAGCACCGAACACCGCTGGTTCCGCGAGGCGCTGAATGACCCTTCCTCTCCTTACCGGGATTATTACGTCTTCCGTCAGGGGAGCGAACACACACCGCCGAACAACTGGATCAGCTTTTTCGGCGGCTCAGCCTGGCAGAAAGCAGAAGGAAACATGTGGTATCTGACCCTGTATACCAGTACGCAGGCTGATCTCAACTGGCGCAATCCGGCCGTGATCGAAGAAGTGATCCGGATCACGGATTTCTGGCTGAACAAGGGAATTGCCGGTTTCCGGATGGATACGGTCAATACGATTGACAAAGCGGAAGGCTATCCGTCCAAAAACCCGGAAAAGAAAGGACTTCAGTTTGCGGACGACCTTGTGATCGACGGTCCGAAGGTCAGAGACTATCTGGTCGAGCTGCGGGAGCGCTCCTTTGCGAAGGCTGATGCGTTCGTTCTCGGCGAAGGCGTCATGACAGGCCGTGAATCCGTCCGTTCGCTCTGCGGAAACGGCGGTCCAATCGACATGATGTTTCACTTCGATCTCTCCACCCTCGGCGACGGCCCGCTGGGTAAATATGATTTCCGCCGCTTCTACCGCATCACGCCGAAGATGATCAAGGCTGTCACACGGAAGTGGCAGACAGCGATGATGGAAGACGGCACATGGATCGGCAACTACCTGTCCAACCATGACCATAAGCGCCATCTCGACCGTTTCGGCAATGACCGCAGATACCGTGCGGAAAGCGCGAAGATGCTGGCGATGTACAACTTCACCCTGCTCGGCACCCCGTTCATCTATCAGGGAGAGGAAATCGCCATGACCAATCCGAAACTGACAAGGAATGACTGGCGGGATTATGAAGCATTCAGCTCGTCGAACGCCATGCAGGAGATTCTGCATGTTCCGTCATGGATCGCGGAACAGATCACCAATTTTGTCGACCGCGACAACGCCCGCACCCCGATGCAGTGGAACAGCAGCAGATATGCAGGGTTCAGCGACTGCGAGCCATGGATCAGAGTCAACCCGGACCACACGGAGTGGAATGTCCAAAATCAGGAAGCGGACCCCCAGTCAGTGCTGAACTTCTACCGGCGGCTCTCTTCCCTTCACCGCACCCACGAATGCCTCTGTACCGGCCGCTGGAAGGAATATCTCACCCACGATCCCTGCGTGCTGGCTTACAGCAGAAGCAGTGAGACAGAAACCGCTTTTGTTCTTCTGAATCTCTCTGGCCGCACAAGAACAATCCACCTGCATGAAGCGGTGATGATCCGCGGGAATTCCGTGCTTTCCAATTATGATATCCGGTGTGCAGAGCCCGTCATGACGCTGAAACCGTATGAAGCGCAGCTGTTCTTCCTCTGAGCGTCAGATGTGTATTTAATACTTCGGAATGTGATCGAAAGCGGACGTGACAGTTCAGACATCCGCTGCTTTCATGTCTCAGCGGATGTTCTTTTTGAACTGTCTGGGGAATTGTTTACCTGTTTTTAACCGAACGTTCACATTCTTTTCACATTCAGAGACTATTCTTTATAATGTATCAGCAAGGAGGAAAGAACACATGACAGAAATGAAAAACAATAGCTGGACCTGCCCTCAGTGCGGGACTGTCAATAATGCAAGATTCTGTGTCAGCTGCGGCACCAGACGCCCTGAGCTGTTTGATGAGCCGGCCGTTTCCGAGCCTCTGAAAGAGGAAACAGCTGCACAGCCTGCGGCTGTTTCGGAAGAGCCTGCAGCACAGCAGACATCCCAGACGATTGAGGCGGTTGAAGTCGTTGAACCCGCAGAACCGGTGCAGCCCGCACCGGAAGTGAAAACGGAGGTGAAACAGGAAATGAAGCCAGATGAAACAAACGCTGACAAACAGACAGAAGTCCGTTCAGCTTCCCGCAATACCGAATACTCCCCTTACCCGAAGGCTTCTGCACCAAAGCAGAATCGTTCCCATCCAGTCCTCGCCGCACTGCTGACGGCAGTGATCGGTGCGGCTGCAGGATTTGGCGGCGGTATGGTTGCGGCAAAGAAATATGCACCGCAGCCGACTGTCATCTACCAGAATGCACCGGCTCAGGAAACAGCGGAAACCACAACAGCAGCGGAGCCTTCCACAGCGCCTGTGGTCGCAGAAACCACAGCAGCAGCCGACAGCGGACGCCTGACAATTCAGGAGATTGCAGAGTCCGCCAGCAAATCCGTAGTTGAAATCAATACAGAAAGCACCGTAACGACTTCCGGCTTCTTCGGCGGAACCTACTCCGCCCAGGCCGCAGGGTCCGGCGTCATCATTTCGGATGATGGCTATATCATTACCAACGACCATGTGGTAGAAGGTGCGCAGTCCATTACCGTTACCACTTACGAAGGCACCAAATATGACGCAAAGCTGATCGGAACAGACGCCAAGAGCGATATCGCTGTCATCAAGATTGACGCAGAGAATCTCTACGCTGCAGTGATCGGCGATTCGGATCAGCTGCGGGTCGGCGATACCGCCGTGGTCATCGGAAATCCGCTCGGGACCCTTGGCGGAACGGTTACAGACGGCATCATTTCGGCAACCAACCGCGACATCGTCATCAACAATCAGTCGATGAATCTGATCCAGACCAATGCGGAGATCAACTCCGGAAACTCCGGCGGCGGTATGTTTGACGCATACGGAAAACTCGTCGGCATTGTCAACGCAAAAGACAGCGGCATGACAAATTCCGGCACCGTGATTGAAGGAATCGGCTTTGCAATTCCGATCAATACCGCGAATATGATCGCACAGGATCTGATTCAGAACGGTTATGTCACATCCCGTCCGACCATCGGCGTCGGCCTCAGCACACTCGATTACGATTACAACAACTACAAGGCAGGTCTCTATGTTTCGCAGGTCTATGAAGGCGGCGCTGCGGAAGCGGCAGGCATTCAGACCTATGACCGCATTATCGCGGCAGACGGAACGGAAGTATCGACTTATACCGATCTTACCCGTGTGCTTACCGGCAAAGCAATCGGAGACGAAATGGTTCTGACCATTGAACGCAACGGCGAACAGATGGAGGTAACACTCACCCTTACCGGCGCGCTTGATTCCATGCGCCAGAACTGATTCTCAGATTTATGGACCCTGAAATTTCTCAGGGTCTTTTTTATTGCCTGACGCAATGGCAGCCATCATCAGTACCCCTGAATGACATTGCAAAGCACCGCGATTTTCGCTAGGATAGATCTCGTGGCTTTCATCGCCACGGGGGTAGAAATGATGAATGAAAAACGAAGTTCCTTTACCGGGAAGCTCGGATTTGTTCTGGCCGCAGCCGGCGCATCCGTCGGCCTTGGCAATATCTGGCGCTTTCCTTATCTTGCGGCGAAATACGGCGGGGGCGTATTTCTGCTGATCTATATTCTGCTGGCGCTCTCATTCGGCTATACGATGATCATCGCCGAAACCGCGATCGGCCGGGCATCCGGAAAAAGCCCGGTCAGTGCGTTCCGTCATTTTTCTGACAGTAAGGGCATGAAGATCGGCGGCTGGCTGAATGCAGTGATTCCGATCCTGATCGTTCCCTATTATTCGGTCATCGGCGGCTGGGTCTGCCGCTATCTGTGGGCGTATCTTGTCAATGAGGGAAACGCCGTCACCTCCGATACGTACTTTACTTCCTTCATCAGCGGCGGGCTGGAAGCAGAACTGTGTTTCCTGCTGTTTACGCTGATCGATCTGCTGATCATATACATGGGCGTTCAGAACGGAATCGAACGGGTTTCGAGATGGATCATGCCGCTGCTGGTGGTGCTGGCGATTATCATCAGCGGGTATACCGTCACCCGGCCCGGTGCGCTCGAAGGCGTAAAATACTTCCTGATTCCGGACTTCTCAAGGTTTTCCTGGATGGGTGTTGTCAGCGCCATGGGACAGATGTTCTATTCCCTGTCCATCGCAATGGGCATCCTCATCACCTTCGGTTCCTATATGAAGAAGGACGTCAGTATTGAGGATTCCACCCGTCAGGTCGAATTCTTTGACACTGCAATCGCAATTCTTGCCGGTCTCATGATCATCCCTGCAGTCTTCGCATTTTCCGGAAGCGATGCGGCGGAACAGCTCAACGCCGGTCCGAGTCTGATGTTCATCACGATGCCGCGCATCTTTGCACAGATGAACGGCGGACGTCTGATCGGGATTCTGTTCTTCGTTCTCGTCCTGTTTGCGGCACTGACCAGTGCCATTGCCCTCTCCGAAGCCGCTGTCTCCACCTTCGCGGATGAATTCGGCTGGAAACGGAAGAACAGTACGCTGATTCTCGGCCTTCTCATGATGGTGCTCGGAAGTCTTTCGTGTCTTGGCTACGGACCGCTGTCGTTTATCCGCATCCTCGGCATGCCATTTCTTGATTTCTTCGATTTTCTGACCAATTCCGTTATGATGCCGCTGTCCGCCTTTGCGATCTGTGTGCTGATCACAAAGTATATGACGATTGAAAAAGCGGAAGAAGAAGTAACGCTGGGCGATATGCCGTTCCGGCGCAGAGCTGTCTTCCGCTTCATGATCCGCTATGTCTGTCCGCTGTTCATCGTCATTATCCTTCTGAGCTCGCTGCTGAATACCTTCGGCATCATTTCGCTGTAACCAATTCGCTCCGTTGACAATTGCGCATCACACAGAAAAACCGGCAGAATCCGTTTTACGCTCATCATCGGATTCTGCCGTTCTTTTTTCTGATCTTGAGAAACTGCGCTGCTTTTTTACATTCCCCAATATGTGCATCCGTTCGGGTAAAAGACCTTATTGCGGACATTCAGCCCTAAGCCGAAGCCATAAGACACATTCTCATACGGGCCGCGCACAGACTGTCCCATCATGCCGCAGCGTTCTTCCAAAGTCAGGCGCTGAAAGCCCGCATTGATCTTCGTACAGGGAGCCCGCTGCCGTCAGTCTGCCGCAAATCCCTCATTCTGATCGATCACCTGATACAGATCCAGATATGGCTCGGCAATCATGGAAACCGTATCATTCAGTTCCAGAATCCGCTCACTGGACCGGTTCTCTTCAAATACCGGCAGTCCTTCTCCGTTCGGATCTCCGCTGCGGATGAAATTCAGCCAGTACTGATGCATGAGTTCACTCAGTCTGCGGTCCGCATCCGTATAAAGCGTACTCTGTTCAGGTATCCGGTTGAATGCATAGACAAGTTCACCGGAATGCCATGCGCCAAGCCGGCCGTTCTGCTTTGCGAACAGATATTCATAGACCGGCTCCTGAGCCGCCATCAGACGGTTGAGGCACTGATGCGGATAATTGAAATACTTTGCGCCATAAACGATCTTCCAGTTTTCCTTCGCCTGTTCATCACTGTTTCCCGGGTAGAGTTCCTTTACCCGTTCTGCCATCGGGCCGTATACCTGCGACAGCTTTTCATCATATGACGCAGCCGTGGCATGATTCATCAGAATAAACGGTCCGCTTTCTTCCGTATTGAATCCATGCAGGATCGCCTGCTCGTTATGAATCCCCTTCTTCCGCAATTCATACGGCGTTTCCGGCAGCACCATGCCGTCGACTGTCACATGATGCTGGGAGGATGCTTCCTTTACCAGCTGCTCGGCCGTAAGAGACCGAAGCGCATTGACATCAGCGGCGTGCATGCGCTCCCGAAGCTCGTTTCCGGACGTCAGTGCATCGTCCAGCAGGCGGAAGGAATGCGGCGGTTTGACAGAAGAAAGCGTGCTGCTTTCCAGAATTGCTTTCTGAAACAGCCCCCGGGCAAGCGGCGATACGCAGAGCGCATCCACGCAGACTGCACCGGCCGACTCCCCGCAGATTGTAATATTTTCCGGGTCGCCGCCAAACTGTGCGATGTTTTCCTTCACCCACTTCAGTGCGGCAATCTGATCGAGCAGCCCGTAGTTTCCGGTCGTTCCGTCTTCCTTCAGCAGTTCTTCATCCGCATAGAAGCCAAACACACCGAGTCTGTAAGCCATGTTTACCGCAACAACACCGCTGCGGGCAAAGCTTTCCCCGGAGTAATCGTCATACCACGGCTGTCCGGTCTGCAGTGAACCGCCATGGATATAAACCAGCACCGGAAGCCCTGTTTCTTCCGTATGCGGCTTCCAGATATTGAGATAAAGACTGTCTTCACTGACCGGAAATGTATGATTGTCGCTCAGTGAAAAAAACGGAAAATCATGGTAGCCGATGATGCGGGTCAGCGAATCGATGATCGGAAGACTGGTCACCTGCATCGACATCGGCGCAAATTTCGTACACGCTCTTACTCCTTCCCAGGCTTCTGCTTCGACCGGCGGCTTCCACCGCAGTTCCTTTACCGGCGGTTTCGCATAAGGGATACCGGCAAATACTTCAACCGCTCCGTCTGCGGTAAGCAGGCCGCTGACATCTCCCTTTGCGGTGTGAATGACTTCCGTCGGCTCCGGATGGTCACCGCTCACTGCAGGCACTGCCTTCGGCTCAGGCCAGGACAGCCAGAAAATCGCAGCGCTCATGATGACAAACACGACCCAGCTGAGCGCTTTGTACGGAAGTGAAAAATGCTGAATCCGGGAACGGTACTGCAGGCCGAACATCACAGTCCAGAGAAGGAACAGTTCCCATCCCATGACGGTATTGCGGTTGAGTTCCAGAAACGCCAGTCCAAGCAGCACCAGAATGATATAGAAGACCCAGAATACGGTTTTTCTCATTTCCTTCCCTCTTTCCGGCGGTTCCGCATTTCTTCCCGCCTTGCTTTTTCCTTCTGTGCTTTCTCGGATTCCTGACGGGTCCGTTCCTGTTTTTCCTGATGCTTTTCAATCTCGTCCTGCATATATCTGGTCAGAACATCTTCCAGCTGCGTTTTTGCGCTTTCAAGTGCGCTTTTCGGAAGATTGAGCGCAACCTGCTTAGCCTCTTCGCCCGACATCAGCAATCCGCTGATCACCTGCGGCAGACGGCGCAGACGGATCTCATCCACGTGTTCTTCCCCGTTGGCGGTAAGGTTCGCAAACAGCACGTCGACAAACGCTTTCCGGGCCTTCATATCAGAGCTTTTGATCCAGTGATCCAGCGCAGAACGGATCAGGGGAACAGATGGGTCCGTGTTTTTCGCAAGACTGAATTTCGAACCTTTTACCTTCCAGGTCATCAGATCATGCTGGAGAAGGCCGCTTCCTTCACTGTTTACGATCTTTGTGTCGGGTATCTCCATATAGAAGATCTGTCCGATCACATCAAAGTACGGAATGATGCGGGTGATCTTCGGAACAATCTCTTCGATTCGTTTCATATCGTGAACCAGCGGACTGAACCCCGGGCCGTCATTGGCAAAGACGCGCTTTACCTGATTCCTCCGTTCTTCAGGCAGAAAGGCTACCGCATAGATCGCAAGATTCGCTCCCTTTGAATGACCGCCGACATAATAGGAAATCCCGTCCTTCATCGTCCGCCTCAGATAGTCTAATGCGCTCTTCTGTGCCGGAACGTTTTCAAAGCTCATCATCAGATCTTCCTTCCAGCCGATCAGAGAATCATCGGTACCGCGGAAGGCAATATAATTCAGCGTGCTGTTCAGGTGAAAATGAACTGCGCTGAACTGGGTGCTCCGGAAATCCAGCGAATCGAGATAATCCGACATAATGATATCTCCGAACCGTCTTGATTCTGCGGCGGCAGCGACAAATTCCTCATTGTCGCCAAGCGGAGACATCATATGAAAGGAATTGCTCTGCTGGATGATCTGATAGGCTCTGCGCAGTGTGACGGAGGAATCCTGCCCCTCAGAAAACACCGGCGTCAGATCCAGATAGCAGAGTTCACACAGAATCGCATTATCCACATCGTTAAACGGCGATGCTGTAAAGGTCAGGTCACCGCGCCAGTTAATATAATCAATCAGTCCGCTGCTTTCCATCTTCCTATCCTTTCCAGACCTGCCCAAACGGGTTTGTCCGTTCGGCATCTGTCCTGCACCGTCTCTTTCCTCCGGCTTTCCGCAGGCCGGTTTCACATCTCACTCTCTGCTGCGGCTGCTCTTAGCGTTTCGGGCAGTCTCTCAGAGATTGCGTTCCTGTTATTTTTCATTCTGCAGGAAAGAAAAACCGCGCTGCAATTTCACAAGACCTGCGGGCAGCGCAGCTTCCTGCTTATTTTTCAACGAGCTCCGCAAGATCCATCACGAGCTGTTCGCTCTTTTCCCAGCCAAGGCACGGATCGGTGATCGAAAGCCCGTAGGTGCTGTCTTCCGGCTTCTGACAGCCGTCGAGAAGATAGCTTTCAATCATCAGGCCTTTCACCATCGAGCGGATGTCCTGATTCACATGGCAGCTGTACATGACATCTTTCGCAATCCGGATCTGTTCCAGATACTGCTTGCCGGAATTGGAATGGTTGCAGTCGACGATCACGGACGGATTGGCAAGACCTGCCTCTTCATACAGATCCAGAAGACTTCTGAGATCTTCGTAATGATAGTTCGGCATCGAATGGTTGAATTTGTCCACATAGCCGCGCAGTATCGCATGTGCAAACGGATTGCCGGGCGTCGCCACTTCCCAGCCGCGGTATACGAATTTCTGCGGGCTCTGCGCAGCGATGATCGAATTCATCATGACTGAAATATCACCGCCGGTCGGATTCTTCATGCCAGCCGGGATGCCGATTCCGCTGGCAACAATCCGGTGCAGCTGATCTTCTACAGAACGTGCGCCAACCGCAACATAACTCAGCAGATCACTGAGATAGCGGTGGTTTTCCGGATAAAGCATTTCCTCCGCACAGGTAAAGCCGGTCTCTTCGGCAACCCGTGTATGCAGTTCGCGAATCGCAATGATCCCCGCCAGCATATCCTCATTCTTATGCGGGTTCGGCTGATGCAGCATGCCTTTATAGCCGGTTCCCTTTGTCCGCGGCTTGTTGGTATAAACACGGGGAATGATGAAAATCCGATCCTTCACCTTCTCCTGCAGTGCTGCCAGCCGTTCCATGTAGTCCAGCACAGCGTCTTCCCGGTCGGCAGAACATGGCCCGATGATCAGCAGCAGCCGTCCGTCTTTCCCCTCAAAGATCTCTCTGATCTGTCTGTCACGGTCTTTCTTCAGCTGACGGATCGTTTCGCTGAGCGGAAACTCCTGTTTCAGTTCCTGCGGGGTCGGCAGTTTCCGGATAAATTCCATCTCCATTTCCATAGGATTATTCCCCTTTCATACATGTGACTGATTTTATCGCATTTTTGTCTGTGCATCCAGCGGGAGGACCAGAAAAAGCGATCCCTCAGGACCGCTCTTCACATTCATTCACGAACCATGGCATTTCTGACCCGGATCAGATTCCGCCTGCGGGTTCCGTTCATCGCTTCTTCCGGATTCCCTTTTCCAAGCGGCGGCCGGTGATAGCCCCGTTCCGGAACCAGCACGGAAAGGTCAATCTCCTCTTCCTGCGCATCGCTCAGTTCATCGATCGCCGCTGCCGCAGCCAGTTCTCCAGCCGCTTCTTCGGCAGCCGTCTCCGTCAGAAGATCATCGATCATTTCTTCCGGATCAAGCGCTCCCATCACTTCCGCGGCGTCAATCAGATCGCCCAGCGCTTCCTCAGCCGCTTCTTCGACAGCCTCTTCCGCCAGTTCTCTGACAAGTTCCTTTTCCAGCTTTTTCTCAAGTTTTTTCCCGAGCTTTTTCTCAAGCTTTTTTTCCAGTTTCTGTTCCGGTTTTTTTTCTTCTTCCGGTTCCTCATCTTTCGGCACCGCATTCGGATCAAAGATCTCATACGCAAGCCAGTACGGTTCGCTTTCCAGCAGGCGGCGCATCATCTTGAAATCTGCCGTGATGAAATCCGGTCCGGCTTCGATGACTTCATAGATGCGGCGGTTGCTGTTGAAGGCAATCGTAAAGGCACCGACCATGTGACCGTTCATGACATGGGCTGCGGTATGTCCGACATAAATGCAGCACTTCTTCTTCATGATTTTACATGCTTTCAGCAGCGCTTCGCTTCCCGAGAACTCATGTTCCTTGGAAGAACTTGCGACAATCACGTCGACATACGGAATCATACCGGCGTGTTCCAGCATGGATACAATCGTACTGCGGGGACGGCTTGAAATGATGGCAACCGGATAACCTTCTTCTTTCAGCCATTTCAGAAACTCCGGTGCACCGCGCATCGGCTGAATCAGATCGGAAAGATGAAAGTGCTGATATTCCCGGTATGCCTTGATGATTTCGTCAATATTCTTGTCCGGGAAAAATTCCGCCAGCATGCGGGGACTTGAACGGCCGAGCACTTTCTCCTGCTCGGCTTCCGTAAACCTTCTGCCGTCTCCGAACCGCCAGAACATTTCGCGGTAAGATGCGAAAATCGCCGGTTCCGTGTCCATGATCGTTCCGTCAAAACTGAACACTACCGCGGGTTTTCCGACTTCCTTCTCCCTGCGGCGCAGCGCTTTTGAGCGTTTGTTTTTCTCTTTGGCCATGATCGTTTTAGCTCCTTTTTGATTATCTGAAAAATAGTGAGATCATTAATCTCAGTATAGCTCAAAAATGCTTATTCCAGCGAAGTATTTATGCACATCTCTGCGTTTTCTGCACCGCCGCAGCCGGAAAAATAGAGTTCTTCCAGCGGAATCCACCGGTTCCGGAATACTTCGAGCTTTTCTTTCCCGTTGCGTGCCTCGATCCGCTTCAGCTGAACGGAAGGCGTCACGTCAAGAAAAATCCGCAGATCATAATAGTCCCGAAGCTTCGGATGCAGCGAATAGGACCCCTCCACGATTACCGTATCCGCTGAAGGAACCGTGACCAGTTCGCCAAGCTCCATCTTCACACAGTCAAATTTCCGGTATGTCAGCGGCAGTATTCCATTCTTCAGCGGTTCCATCACTTCCGCAATCAGCCGTTCGACATCCAGATTACCGCCCGGCGTCGCATAGCGCTGTTCAGACCGCTGCTCCGGTCGGAGAAAGAAATTATCCGCATGGATCACTGCGCAGCCATACTGTGTTTCAAGCAGTCTCGAAAACCCGGTCTTGCCTGAGGCACATCTTCCGTCGATTCCGATCAGAAACGGCTTGTGATCACTTTCCTTCGACCGGTTCATCACATGAACTGCAGCTGCCTGCAGGACGCCGAACGGCTTCATTTCTCCTGTTTCCATTTTCATACCTCATTTCTGTTTCGCTGTATGCGTCTTCTGCATGCAGGTCTTTCCTGTTCTGTCCCTCCGCTTATATCAGAGAAGCCTCTTCCCTTACCGATTCGCATCACAGATTCACTTCAGAGCTTCATCTGCTTCCGTGCTTTCCCGCACCCCGGTTTTACTTCAGCCGATGAGAATCTGCAGCGGGAAGTTCTGTTTTCTGCGCAAATGCGCTAAGATAATCGGCGTAAAGAGAATAGAGATATGAAAACAAGTGAATTTGATTATGAACTGCCCCATGAACTGATTGCCCAGACGCCGCTTGCGGATCGAACCGGAAGCCGGATGATGGTTGTGCATAAGACGACGGGGGAAATTGAAGATACGGTGTTTTCCCGCATCACAGATTACTTTCATGCCGGAGATGTGTTGGTAAGAAACAATACAAGAGTCATTCCCGCCCGGCTGTTCGGGACAAAAGAAGTGACCGGAGCGCATGTTGAACTGCTGCTTCTGCGTCAGGAAGAAGACGATATCTGGGAGTGCCTTGCGGGCAATGCGCATGTCATCAAGCCGGGTACTGTGATTTCGTTTCACGATGGAGAACTGCGGGCAGAATGCGTGGAAGTAAAGGAAAAAGGCCTGCGGCGCATGAAGATGCATTATGAAGGCATCTTCAACGAAGTGCTTGACAGGCTCGGCAATGTGCCGCTGCCGCCGTATATCCGGGAAAAACTCGACGATCCCGATCGTTATCAGACTGTTTATGCAAAGATTGACGGAAGTGCAGCCGCACCGACTGCCGGATTGCATTTTACCGATGAAGTCTTTGAGGCGCTGAAGGCAAAAGGCGTGACGATCGCTGATGTCACCCTGCATGTCGGGCTTGGCACCTTCCGGCCGATGGATACGGAAACAATCGAAGAACATGTCATGCATGAAGAAGTCTACTTCATGCCGGCAGAAACCGCAGAGATTCTCAACCGCGCAAAGAGCGAAGGCCGCCGCATCATTGCCATCGGCACGACAAGCGTGCGGACGCTGGAAAGCGTCTGGAACCGGTTCGGAACCTTTCAGGAGTGTCAGGGAGAAACCGCGCTGTTCATCTATCCGGGCTATGAATGGCATACGGTTGATGCAATGCTTACGAACTTCCATCTTCCGAAGTCCACCTTACTGATGATGATCTGTTCCTTTGCGGGCAAACCGCTCATCATGAGCGCATATGAAACCGCCGTACAGAAACGCTACCGGTTCTTCTCCTTCGGCGACTGCATGTTTATCACAAATGAATAGACACGATATTGAAACTGTCCGGCGCTTAAGGAAACATGCCGCAAAGACGAATTACTATCTGGTTTCGCAGAACGAACTGAAGCGCATACAGAAACAGCGGGAAGAAACCGGCCGGAAGCCGCGCCTGCTTCTGCATGTCTGCTGTGCGGTATGTGCATGCGCCCCACTGGAATGGCTGAGCGAAGCATTCGATCTGACCCTTTTTTTCAACAACTCCAATATCGCTCCGAAAGCAGAATATGACCGGCGGCTGGAAGAGCTGAAGCGATACCTTGCGGAAAGCGGAATTCTGGCAGAACTGATCGTTCTTCCGTATGACCATGAGGAATATATGAAGCCGCTTCGGCCGATGGCGTCTGACCCGGAAGGCTTCGGGCGTTGTTTCTTCTGCTATGCAGTACGGATGAGAGAAGCCTATGCCTATGCCGCTGCACACGGATTTGATTACTTCACCACAATCATGTCCGTTTCCCGGCAGAAAGACAGTCAGAAAATGAACCAGATCGGACGCTCCCTTTCCCGTCTGTTTCCAAAGACCGCATACTTCTACAGTGATTTCAAAA
>JAFYGX010000072.1 GCA_017543025.1 Solobacterium sp.
CGCGTGAGCCCACAGGTGAGCCGCACTGGGTTGATAATACCGAGCGATGTATCTTTGGCCGAATCGCTTTCGTTGACTATGGGTACTTCTTTGACCGTGACAACACCTGGTATTATGTCGATCCCGGACCATTCCGGATCAAAACGCCTCTGTGGTACATCGCCGGGCATCTGGATGACAGAGGAGATGAATTCGAAGAGCAGAGTTGGATTGAAAAGCGGGTGGTTGAGCATCTGTTTAGAGAAATTATACCCGCCGATCAGGAACTGATGGAGATTGCAGAATCTTATAAAAAGCCTTACGAACAGATCGTGGAACAGATCCTTGAGGCAGAAAGTCCGGAACATGAGCTGTTTGATTGCTATAACCGGATCTACAGAGCCATGGACGACTGGGTTGTGGTGAAAACAGACGAAACCTATGAGAATATTACCGGCTTTCTGATGCGGAAGAATCAGGGTGAGAACAGAATCGAGACGATAGACTGGAAGTAAAGAAGGTTGTCTGCTATACGAAAATACGGAAGGAGAGCAAACGGTTCTTCTGTTCAATTCCGAAGAAACGAAAAGGATTCATGAAATCTGAATGTGGGGTCGAAGATACTTGCCTTTATCTGGGAAACTGGTTTTTTCAGAATACAGATACTCTCAATCAGATCAAGCTCTCCCCCAGGTTAACGGTGAGGCACAGGCGATCGCAGTTTATGAAGCGGATGATCCTTTGCCAGTGGCAGAAAATGGGCATTATCCGTAAATATAAACTGAATCAGATTCATACTGCTATGTCATATTTTTCTTTCAGAAGATTCAGTGCACTGTATGGAATCATTCCTTCCATCTGCATTCTCCCGACGATGATTCCCGGAGCAATTCCCAGAGCATCGGCAAATTGAAAAACGCTTTTCCCAGAATAATCCTTATCTCTTATAAATGCTTCAAATTTCCTGGCGTCAATCAGGGTGTCGCTGGCCCACCGATCAGCAGCCTGTCCATCTTATACAGAAACAGGTGTGTTCAGCTTAACGGCTTCATTTCTGATCTGTGGCAGGGTCCCGTCATCCGTATGTGTTTTATGCCGTAAAGCTGTTCTTATCTCCATCCGGACATACAGTCGTATATGGTTCTTTGATCAGGGTGTAATTCCATGAAATTCAGATTGGCTCTCCTGAGAAGTATTCCAATAACAGATTCATGCGCATCTGTATGTACACCGTTCTTTTTCTGATAACAAAACGGATCCGAACAGTAAAAGGGAGTTTGCGGGCAGGCTGTCCGGTATGGTTCTGCGGAATAACGGGCAGAAACGATTCCTGCGAATATTCCATCACCCGGGATCCGGCGATATGGGTGCCGCAAATATGAAGAATGGATGAACATTTCGGGAAGGAAACCGGTTTGATCAGAAACAGGCAAAACAGTCTGCTATAATAAGACCGGTTTTTATTATGGACAGAAAGATACTGAAGAACTACATTTACAACACACTGTATCAGGTGGTGAAGATCATTCTTCCGTTTATCCTGATTCCATATACATCTTCGCATATCGGAAGTGCTGCGCTCGGGATTTATAACTTTGCGGGCTCTGTGATGAACTGGTTCATCCTGTTCGGCATCCTCGGCGTCAATACGTATGCCAACCGGCAGATTGCCAAGGTGCGGGATGATGTGGAATTAAGAAACACGACCTTTTTTGAGATTTTTGCAATGCAGGTATGCAATATGCTCATTGCCATGCTTGCGTATTTTCTGTTTGTCCGGTTCACCAATCCGAACAATGCCTTCTACTGGTATCTGACCGGGTTTACGATGCTTGCGACCATGCTTGATGTCACCTGGTTCTTCTATGGGGTGGAAGACTTCAAGAAAGCCAGTATCCGGAATATCATTGTCAAATGCATCGGCGTGGCTCTGATCATGCTGCTGTGCAAGACGCCGGAAGACTTATGGAAATACATTCTGATCAATGTTGGCTCGGAGCTGTTCGGCCAGCTGATCATGTTCTCACAGCTGCGCAAATATCTGACGTTTCAGAAGATCTCTCTGAAAAATGCGTACCGGAATCATTTCAAAGCCACCTTCCAGCTGTTTGTTCCGACGATTGCGATTTCGGTCTATACCATACTCGATCAGACGATGGTCGGTGCGCTTTATTCGGAAGAACATGTCACGTTCTATCTCACCTCAATGAACATTGTGAAGATGTTCATGCTGCTGATCACAAGCATCGGGGCTGTGATGCTGCCGAGAGTGACGAATGTGTATTACAACGACGAAGACGGCGAAAAGAAAGCAGAAGGGTATATCGGCACCACAATGAAGATTTCCATGCTGCTGGCATTGCCGATGTGCTTTGGCATGATGGCCATTGCAGAGACGTTCTGCTCCTGGTATATACCGGTATGGCCGATCATTCCGAAGCTCATCATGCTGGGATGTCCGGTCATCATTCTGATCTCCATGTCAAATGTAACCGGAATCCAGTATATGGTACCGACCGGCATGTACAATCAGTACAGTGCATCGGTCATCGGCGGTTCGATTGTGAATTTCTTTATCAATCTGTTTCTGATTCCCCGGTTCGGGGCGTTTGGTGCGATTGTCGGAAGCGTGATTGCGGAGGCGACCGTTACCGTGATTCAGATGATTCTGATCCGTTCCAGGGTGCAGTTCCATTTCCTGCAGCGATCCTATTTCATCTATGTGCTTGGTACGGCGTTAATGGCAGGCACGGTATACTTCCTGACACGCATACTGCCGGCAGGGCCGCTGTATACCATCCTTGAAGTCGCATCCGGTGCGCTGATCTATGGGGGAGTGCTGCTGATCAGCAGAGAAGAAATGGTTCAGAAGGCGATGCGCACAGTGCTGAAGCCAAACGATAAAGGAGCAGTTTGAACAATTATGACAGAAGCAGAAAACACCATGATGGAACAGACGTATGCATACAGTACACCGGAAGTCTCTGTTGTTGTACCGATCTACAATGTGGCGGACTATCTGCCGAAATGTCTGGATTCGATCATGAATCAGACATACAGCGATTTTGAAGTGATTCTGGTGAACGACGGTTCTACGGACCGCTCGCCTCAGATTGCGGAAGACTATACGAAGAAAGATGAACGGTTCCGGGTGCTCCATAAGGAGAACGGCGGGCTGAGCGATGCCCGCAATGAAGGAATGAAACAGGCTGTCGGGAAGTATATCTGTTTTGTCGACAGCGATGATTTCCTTGAACCGGATATGATTGAATCCTGTGTGAAGTCCCTCGAGCGGTATGATGCGGATATGGTCATTTTTGACTATAACCAGTTCTATCAGGCAACCAATACAAAGGAAGTCATGCGCAACCAGTTTGCCCAGGGCAAGGTGTACTGCATAGCGGATACCCCGGAGCTGATTGTCGGCATTGCCAATGCGGCATGGAACAAGATGTACCGCAGATCGCTGTTTACCTCCGGCAATATCACTTACCCATGGGGCTGCTTATACGAAGATCTCGGTACGACATACCGGCTTCTTGCAAGGGCACAGAAGGTGGTCTTCATCAACCGGCCGTTATATAACTATCTGAAAGACCGGCCCGGCAATATTACCGGGGAGTTCAATATGAAGGCCTATCATATCCTGGATATGATCAAGATCAACATTGACGATTATAAGAACCTTGGGATTTATGAGCGGTATTATGAAGAGCTGAAATACCTTGGCGGGGTCAATCTGCTGGAATGTCTGAAGAAGACAAAAGACTGCAAGGACAAAGAGCTGGTCAGCGAATATATTGATGTCTGTTTCTGGTTTATTGTCCGGACATGGCCGGAGTTCCCGAAATGCAGATATAAGATTACAAGAGAGAAGTTTGACTGGATCTATACGGACCGGGGTTCGCTGAAGCTGTATCTGAAACTGAAGCAGCGGGTATGAACCGGATCTGACAAAGAAAGAAAAAGGAGAGGCAGAGAGTGATGAAACAGGTAACTATTATCGTACCGATCTACAACGTGGAAAACTATCTTCGTACGTGCTTTGAGTCTCTGCTGAAACAGACCAGCAAAGAGTATGAAGTGCTCGCAGTCAATGACGGCTCCCCGGATAACAGCCAGGCGATTATTGAAGAATATGCGGCGAAATACCCGGATCACATTCATGCGGTTCAGAAGGAAAACGGCGGTTACGGAAGCGTACTGGAGCTTGCGATTCAGACGATCGATACACCGTATTTTCTGGTGTGTGACCCGGATGATACACTGGAGCCGAATGCAGTGGAGACGCTGCTGAACCTTGCGAAGGTAAGCGGAGCGGATCTTACGGTCGGCGCGAAGACCTTTGTCTATGAAAACAGCAGAGATGAAGATTATGACAAAGCCTATAACGGAGCGTATGTGACATTAAAGCCCAATACGATCTACCGTAAGGGTAGCGAGCGCTATGACGATCTTTTCTTCATTGACCCGAGTCCGCACGCAAAGCTGTATAAGAAAGCATTATCGGAAAAGATCCGGTTTCCGAAGAAAGTAGGCTATACCGATAACCTGCTGTTTTATATCAACCTCATCAGCGCGGATTCCGTGATCTATACCGATGTATCTCTCGCGGATTATCTGATTGATAGGGCAGGAAACTCCATGGGAGATATTTCCGTGAAGGCCATGCGGGGGGAGATCGAAGTCTTCAAATCGATTCTGAAGCAGGCAGAAGCGCTTGGCGATGTGCCGGACATCTTCTATTACCGGATGTATGAATCATTCAAATTCATGCTTTACAAGACAAGAAGAGTGCAGTGCACGAAGCGGGAGTATGTGAAGATACTGGATCAGCTGGAAGGGTTTCTGCAGAGTCTTCTGAAGCACAGTGATGTAATCATTCACTACTATCGCAAATACACAAAGGTAAAGATTCTGGAGCGCTTCCGGGATGAGCTTCTGCTGAGAGATCTGACGCAGAAGCGTACATATGCGTCATTGAAGAAGAAAATGGCGGATGCCTTTGAGGAAAAAATGGACGAAGCCATCGAAAAGGCAAAGGAGGCCTGAGATGATTGATTTTAATGTGCCTCCGTTTCTCGGAGAGGAGCTGGAGTATATCCGGGATGCGGCAGAGAGCCATCACATCTGCGGAGACGGGAAGTATACAAAAGCCTGTTCTGCCTGGCTGGAAGAGAAGTTTCAGGCGAACAAGGCACTGTTGACAACCAGCGGCAGCACGGCGCTGGACATGGCAGTGCTGCTGTGTGATCTGAAGCCTGGCGATGAGGTGATTCTGCCAAGCTATACCTTTTCTTCCACGGCCAATTCCATTATTCTTGCCGGGGCGATGCCGGTTTTTATCGATATCCGTCCGGATACGATGAATATTGATGAGAAGAAGATCGAAGATGCGATTACGTCGCATACAAAAGCGATCATGTGCGTGCATTATGCAGGGGTTGCCTGTGAGATGGATGCGATTCTTGCGCTTGCGCAGAAACATCATCTGATTGTGATCGAAGATGCGGCACAGGCTGTGATGAGCACGTATCATGGCAGAGCGCTCGGTACGATCGGAACGTTTGGCTGCTATTCATTCCATGAAACAAAGAATTACTCCATGGGAGAAGGCGGAGCGATTCTGATCAATGATGAAACCTACAGCGAAAAGGCGGAGATCATGCGGGAGAAGGGAACCAACCGAGCAAAGTTCTACCGCGGTCAGGTCGATAAATATAC
>JAFYGX010000073.1 GCA_017543025.1 Solobacterium sp.
TGTTGTCGCGGGAGGGGTTGCGGCAAATTCCCGCCTGCGGGAACTGATGAGCGAACGGATGAATGAAATACCCGATTGTGAACTGGTGATTCCGCCGCTGAAGTACTGCACGGATAATGCCGCGATGATCGGTGCGTCCGGCACTGCGGCGTATCGTCACGGTCTCTTCGGTACATTTGAAGATTCGGCAGATCCGGGACTGCTGATGCCCGGGGAAGAATAAATAGGGCCGGATGATTCTGCGGCAGACAGACTTTACGTCTTCTGACAGAGGCATCTTCTGCCGTTGTGTATGTGCCGCTGAAAAGCAAGAAAGTCAAACTTGTTTTGTTTTTCACAAGATGATACACTTTTTGTCGGGTGTATGATTTATGGCTGAAAGCAGGAAGGTACCGAACGCAACGCTGCATCGATATCCGATTTATCTGAAAGCGCTGCGAAAACTGAAAGCAGAAAGTGTTGACCGGGTGATGTCCCGGGAGCTTGCGGAGTATGTCGCAATTGAGCCGACTACGATCCGGCGGGATTTCTCGTTTCTCGGAAGTCTCGGAAAACAGGGCTACGGGTATCAGGTCGATGATCTGATCCGGGTATTTTCGGAAGAACTCGGAATGAATTTTGATGAAAAGATCATTCTGGTCGGATGCGGCAATCTCGGAAGGGCGCTTCTGAATTACAATCAGTGGAATCATGTGGTCGGGGAGATTGTCTGTGCATTTGACATCGCACCTCAGGAAATCGCCGGCACGCCGGTACCGGTTTATCTGCTGGATGAATTTGCGACCATGAAGCCGGAAGGATGCCGGATTGCGATTCTCTGTATCTCAAAGGATATTCAGAAAACGGTAGATCTTCTGGTTGACAACGGAATCACGGGAATTGTGAGCTTTGCCAGCGAGCACTTCATTGTGCCGGAAAATGTTCATGTAAAGCAGATCGATGTTGTCTCATCGATTCAGGAACTGGTATTCGAAGCGAATGCCATGAAGAAATAAACAGAGTGAAAAAAGGGGAAAGAATATGCTGAGTGACATGACTGTCAGAGAACTGTATGAACTGACGATCGACGGATCGAATCTGGAGAAAGACCAGGTTGAATATGTAAATCTGCAGGGGTGGATCCGTACAAACCGGAGCGGAAAGAATGTGAGCTTCATTTCACTGAACGACGGCACCTATTTCAAGAATGCGCAGATTGTTTATACGGATTCGCTTGTCAACTATGCGGAGATCGGAAAACTTCTGACAGGTGCGGCAATCAGTGTAACCGGTAAATATGTCGCAACGCCGGAGAACAAGCAGCCGTTTGAAATTCAGGCAACGGAGATCACAGTGGAAGGAACCTGTGATCAGACCTATCCGCTGCAGAAGAAACGGCATACATTTGAGTATCTGCGTGAAATCGGACATCTGCGTCCCCGCACCAATACGCTTTCTGCAGTATTCCGCGTGCGTTCCGTACTGGCAATGGCCATTCATGAATTTTTCCAGAGTCAGGGATTCGTCTATGTCAATACGCCGATCATTACCGGAAATGATGCGGAAGGGGCAGGAGAGACATTTACTGTTACGACCCGGAGCGACGCAAACTATGAAGAAGATTTCTTCGGCAAACATGCAAGTCTGACCGTATCCGGTCAGCTGCAGGCGGAAGCGTTTGCCCTGGCATTCCGTGATGTCTATACATTCGGCCCTACCTTCCGGGCAGAGAATTCCAATACGACAAACCATGCGGCAGAATTCTGGATGATTGAACCGGAAATCGCATTTGCAGATCTGGAAGATGATATGGATCTGATTGAAGACATGGTGAAGTTCTGCATTCAGTATGCAGAGGACAACTGTCCGGCAGAGATGGAATTCTTCAATACAATGATTGATAAAGGGCTGCTTGAGCGGCTTGACAGAATCAAGAACAGCGAATTCCGCAGAATGGATTATACTGAGGCAATCGAACTGCTGAAGAAAGCAGATGTGAAGTTTGAGAACAGCAGAATTGAATGGGGGATGGATCTGAATACCGAACATGAGCGGTATCTCACAGAGAAAGTCGTCAACGGCCCGGTATTCCTGATCAACTACCCGAAAGATATCAAGGCGTTCTACATGCGTCAGAATGATGACGGAAGGACGGTTGCCGCATGCGACCTGCTTGTGCCGGGCGTCGGCGAGCTTGTCGGCGGAAGTCAGAGAGAAGAACGGATTGAACTGCTGGAGAAGCGAATGACGGAACTCGGCATGAAACTGGATGGCTATCAGTGGTATCTTGATCTTCGCCGTTACGGCGGCTGCAAGCACGCCGGATTCGGTCTTGGCTTTGAGCGGCTTGTCATGTATGTGACAGGCATGGACAACATCCGGGATGTGATTCCGTTTGCCCGTACGCCGCGTAATCTCAGCTTCTGAGCAGAAAGAATAAAAAAGAAGGAAAACAGGGATGGAATATATTCTCAAGGAAAAGGAAGACGGAACCGTGATTACCGTCCGTCAGGTGCAGCTGGTACTTCTCGAAATGATGAAGGACATCGATGTACTGTGCAGGGAGAATAACATCCCTTATTATCTTTCCGGCGGAAGCGCGCTCGGCGCTGTACGCCACGGCGGATTTATTCCCTGGGATGACGATGCGGATTTCTTCATGATGAAAGACGATTTCATGCGGTTTGTGGAAGCCATGAAGAAACAGGATAAATATGTGTTTCAGTGCTGGTATACCGATAAGCGGTACAACGTTCTGATTCCGGGAATGAAGATCCGCAAGAAGGGAACTTATCTGAAAGAGGTAAATACGCTTCTTTCCAACCGCTGCACCGGATATGACGGCTGCGACGGAATCTTCATTGACATTTTTGTCTGGGATTACGCAACCGTGAACAGGTGGATCGACCTTCCGTTCCGGCTGGCCAATATGGCACTCATGGTTCCGGAGATCATTGCGGACAATGTGCTGCATATCAATCCGGTTCATATCAAAAGCGCAATCATGAAGATTGCGGACCGGTACAGCCGGATCTGTGAGAAGCGGAACAGCCCTTATGTCGGCTTTGATCTTACGTGGGTCTGGAAGTCACCGTTCAAACCGTTCATATTCCGCAAAGAGGATATTTATCCGCCGCACTATATCCGATTCGAAGATACGGAGTTTCCGATCGCCAACCACCCGCATGAGTATCTGTGCACGGCGATTGCTCCGTCTTACATGACACCGCCGCCGGAAGATAAACGGGTTGCGAAGCACATCGTGGACATCCGGCTCTGACACAGGGTTCTGCTATGCTTTATCAGGTAACGCACGCTTCCAAATCCTTCGGGGCGGATACCGTCTTTGAGGATGTGAAGTTTGAAATAAAAAACACGGAGAAGATTACAATCGTCGGACGCAATGGCTGCGGCAAGACGACTTTTCTTCGCTGTCTTTCCGGTGAGATGAACTTTGACAAAGGAAATGTGACCATGATGAACGGTACAACGATCGGTTATCTGGCGCAGAAGGTGCTTGAATACGAAGACCGTACGGTAGAAGAAGAACTGCGGACTGTATTTGAGCCGGTCTTTGCGATGCAGAGGGAACTGGAATCACTCAGTGAAAAAATGAAGACGGATGCCGGAGAGAAGGTTCTGAGCCGGTATGCGATGGTTCAGGAACAGTTTGAAGCGATGAACGGCTATAACTGGGAATCCGAAATGCGCACGGTCTTTACCCGCTTCGGCTTTGCCCCGGAAGATATGAACCGGAAGATCCGGGAGTTTTCCGGCGGGCAGAAAACCCGCATTGCATTTGTCAGGCTGCTGCTGTCAAAACCGGATATTCTTCTGCTGGATGAACCGACAAACCATCTGGATCTTGAGACGATCGAATGGCTGGAAGGATATGTGAAAAAATATCCGAAAGCGGTAGTTGTGGTAAGCCATGACCGGATGTTTCTCGATCATGTCACGGATGTTGTCTACGATATGGAATACGGGTCGATGACGCGTTATACCGGTAATTATTCCTCATATACGGAGCAGAAAAAGAACAATCTGGAACGGCAGACTGCAGCGTACAACCGCCAGCAGAAAGATATCGAGCGGCTTGAATCGCTGATTGAAAAATTTCGCTATAAGAAAAACAAAGCGGCATTCGCACAGTCCAAGATCAGGTATCTCGACCGTATGGAGAAGCTGGAAAAGCCGCAGGGGCCGGATGACCGGTCGTTTCATGTTCAGTTTTCACCCCGGGTAAAGGGCGGTGAAAAAGTGCTGGAGACGGACCGTCTTCTGATCGGCTATGATCACCCGCTGGCAGAAGTTACTCTTGCCATGCGAAGAGGCGATCGCGTGGGGATCATCGGTCCGAACGGATGCGGGAAATCCACGTTTGTCAAAACGCTGATGGGACTGATTGAGCCCCTTGGCGGAGAGTACCTGTTCGGTCATCAGATTGAACCGGGGTATTTTGACCAGCAGCTGGCACAGTTTTCTTCCGGAAAGACTGTTCTGGAAGAAATCTGGGATGAAAACCCGGATCTGGACCGGACGGAAATCCGTTCCGCACTGGGAAGGTTTCTGTTCTCAGCGGATGATGTGTTCAAAACGGTTGATGTGCTGAGCGGCGGCGAGAAAGTCAGACTGTCACTGGCGAAGCTCATGCTGAGGCATTCGAATCTGCTGATTCTTGATGAACCGACGAACCATCTGGATATTCCGGGCAAGGAAGCGCTGGAAGAGGCCCTGAGCGGCTTCAGCGGAACGATTCTGTTTGTTTCGCATGACCGGTACTTCATTTCCCGGCTGGCAACCTCTCTGCTTGTCATGCAGAACGGAACAGCGGTTTATTACCCGATGACCTATGCGGAATATGAAGAAGCACAGGCTGCGGGGAGACAGGCAGACATAACCGCGGCTGAAAAAAAGGAGATTCCTGCAGAAACAAAACCGCAGAACAGCCGCTCGCTCTCACCGGAAGGCATGCGCCGTCAGATTGAAAAGATTGAGCGGAAAATCACGGAAAAGGAAACGCTGCTGGAGGAAAAGAGAGCGCTCCGGTTTGAACCGGAATATTATCAGGATTATCAGAAAATGGAACAGCTGGATGAGGAGATCGATCAGATTCACAATGACCTCGCCCACCTGATGGAAGAATGGGAACAGCTGAGTTCCTGAACCATGTGAAGAGCCTCCGTACTCCGGAGGTTTTTACATGGCTGAAGCATGCGTAATGCATGTAAACGGATGCGGAAATGATATGATTTGTGTGAGACGAAAGGAGAATGAATCATGCGGAGTTCTGAGCTGATCGAACTGCTCGGGGGAAGGGATAATATTGCGGACGCATGCAGAACCCCGGCGGGCATTCTGTTCACATTGAAAAACACGGACGCATACCGGGCAGAAGATAATCCTGAAATCAGGGCGGTACAGAAAGGAAATCAGGCAGAGGTTCTGCTGGAGGATTCCGAAGCCGAAGCCGTGATGAAGCTGACGAAGCAGAAAGAGCCGCTCAGCGTGAAGCGGATTCTGGCCCGGATCATGGATGTGCTTTCCGGCAGCCTTGTGCCTTTACTGCCGATGCTGATGGGCGCAGCGATGATCAAGACCGTTGTTTCGGTGCTTGGACCGGATATGCTCAATCTGATTCCGGCCGGAAGCGATCTGCATACGCTGCTGACATTTACCGGTGATGCGGGGTTTTATTTCTTTCCGGTTGCGGTCGGGTATACCAGCGCAAAGATGTTTCATACCGAGCCGATGCTCGGTCTGTTTCTCGGGGCGATTCTGATTCATCCGACATTCGTCGGTCTGGCAGAACAGGGCGCGAAGTTTTCGGTTTACGGATTGCCGGTGACGCCGCTGAATTATTCCTCCACGATTCTGCCGGTTCTTCTGTCTGTCTGGTTTCTGTCGGCTGTGGAAAAAGGAATGAAGCGGGTTATCCCTTCCGCGCTGAAGGATGTTTTTGTACCGTTCTGTTCCGTTGCGATTGTGCTGCCTGTCATGCTGGGAATTCTGGCTCCGGCCGGTTCACGGATCGGCTCGCTGCTCTGTGAGTCTCTGATCTATCTCGGAAACAGAGGCGGAATTATGACGATTCTTACGATAGCCGTGCTTGGCGCTCTCTGGGAGTTCATCATCATGGGCGGACTTCACTGGCTGTTTATTTCGACGGTATTTGTGATTCTTGCGCAGAACGGTCAGGAGACGATCATTACGCCGATGTGTGCTGCGGCAGCGTTTGCGACCGGCGGTATGGCGATCGGAGCTGCTCTGAGACAGCGCGATAAAGCCGCTCGTTCTTCCTGTATCAGCTGTGCGGCTGCGCAGATTGTCGGCGGAGTGACAGAACCGGCGCTTTACGGGGTGGGATTCCGCTACCGCAAGCCCTTTCTCGGGCTGATTGCCGGGGCGTTTGCGGGTTCGCTTTACGCAGGGCTCGTGCATCTGACAGCGTATAATTTCATTCCGAGTGCAAGTTTTCTCTGCTTCCTCAACTATGCCGGAGGCAGTACAATGAACTTCATTAACGGCATTATTTCCGGGGTAATCGGGTTCGCCGTTTCTGCAGTCTGTACCTGGCTTATCGGAAATGATTCCGGGAAACAGAACAGCGCGGACTAGGGTATTTATAAAATCGGAAAAATGATTTATGATGCAAGAAGATAAAAGGAGTAAGTAAAATTATGGTTATTTCACCGCTTCAGGAAGAACGTCTTAAGTATGCGCCGAAGCTTCCGGGCATGTTGAGACACGGCATTTCGGAAATCTGCGTGAAAGAGGGCAGCGAGACACAGAGTGTCGCAGATCAGGAGAAGATCAAAGCACTGTTCCCGAACACGTACGGCAAGAAGGAGATCACCTTTGAGAAAGGACAGAATACATCTGCTTCGAAGAAACAGGTTGTCGGCGTTATCCTTTCCGGCGGCCAGGCGCCAGGCGGACACAATGTTGTCTGCGGTCTTTATGATGCACTGAAAGCCACCAACAGCGAGAATGTACTGTATGGCTTCAAGGGCGGACCAAGTGGTCTTCTGGAAGATGATTATCTGGTATTCGATGACGCTTATATCGATCAGTTCCGCAATACCGGCGGATTCGATATTATCGGCTCCGGAAGAACCAAACTCGAGACAGAAGAACAGTTTGCTGTTGCGGCAGATGTCTGCAAGAAACACGGCATCACAGCGATCGTAATCATCGGCGGCGATGACTCCAACACCAACGCTGCAGTTCTGGCTGAGTATTTTGCGGCGCATAATACTGGCGTACAGGTAATCGGATGCCCGAAGACAATCGATGGCGACCTCAAGAATGAGGATATCGAATGCTCGTTCGGATTTGATACCGCGACAAAGACTTACAGTGAACTGATCGGAAATATCGAACGTGATGCGAACTCCGCAAAGAAATACTGGCACTTCATCAAGGTCATGGGCCGTTCTGCTTCGCATGTAGCGCTGGAGTGCGCACTCGAGACACAGCCGAATATCTGCCTGATCTCGGAAGAGGTTGCCGCTAAGAAGATGTCGCTTGCGCAGATTGCAGATTACATTGCGGATTCTGTCGCAAAGCGTTCTGCCAACGGCAATAACTTCGGCGTTGCGATTATTCCGGAAGGCGTTGTGGAATTCGTACCGGAATTCTCTGTTCTGATCGCTGAGATCAACGAACTGCTCGCAGGTGCCAAGGCAGATGAGTTCAATGCACTGCCGTCCTGGAAAGAAAAGTATGCATTTATCGAGAAGGGACTTACAAAAGAGTCCATGGCGGTATTTGCAATTCTGCCGGAAGCGATTCAGCAGCAGCTGTTCCTCGAACGCGACCCGCACGGCAACGTTCAGGTTTCCCTGATTGAATCCGAGAAGCTGTTCTCTGCGCTTGTAAAGGCAAATCTGGAAGAGCGCAGAAAGGCAGGCACTTACAGCGGCAAGTTCAATGCGCTCCATCACTTCTTCGGCTATGAAGGAAGATGCGCATTCCCGTCCAACTTTGATGCGGACTACTGCTATTCGCTCGGCTACAATGCATTCATGCTGATTCAGTACGGCTACAACGGATATCTGTCCAAGATCTCCAATCTGTCTGAACCGGCAGACGCATGGATTGCCGGAGGCATGCCGATCACAAAGATGATGAATATGGAACGCAGACACGGCGAAGACAAGCCGGTTATCCGCAAAGCTCTTGTAGAGCTGGAAGGCAAACCGTTCCGGTTCTTCGAAGCGAACCGCGATACATGGGCAGTTGAAACTGCTTATACATATCCGGGAGCGATCCAGTACTACGGACCTGCTTCTGTCTGCGACCTTACCACAAGAACGCTTGCGCTTGAAAAAGGAAAGTAATTGCGGATAGCTTAAGCACCATACGGAATAATCTTCGTATGGCGCTTTTTTTGTGCGGCAGATCAAATGCGGTCAGGGCGGCAGGAAAAACAGTTGTGTTTTCAGCAGATGTCATGCATCATTAATGTACAATCCGCAGATTCCGGGTTTAATTGAACACGGCGGCTTCGGACGGAGATACTTATGTGGAATTATAACTTTGTTATTCCAGGCTTTCTGATTCTGCTGATTCTGCTGGTCTATTACCTTTCAAGGCCGCAGATCATGATTCGGGTGAATCGTGTATTTGTCTTTCTTCTTACAGCAGAAAGTCTGGTAATCATACTGGATCTGATTTCCTCTAAAGCGGATGAGAGTTTTGAGATGTTTTCGTCGAACGCTCTGTATATGCTCAACACATTGTATTTCGTCTTTTTTCTGGTGAGGATTTATCTCTTCTATCTGCTCACCTCGAATGTGGTCGGCGCAGAAACAGATAAGAGCTATGTCAGAAAGACTGCGGAAGCGATTGTGGTAATCATTTCTGAAGTGATCGCTGTTTCCAGCTATTATACCGGAGCGGTATTCCGCATCACGGAAGCCGGGTATCAGAGCGGGCCGTTATACAATATTCTCTATTTCTGCTCTCTGTTCTATATTCTGCTTTCGCTGGTTGTTCTGTTCCGGTTCCGGGCAAAGCTCAGTCAGTATGAGCTGATCAGCGCCGGTGCATATAATCTGATTCTGCTGGCAGGAACGGTCATCCGGTTTATCATGCCGCAGATTCTTGTGATGAATCTGTTCTGCCTGATGGCGATTCTCATTATCTATCTGACGTTTCAGAATCCCGATCTGTACAGTTCAGACCGCGGACCTTCGTTCAACAGGCGGGCTTTTCGGACCACACTGGATGAAGTGCGCATTACGCAGCCGTTCCGTCTTCTGTGTTTTGTACTGCGCAGCTACAGTGAAGAGAGGGAAATCTACGGCTATCACCAGATGGATCAGGGAATCAAACTGATTTCCGAGTACCTTGCGGAGCTCTGTGAAGAAGAACAGATTTTCTATCTGCGCAACGGCTGTTTTGCGATCATGGGCTCCGACCAGATGGAGTGGGATGCAATACAGCAGGACATCTCACAGCGCTTTCAGCGGCCCTGGATGGCAGATGAGGCAGACCTGTTTCTTGATGTTTCATTTGTCCGCATCAGCAGCCGCTCCGGATACGACGATACTGATACGATTATCAACCGTCTTCTGACCGCATTCTACGAAACCGGCAAACGGTCGTCTTCGGGCAATATGATCGATCTGGATGAGATTCACGATCTGGACCGTCAGGTGGACGTCAAACGGGAACTGGAAAAAGCAATCGAAGAAAACAGCGTGGAGATTTTTCTGCAGCCGTTAATCGAGTGCGATTCCGGAACTATGTGCGGTGCGGAAGTACTTGCGCGAATCCGGAATTCAGAAGGACGCATTCTTTCACCCGGAATCTTTATTCCGATTGCGGAACAGAACGGTCAGATCAACCGTCTTGGTTCGCAGGTGTTTGAAAAGGCATGCAGATTTATCAGCGAAGGCAAGCTGGCAGCGACCGGCCTGCAGTGGGTTAACGTAAATCTCTCGCCGATTCAGTGCATGAACCGCGATCTTTCCGATCAGTTCACAGAGATTCTGGACCGTTATGGGGTAGATGCGAAATACATCCATCTGGAAATTACCGAGGCATCCATGATTGATCTTTCACTGCTGCAGAAACAGATTCAGACACTGCAGGAAAACGGATTCCGGTTTGCTCTGGACGATTACGGGACGGGATATTCCAATCTGACCCGTGTCAAGCACTATCCGTTTATCAATATCAAACTGGATATGGAAGTGGTATGGGATTATTACAAGGAACGGGATGCCCTCCTTCCCGCCATCATCAAGGCGTTCAAACAGCTGAATTTCAGCGTTACAGCAGAAGGAATCGAGACCGAGGAGATGGGGAAAGTAATGAAAGCTGCAGGTTGTGATTATCTGCAGGGATATTATTTTTCCAAGCCCCTTCCGGCAGATGAGTTTGTGGCGAAATACTCCGTCTGAACCCATTCAGAAAACAACAAAACCCGCCTGCTGCGCAATGTCATCAAGTTAAGCTCAATGATATTGTCGCGTGCCGCAAAGACTATGAATAAGCCGAGGCAAAACTGCAGAAATGCCTGCGAGGATGCCCTTGGCTTTTCATATTCGGCATGAATTCTGTTAAAAAAGGATGAACAATTCATAAAAACGCGCGAAATAAAAGCATTCACCTCCGGTGATTTGATTTTTTAACTAGCGACTGAGCGTGGAGCGAGGGAGCTCCTGGGATGGGGAATTCCCCGCGGCTTGAGTAGTGAAGAGTATAACGGCTCGACGCGTGTTTGCTGAACACCCTGAAGTGAAGAAACAGCTTTGGGGCGGGGAATTCTGGAGCGACGGGTATTTTGTGAGCACAGTTGGAAAATACACGAATGAAAGTGTAATCCGGGAATACGTAAAGCAGCAAGGTACATATGATTCGTATGTACAGCTTCGGCTTAAGATGTAGTCGTCGCCCGCGAAGCGGGATTTAGATACCCCGCCCGCGTCGCGATAGCAGCGGTCAACCGTCCAGTGGACGGTTGAGCCTTGGCGCAGGTAGTTCATTTCTATACGGAATTTATTTGGATGATCCATGCGTTAAAATGCATCCGGAAACCGCTCGTGAATTCGGATTTCATACGGATTTTGCGCGCAGAACTCCTGTCCGGGATGGCGAGTCGGATATTAAGACGCACGTACTCGGTTCATCAGATATTGCGGGTATTTCCGTGTCTGAAAAAAAGACGCGGCCCTGAAACAGGACTGCGTCATAGTTTGCGGAATACGGTTTATGCCAGTGCTGCGCCAAGTTCTGCGCAGGCTGCCAGCGCTGCTTCATCCGGGAAGCCGCAGCAGTGAACGGTTTTTACAACATTCATGCCGTCGCCAAGGCAGCGTGTGTTCCAGTCATCCATCCAGGCACCGTTGCCCCAGCCCCAGGAACCGAACAGTCCGACTTTCTTGCCGGAAAGAGAACCTTCCACCGATGCGAACATCGGTTCAAATTCCGACTCTTCCAGCTGTTCGGCGCCCATGGAAGGACAGCCAAACGCAATTGCATCATACTTGCCGGCATCTGCTGCACTGAACGATGCGCAGGGGATCACTTCGACTTCCGCTCCTGCTTCTTTTGCGCCATCTGCTGCCGCATTCGCCATGGCCTCCGTATTTCCTGTTCCACTCCAGAATACAACTGCAACTTTACTCATTCTTTTTTCCTCATCTTTCTAATTGCGCTTTTTTATCTGCTACTGCGAGATCTTCGATCGTATAACCGACGGAAAGATTCCGGCAGTAAACATTCCTGCATAGGGTATAGGATTCAAACCGTTCTCTTGCGGCGGCTTCATCACCGTACACACGCCATTCACCGATACATTTGCATGCTTTGTCACGATGATGGATAAATCCATAAACATCTTCCGGGGGATACCCGAGAAACAATCCGATTTCATGCGGAAACTCTTCATCAGAGCGCAGATGCCGAACCAGTTCACCCAGACACCGCTCCGCGCTGCAGGCGGTATATCCCCTTTCTTTGAGAATGGAGAGCGCTCCCTGCTGAGCGATATCCTGTTTCAGCATTTCCAATCGAAACACGTAGATCAGCATTCTGTCTTTCTGCATGCGCAGGGGAATGATACGCAGTCCCCTTGCCGCAAACCGCCTGTTGAATGCTTTCATTTCTTCCATCAGCACCGACATATTCGTGCAGGGTGTTGTAAACATACTTGCGGTTTTGATTCCTGCTAGGGTAGGTGCACCATAGGAGACAAGTTCAAATGCTTTCATAAGCCCTCCGATTAGTTATTACTAACTAAATGTAGCATATTATGTTAGCTGTGTCTAACTAAATGATCCGGGCGGTTTCAAAAACGGAGTTCTGCCTCATTGCAGCAGAAACGGGAAACCCTAGGCTGACAGGAAAGCAAATCTCTCTGCAGTTCAGTCAGAGCCGACTGAACTGCAGAGGCTTACATATACAAGGTCTGTGTGTGACGGAAGGAAAGGCAGATCATCGGACGGACACAGAGAGCAGGGAACGCAATGAGGCGATCAATGCCGGCCGGAAGATCCATACGAACATGGAAACGACAGCGTAAGGCCCTGCTGCCGGGATCACAGATGCGGTCAGAGTTCTGTGTTCCTTGTCTGCTTTGCGGCAATGGAAATACGTATGCTCTGACAGCAGCCGTGATCGTGATCTGTGCATGCATCATTTACACAGGTCCTGAAACAGCAGGATATGAATCCGCCTTTCTGTGGGATGCGGATGTCCGTGTCCGATCATCGTGCTTTGCGGCGGATCTGCTGCGAATAAGCGCTTTATATCATTCCTGCAAAACAGCATCCTGCTTGAAAAGAACCCTGAAAAAGAATGCCGAACCGCAGAAATCGTGCTATTATAAGTTAGTTAAAATAAACTAACTCAGGTGTATTATGTTTCTTGAACTGCAGAATATTCGAAAATCCTTCGGCGAGAGAGAAAACCGTGTCGAAGTACTGAAAGGTATCAGCCTTTCCGTAGAGGAGGGAGAAATCTGTGTGCTGCTGGGACCGTCCGGTTCCGGCAAATCCACCTTGCTGAATATCATCGGCGGAATTGATACGGCGGATGAAGGCGACATCATTGTCCGCGGTGAACCGATGCGCTCGATGAAGGAAAAGGCGCTGACGGCGTACCGCAGAAATCACCTCGGCTATATCTTTCAGATGTATAATCTCATCCCGAATCTCACGGTCCGTGAAAATATCGAAGTCGGCGGTTATCTTTCCAAAGATCCGCTGGACTGCGATGAGCTTTTGAAAACACTGGGTCTTGAAAGTCATCAGGATAAGCTGCCCAATCAGCTTTCCGGCGGTCAGCAGCAGCGCACTTCAATCGGCAGAGCGATCATCAAGAACCCGGATATCCTGCTCTGTGATGAACCGACGGGTGCTCTGGACTACAACACCTCAAAAGATATTCTCTGTCTGATTGAAAAGGTCAATCAGGTATATGGCAATACGATCCTCATTGTCACCCACAATGAAGCCATTCGTAAGATGGCAGATCTTGTGGTGGAGCTGCGTGACGGCAAAGTGCGCAGACAGTATCGCAATGAAGTGAAAA
>JAFYGX010000074.1 GCA_017543025.1 Solobacterium sp.
CTCCCTGTAATCGGCCAAGTCCGCAACGGCACGGATGCTGTCGGCTGAGAGCTGATCAAGCTGTTCTTCGGTGCCGCGAATCACAACATCCAGACTGTTGGTCAGCACTTCTACAGTCATATTTTCAGGAGCATTGATATAGGAAATGTTTTTTACGGTGAAAGTGCGGGTAGAGAGTCCGGTAATCTCAACCTCCACTTTGGCTTCTGTAATTCCGCTGATATTTTTCAGGGAATTGTCAAAAGGAATGGAATATGTTTCGGTGAAACCGTTCTTGAAATCGGTGAGATCAATGGTACTCAGGACAATGCGGTTCATGCCGGAAAGAATCGAAGAATCCCCGGCCAGGGTGATGCGGTCAGGTGTAACCGTAACTTTTGTGTTGGCCGTTGTTGCACCTGCGCCTTCAATCAGTTCAACAGAAAGAGGAACTTCTTTGACTTCAAGAATCGGCAATACTGCGGTAACGGAATCGTCGGAGCAGGTCAGGTACTCCATCGAAACCGGTGTTCCGTCAGCACTCATCAGGGTAAAGGAAACCGTTTCGGTATAAGTCGTTTCGGAAACCTTATTTGCGCCGAAACTGACCCATGCGTAAGAAACGTCTTTCAGGTATGCTTCCGGTCCGGTTACAGTAATTGCTGACGGTTCGAAAACCGGGGATTCGGCAGTGAATCCGGGTGCAAGCTTCCCATCATATCCTCCGCGAACGGGTACGGAAACGGAATTCAGTGAAGAAACCATAAAGTTTACAGTTTCAGGACTGTAGGACACCTCGGAAATGTTTCTGGTTTCGGTTCCGTTCGGATAGACAATTTTATATTTCATGGACGCATAAGCCGACCTGGACAGTTTGCTGACGTCAATCTGCGCAATCAGATCCTCGGAATTCAGAGCATCCACAATGCGCCTCGGCCCGCGGATTTCGACTCTTACGGTATTGGTGTCTATATCTGTGACAATCAGATTCCTGGTATCGCGAAGGGTATCCTCGCCGACAATTTCAACTTTTACACCTCGGAAAACCTGCGTCACAACGGAGTTTTCGGTACTGACAACATAGGACCAGATCGCCAGCGAGGTGAGCAGAGAAACAATCATCCAGAATATTTTGCTGTCAAACAGAGAAATCTTTTGCTTTCTGTCCATGTTATGTCCTCTTCAGTACGCGCTGGAGAATACGCTTCAATTGATCTTTCCAGGTCAGCTTCTCTTCGTCAACCACCAGTTCCTTATGCAGAAGCTCAGTAAGGGCGGCAGCATTCAGATGCCGTTTCAGCATTCCGTCGATCGCCAGGGATATGGCGCCTGTTTCTTCTGAAACGATTACGACAACGGCGTCTGATTGTTCGCTGAGGCCGATTCCGGCGCGGTGACGCATACCGAGATCTTTGCTCAGGTTTCTGCTCTGGGTTAAAGGCAGTACACAGCCTGCAGCGGCAATTTTCGTATCCTGGATGATAACAGCGCCGTCATGCAGAGGTGCTTTGTTATAAAAAATGTTTTTCAGCAGTTCCGCTGAAATATCCGCGTGAATCAAAGTTCCCGTGTTCATAATGGAGCCAAGATCCATGGATCGTTCGAATATAATCAATGCTCCGGTTTTGGAGGCGGACATTTCATCACAGGCGACAACGCACTGCGCAATAGCAGTTTCCATTTCCGGCGTGGAAGAACTGCGATTTGTGAAAAAACTGCTTCCGAAACGCTCCAATACCCTTCTAAGCTCCGGCTGGAAGAGAACTACAAGGGCAATCAATCC
>JAFYGX010000075.1 GCA_017543025.1 Solobacterium sp.
GATCATCACTATACCTACAGTACGGCAGAGCGCGACAGTCTGGTCAAAGCAGGATGGAAGTCCGAAGGCATCGGCTGGTACAGCGATGACGCAAAGACGGTGAAGATGTACCGCCTGTATAACCCGAACGCGACAGGCGCAGGGTCGCATCATTATACTTCCAATAATGCAGAACGGCAGAATCTCATCAAGATCGGCTGGAAAGATGAGAGCGTCGGCTTCTACGCGGTGAAGTAAGCAGCGCAAAATGTGATTAACGAAAAGGGAAAATATCCGGTTTTCCCTTTTTTTAACGGCGATGTGAAACGGCGATGTGAAGGAAAATAGAACCATGTTTATGAAAGAGAGGGTTTTTTTGAACTCATACAGATTCATCTCAGACACAGGTGCGAAACTGCTGAAGGTGTCTCTTGCGGCCATACTTTCATTCAGCGGGCTCAGCAGTACGATCCTTGCGGAAGAAGAAACCGAACAGCCGGAAGAGATCGTATCAGAAGAAGTATCTGAGGAAGTTGAGGAAGAAGAGACAGCGGAAGAACTTCCCGAAGATACGGAAGAGATTACGGAAGAAGCCGGTTCCGAAGAAGGAATGATCATCAGGGAAGCGGAAGGAATCGGTTTTGACGCAATCAGAACCGATACCAGACCGGAACTGGAAGAGCTTCTTTCAAAGCCTCCGGAAACGATCCGTGTGCGGATTGCGGAAGATGAGGCATCCGAAGGAACGTGGGCGGAAATTCCGGCAAACTGGGAATGTGCTGATGACTACAGCCTTTAGAGCAGTATCTATTACTTTGTGCCGAACACAGAAGGGTATACTGTGCTGCTGGATGCGGGGCTTCCGCATGTGAAGCTGGTGGTCGGTGATCAGGAGGAAGCACTGGCAGGGAGTTTCTGGGACAGGAAGATGCCGTATGAGAGAACGGAATCTGATGTCATCCTGAAAACAAATTCTGGTCTGCCTTCTTCCTACAGCAATATCCAAAATCTGCCAAAGGTACGCAATCAGGATCCGTATGGTACGTGCTGGGCATTTGCGGCAATGGGCGCAATTGAAGCAGACCTGATTCATGACGGAAAGGCAGACAAGTCCATTGATCTTTCCGAGCTGCAGCTTGCCTATTTCACTACGCATGACTTCAGGCATACCAAAGGAAACTTCAAGGGGGGATTCCATTGAATGGAAATCAGATAAGAATTATCTGGACAACGGCGGGGATTTCTTCATATCCAGTCAGGCGCCGGCAAATAATATCGGACCGGTCAGTGAAGCAGATGCCCCTTATGAAAAAGGTGCTTCCTGGACACTTCCGGATGAGCTTGCGGTTTCATCAAATGCAGTACAGGTGACAGACAGCTATGTGATCAATCCGGATCAGATTGACGGAATCAAACAGGCGATTATCGACCACGGCGGAGTCGCGGCGTCAATGTTTGCGGCCAGCGGTTATTACAGCAAAAAATACAACAGCTACTTATGCGATGTGAAAAGCATGAATCACGGCGTAATGCTTGTCGGATGGGATGATTCGTTTCCGAAGGATCATTTCGCAAAATTCACGGCCAGAGACAATGGTGCATGGCTTGTCCGCAACAGCTGGGGCGGGCAGGGATACGAGTACAGCGGGTATTTCTGGATGTCCTATTACGATTATGGACTTAATTATGCGTATGTGTTTGCGTTTGGTGCGGATACGCAGAAATATGATGATGTTTATGCATATAATCTGAACCCGACAGCGGAAGACTATATCAAGGTCAGCGGCAGACAGACGGTGGTAAAGCAGGATTTTACGGTCGATGCCGGAGAATTTATCAAAGCGGTAAGCGTCGCAACCGGCAATACGGATATGACGGTTTCCGTTACGGTGACAGATGGCAAAAAAACAGCGTCCGGTATAATCAGCCAGAAGTATTTCGGGATCTATACGATTCCGCTTGATATTGAAATCGAAACAACAGAGAGAACGAATGTGAGTGTGACGGTGACCTATCAGGTTTCAAAGGGCAATTCGGTTCTGGTGATGTTTGAAGATGTTGTGAGCAGAGCATACAATGATGCGCTGTTTACTTCCAGCTTCAGCGGGCCGGGCTTTACGGTAAACGGGAAAAAGTACAGCAGAGATGCGGAAATCAAGCTTTATACAGGAAAGGAGCGCACGCCTGCTCCGAAAGACTCCGTTGCGATGGCAAGGCTGTATAATCCCAACAGCGGAGAACATTTCTATACCGGATTCGAACAGGAAAAAAATAATCTGATTTCAGCCGGATGGAGATATGAAGGCATCGGGTTCTATGCGCCGAAGGAATCGAATACCCCGATCTATCGTCTGTACAATCCGAATGCCGGTGATCATCATTACACCTTCAGCACAGAAGAAAGAGATAATCTGCTGAAAGTCGGCTGGAAGGATGAAGGAATCGGCTGGTACAGCGATGATGCACATAAGGTGAAGATGTATCGTCTGTACAATCCGAATGCAAAAGGCGCAGGGGCGCATCATTATACTGCCAGTTATGCGGAACGTCAGAATCTCATCCGGATCGGATGGAGAGATGAAGATATCGGCTTCTATGCAATGAAGTGACCGGCAGAACCGGAAAGAGTTCAGTTTAACTTCTTTCCGGTTTTTTCTTTTTCTGTGAGGATTTCGAATTCTTCCGGAAATAAATACTGCAGGAGGATAAAGAAATGCATTCACATGATGACGATGATTCAGATATTCACAACACACAGGCAAACCGGAATTACAAAGACTCTCTTTTCGCCGTCTGTTTGGCAGCGAAAAGCACAAAGACTGGACCTTATCCCTGTTCAATGCCATTAACGGCACGGATTACAAAGACCCTGATGAAATCCAGTTCCGCTATTCGGATGATTTGCTTTACATCAGCCGGAAAGAAGATGTCATCTTCGTGTTCCATGATATGTTCCAGTTTTACGAGCATCAGTCAACCTGGTCGCCGAACATTCCTTATCGCATGATGCAGTATACTGCAAAGCACATGGCAGACGTCGTAAGAAAAACACGTCAGTCAGAATTCTCTTCCCGGAAAATGAAGCTTCCAAAGCCGGTGTACTGTGTCCTGTACAACGGAAGGAAGAATGCGCCCGAAAAGTCAGAGCTTCTTCTCAGTGATCTTTATGTCTCAAAGAAAGACGATGAAACCCTTGGAAATGGATTCAGTCTGGATGCAGTTGTCACTGTACTGAACATCAATTCCGGATACAATGAAGCTGTACAGGAAGGATGTAAACCGCTGGCAGAATACGCATGGCTCATTTCCTCTATCCGGAACGAGCAGGAAAACGGAAGCGATCTCAGGAGTGCAATTGAAACTGTGCTTCAGCGTGTCCCGGATAACTTTGTGATCTATGAAGAGCTGACGGCGGAATCCGGCAGGGTGATCGATATGCTGTTTGACGAACTTGATAACCGTATGCATATAGAGTTCTACGGCGATGAACGCTTTGAAGAAGGAAAACTGGAAGGACTTCAGGAAGGTAAACTGGAAGGAAAACAGGAAGGAC